>NZ_WASP01000006.1:350447-645262 GCF_009712225.1 Desulfovibrio sp. | reverse complement strand
TGGGCCGGCGGGCCCCCCACCCCTCCCGGGCGGCGGAACGGCAGTGACGTATGATGTTGATGCAGGCGACAGCCTCACGCTCAACCTCAACGGGCATGCCATCGCATCTGGCAGCACTTCCGTCACTGAGGCTGTGTACGCCTACAGGGATGCCTCTGGCTGGCATACGACAAACACCTCTTCTGGCACGGTGTACATGGGCCTGCTGGAACTGAACAAGGACGGCACCTACAACTTCCAGGGCGACAAAGGCGGTATTGCGCATCTTGCCGAAGGTGAAACCCTGACCATCGACGCCAGAATCGGCGTGAGCGATGCAGCTGGAGCAACAGATACAGCAAAGGTTGCCGTCACTGTCACAGGCACCAATGACTCTCCCAAAATGGAGGCCTTTGATGCTGACGCAACAACGCTTACAGATAATGGCGCTAGCGTTCAGTCGCTTTCGGGCACCATTAGCGCCACCGATGTGGATGGCGACACGCTGACGTACTATATCAGGTCTGGCGGCAAGTATGTGACGGAGCTGCATGACGGGCACGGCACACTCAAGCTTGATGGCAAAAATTACACCTATACGCTTGATGCTGCTTACGCCAAGAGCCTAGAGGCCCAGGGCAAGGATGTTACAACAGAAGGTGGCGCGTTTACCGTTGTGACCGTGGACAAATACGGCGTGGAAACCAGCCAGACGTTGGCAATCACGCTCAAGGGCGTGAACAACGACCCCACCTTCACCGCGCCCAGCCTTTCCATTGTGGAGGGAGCAAGCCCGCTCACCGGCAACCTGGGTGCTGTGGATATGGACACCAATGATGCCGTGACGTACAGCCTTGCCTACGGCACTAGCAGCGCCACTGCATCTGGTGCAACAAATGCTGTTGTGGAAGGTCACTACGGACAGCTGACTCTGGACGCCTCTGGCAACTACAAGTACACCCTGACCAACCACGAACTGGCCCAGGGTGCGAAAGCCACGGAAACCTTTACCGTTACTGTGAAGGACGGGCAAGGCGGCACGGTGAGCCATGACGTTGTTGTCAACATCACTGGCACCAATGATGCCCCTGTGGCGCATCTTGATGCCGCAAGTCATGCGCTTTCAGCCACAGACGTTGATTTGGGAGATCACCTGACGTTTTCCGTGAACGGGCACGAGCTGAATGCTGCTGCGCAGGGCACAACAGAGGTGCATGGCGCGTTCGGTACGCTGACCTTTACCGCTGACGAAACGCATAAGGATATGTTCTTCTATGGCGATTACAAGCTTGATTCCAGCTACGATTCCATAAGCAAGTTGGCTGCCCTGCACGACGCAGGCTCAGACTTGAAGGATACTTTTAGTTATACAGTGTCTGACGGTCATTCCACCAACGGGCAGGCAAGCGGCACGATCTCTGTGGATATCAATACTGACAACTGGGATGGCCAAGGCGGGCATTTGTTTATCGCCCAAGAGAACTCCGCGACGCATGCCTATGAGGCCGCAGGCGGAGCTGGCAGCGACATCCTGATTGGCGGTAGCCATGATGATATCCTTTACGGCGGCGCCGGGGACGACATTCTCTACGGCGGCGCTGGGCACAACCAATTGTACGGCGAAGACGGCAACGATACCCTCTATGCTGGCAATGCAGGCGACCACCTCTATGGCGGCGCTGGCAATGACCATCTCTACGGCGGGACAGGCAGCGACTTCCTTGACGGCGGAGCCAATACCTTTGCCACCGATGGCGGCGGCAACCACTTGTATGGCGGCGCAGGCAACGATGTGCTGGTCTTCCATCAAGGCGACACCATTGACGGCGGCAGTGGCACAGATATGCTGCTGGTCAAGGGCGGCAGCGTGGATGCCCTGTTTACAGGAGCGGAACACGCCAAGGGCGTGGACGGCATCACAGGCGTGGAGGTAATGGTCAGCACTTCCGGCGATGCTTTGAACAACCTCACCGATATGGCAGAAATTGCGTCCAAGACCGGGGTTTCCATCAGCACTGGCAGTGACGGCAGTACCGCTGTGTCATTTGATGCTTCGCATACATGGACAACCACAACGCAGACTGCGAGCAATGGCACCGTGTGGGATGTGCACAGCACAACTATAACTACCGACAGCGGGAGTGAAGCCGTACAAGTTGCCGTGCAGCATCTGACGACCAATCAGGGCGGCTAGTGGAGCGTCATGCTCTTCTAAGCAGTAAATAACAGCCCGCCCGCATTCTCCTGTGAGGATGCGGGCGGGCTGCATTTGCGCCCACAGGCGCGTACTATTCAGGCAGTGAAGCTGCTTACAGCCCCAGATCGCTCTCCAACTGGCGGATTCGCTTTTTAAGGGCCTTTACTTCGGCAACGCTGACAACCTCGTCGTTGGCTTCAATGGCTGTTTTGCCGCAATCACTCATCTGTTTTCTCCAGCGGTAAAGCAAATTCGGAGCAACGCCATACGTTCGTGCCACCAGGGAAACCGACTGACCTAGGGCCATGCTGGCCTCCATCTGGCGAATTTTTCGCCGACAGACCATCGACGATGGAGGGGTATGTTTACTATCTCCACCGTTGAACTTTTAGCACTAGTTCCAGCCATAATACCAGCACTCCTCCTCAGTTAGAAGGGTGCCCGGACGAAATGGGGGCTACTTAATATCCCTGAATTGTTCCTCAGAAAATCTGTTTCGTTTCATTTCTGCGCTCCTGTGTCTGGAGTAATTAATTTATAATGACGTGCTTTTCTGTTTATTGTCATTAATGTGCATTACATATAGATTATTATTATGTAATTTTTTTATATATCGAAAATAGTGCTTATGTATTTTATTGTTATTATATTTAGGCATGATATATATAAATTGTATGAATATAGATTTGTTATGTGATGCGTCTCATGTAAAAAACTACATATATATTAATATATTGCGAATGTATAAATAATATGTACGTGTTATTTATGAAATATTTATTATTTTTAATGTTTATGAATTGTGCTATTATATAAATAAGCCAAATGTTACATCAAAATGTTTGCACTGATAGTATAAATATTTTCATTTTTTTGTCGATATGATGATAGTGGTTGTATAGCTTGATGGCTTAAAATGTTTTAATGCTTTGATATTGATAGTTTGTTGGTCACAACATGTTCATACCCAATGGTGTTTCATGGGCTGCGCGATGGTTGCAGCAGTAATTATGGGTCAGGCGCTGGTATCAAACGTGGGGTAGCGCTCCTCAAAGGGTTGTTATGAACAAATCAATCTCTCTCAAGCTCATGCTTGGTGTTGTGGCCATCATTATTATTCCAATGGGTTTTTTGTTTGCCCTTACATCGCGGGGCATTGCAACATTATCTGAAGAAAGTTTTGCAAAATCCACTCTTGGTGAATTGCGTCAGGTAAATAATGTTGTTACCGCCATGTTTGAAGAATACAAGCTCAACGTAGGCATGCTGGCCGCTGATCCGCTTATGGCCCAGCTGCCGCAAATGAGCACCAGTCACGTTACTGCTACCGGTTCCACACTGGCCAGCCCCGCTGCAGATGACGCTGCAGGCAAGGCGCTTGATGCTGTCTTTAAGCTATATCGCGAAACCCATCCCTCATACTCAAACGTGTACGCCGGCAATATGGAAGGCGCGTTTGTGCTTAACAGCTCTGCAGCAGACAAAATCCAGCCCGCTGGTTATGACCCGCGCAAGCGTCCCTGGTGGGGCATGGCAGTTTCTGACCCGGGCAAAAGCTACATCACCAGTGCCTACCGCAGCACAGACGGCCAGCCCATGGTCAGCGCCTGTCGCGCGGTACGCGACGGTGGTGGCAAGATAACCGGCGTTGCCGCCATAGACATTACGCTGGGAACCCTCACCGAGCTGATCAAAAACGTGCACATCGGTCGCACGGGCTTTGTCATTCTGGTGCAGGATGACGGCGTGGTCATATCTGACCCCAAAGACCCGCAACATAATTTTCAGAAAATAGACGGTATTGGCAACGCAGCGCTGGCTGCCTTGTTCAAGTCTGGCGCTGCGACGGGTGAGGCCGTTATTGGCAACCGGGAATATGAGGCCGTGGTGTTCAATTCGGCAGAGCTCAAGTGGAAGTTCATTGGCCTTATTGAAAAGAGCGAACTCATGGAACCCGTAAATGCCGCCGTGTGGCAGTTTGCCATTGGCATGCTTGTCAGTCTTGCAGGCATTTGTCTTGGTATCTGGCTGCTCACCGGGCGGCTGATCATTCGGCCACTCAAGGCCGTGGGCGTGTTCCTTAAGGATGTGTCTGCTGGCGTTTACGGTACTATGGTGAACCGCCGCGTGGATGAAATGGGCGAGATATTTGAATCGCTTAACGCCATGAGCTCAACGCTCAAGTCAAATATTGCCGAAATTGAAGCCCGAACCGTAGAAGCCCATGAAAAAGCCGCCGCAGCCCACGCCGCAACGCAAGAGGCCGAGGCCGCCCGCCAGCATGCAGAAAAAGCCAAGGCCGAGGGCATGCTTGAAGCCGCCCGCCAGCTTGAGCACATGGTGCAGATGCTCCATCAGGAAGTGAGCACTCTTGCCAGCAGCTCAGAGGACATCCGCGGGGGAACCCAGGTGCAGCGGCAGCGTATCCACGAAACCGCCACGGCCATGGAAGAAATGAACTCTACCGTTCTTGAGGTTGCCAAAAACGCCTCGCATGCAGCTGCACAGGGTACAGACGCGCGCGACAAGGCCAATCAGGGTGCAGAAGTTGTCGGGCGTTCGCTCGAGGCCATGCGCGCCTCTGAGCAAAAGGCACTTGAGCTGCGCTCTGCCATGGGCGATCTGGATAATCAGGCCCATGCCATCGGCAAGATCATGACCACCATTGAAGATATCGCCGATCAGACCAACCTGCTGGCCCTTAACGCAGCTATCGAGGCCGCCCGCGCAGGCGAGGCTGGCCGCGGTTTTGCCGTGGTGGCCGACGAAGTGCGCAAGCTGGCGGAAAAGACCATGCACGCCACCAAGGAAGTGAGCGACTCCATTCTTTCCATCCAGCGGGTGGCGGGGCTCAATGTGAAGTCAGTGGAAGAAGCCGTGCAGGGGCTCGACCATGCCTCGTCGCTGGCTGGCGAATCGGGCGCTGCCCTGGGTGATATTGTGACCAGCACAAACCAGTCCGCGGGGCAGATTCAGTCCATCGCCACAGCGGCAGAAGAACAGGCCGCCACATCAGAAGAAATCAACAAGTCCATTGACGAAATCAACGCCATCGCCGGGCAGACAGACGAGCTGGCAGCGTCCTCACTGGCTGCCATCCGTCGCCTTGAGGATCTGGCTGTTTCTCTCTCTGGCCTTATCAACGAGCTGAAAGACCAGTCGGCCGGCAACGGCTAGTGCATCGCATCTGCACTGCATGAAAATCAAACGGCAACCCTCGTGGTTGCCGTTTGGCGTTTTTGACCCGCGCGTGACATCATTTTTGACATGGGTTATGGTAAGCAGCACGTGTAAAATTTTGTTTTTTTGCCCCCAACCAGCCGTAATCAGAGGATTTCATGCCCCCAATTGTTGTCATCGCACCAGAAAGCACCAGCTATCAGATCGTGCAGCGCGTTGCCAGCGAATTGGGCATTCAGGACAAGATTCTTCTGCATCTCACCGGCCTTAGCCGTTCCCTCAGCGTTGCGCGCAAGGCAGAAGAGGAGGGCGCATACGTTATTGTGGCGCGCGGCTGGTCTGCCAACCAGATTGTAGAGGCGGGCATAAGCACGCCTCTGGTTTTTTTGCCCATCAGCATGCAGGATCTTGTCTACGTGATGGACCAGGCCCTCGCCAAGGCCGCAAAGCCCAATCCACGAGTGGGGTTTATCGTTTACCCGCAGTTGCAGAAAGAGCTGGCGGCCCTGAGCAACCTGCTGCATGTGGATTTGCGTATCTACCCCAGCGGCAGCGACAAGGAAGACATGCGCCGGGCCATTGCGCAGGCCGTGCGCGACAGGGTCGACGTGTTTATAGGTGGTGAAACATCCATTGCCATGGCCGAGAGCATGGGCCTGTGCTGCCAACTGCTGGTGTGCGGTGAAATGGCAATCCGTCAGGCTTTGCTTGAGGCCAAGCGCATCGTTTACGCCCGCGAGCTGGAACAGGCCCAGAGCCTCAAGTTCAAGACCGTTATCGAGCATTCGCACGACGGTATTGTCTCGCTCGATGCCGAGGGCCGTGTGCTGCTCATCAATCCTGTGGCGCGGCGTATGCTGCGGCTCAAAAACGACATTACGCACTTCAGCTACCGCGCCATTCTCGATCTGCCGCAGATTGACCGCTGCCTCCTGCTTGGCAACAGCATTGAAGACGAAATGGCCGAGGTGGAGGGCAGAAAGCTGCTGTTTTCGGCTATTCCCATCCATGTGGGCGATACCGTGCACGGTGCGGTAATCACCTTTCAGGAACCACGAGCCATTGCTGCCAAAGAGAGCAAAATCCGCCACGATGCCATGCACGCCGAGATGGTGGCTCAACACAGGTTTGAAGACATAATCGGCTCCTCGGCTGCCATCAAGGCGGCGGTGGCCAGGGCGCGCAAGTTTGCGCCATCCACGCAGCCGGTGCTCATTCAGGGCGAAACCGGCACGGGCAAAGAGCTGTTTGCCCAGTCCATACACAATGCCAGTACGCGCTGTGACCAGCCCTTTGTGGCCATCAACTGCGGCGCACTGCCGCAATCACTGCTGGAATCTGAACTTTTTGGCTATGAAGAGGGAGCTTTTACCGGGGCCAGCCGCAAGGGCAAGCCCGGTCTTTTTGAGCTGGCCCACAACGGCACGCTGTTTCTTGATGAAGTGGCCGAGCTTGATATGCGCGCCCAGCGACGGCTTTTGCGTGTGCTTGAAACCCAGCGGGTGCTGCGCATCAGCGGCACACGCAACATTTGTGTAGATGTGCGCATTATTGCGGCCACCAACGCCAAACTGTGGGAGCGGGTCAGGCGAAACCTGTTTCGCGCCGACCTGTTTTACCGGCTTTCTGTGCTGGTGGTTTCGCTGCCGCCCCTGCGCGAGCGCGAGGGCGATGTGGAGCGGCTCATGCGCTATTTCTTGTCGCAAGCCGAGGGCGATGTGCTGCGCGGTCAGGTTATGGATCCACAGGCGCAGGAGATGTTGTACAGCTACTCCTGGCCGGGCAATATCCGCGAGTTGCGCTACTTCATCCATCGGCTGTGCGCCACCATGCCCGATACGCTCGATACCGCCACCATGCAGGCCGAGCTGCTCATGCCTTTTGACTGCCAGCGCAGCCCCGTTTCTGGCCCCTGCCGCGAAGCGGATGCAAGCCCTTGTACTGGGGCAAACCCCTATGCCGCTGGCCCAGCCCCCAAAGGGCCCACCCACGCGCCAGCAGCAGGCGAGAGCGAGCGTGAGCGTATTGTGCAAGCCCTGCACGCCTGTCACGGGCATCAGGGCAATGCAGCCCTCATGCTGCACATGAGCCGCAGCACGCTGTTCCGCAAAATGCGCAAGTTTGGCATTCGCTAGCTCGCACTGCGCACCCTTCTACTGTCTCTGTTTCTCCTCAAGCCAGCTCCGCATTCGCTCCTCTTTTCATCTCAGTGATTCGCCCCTTGTGGGGTGTCTCTGCTTTCAGTCTTGGCTGCAAGCCTCATATCTGCCATTATGCCTTAACATGCCTAACTGGCATGTTTTTTTTGTGGCTTCCACTGTACGACACTAAACCACCCAGGGTTGGGACAAATGCTACACGCATGACACAAATTGTTTCATTTAATGTGCAAATTGTTTCAGGTGATTGACCTAGGACACTATTGATACCAGATGCCAATAGCATCCAGCTTGAATATTTTGATATTTTTTCGTGGCAGGTATGGCACAAAGATTGCTTAAACTTGTAGCATGTGCGCTCATGAACCATTTTTATTATCTTGAATCAGCGTACAGAGTCATTACAGAATAGCAATTATGTTTTTTTGAAAAACTTGTGTGCGTGATTACAAATATTTTTGCTATGCATATTATTTTGTTGGTATGCAATAATTGCATATCACCTTTTTAAATAGACTGTTTATGTAAACAGTTTTATGTATATTTAAGGAAAATTTTTTCCTAAGACAGTGTATATAGTTAATTGTAGCTGATTTTTTTGTTCTTTACTGTTGGTATATGTGGTGTGATCTGTTCATTCTGTTTTATGGCAGGCCATGATTAATGGCTTGCAGGGCAGGGGGCATACAGCCAAGCATGGTAAATAACAGGCAATAAGCACCGGAAAACGGTGCATGTGTTAGAAGAGACAGGGCATATATGGCCCGTTGTGGCCCGGGTTGCTGGGCCAGAATGTGCGGTCAGACTGCGCCAAGGTAACCAGCCGGCTATCGGCACAAACCCGCATGGGGAATGATGATGGTAAACATCAACCGCCAGTGGTGTAAGGGTTGCGGCATCTGCGTAGCCTTTTGTCCCAAAAAGGCTTTGTCCCTCGATGATGAGGGCAAGGCCTGTCACAATCCCGAGCTTTGCGTGGAATGTGGCATGTGTGAGCAATACTGTCCTGATCTGGCCGTTTCGGTTGAAAAAACCGCCAAGGCCAAAACCGGCAAGGAGGCGGCATGAGCCAGCAAGATATCCTCTTTGTGCAGGGTAACGAAGCCTGCGTGCGCGGTGCCCTGTATGCCGGGCTGCGCTTTTTTGCAGGTTACCCCATTACCCCCTCTACAGAAGTAGCAGAACATCTGGCAGAGCAGCTGCCCCGCGTGGGCGGCAAGTTTATTCAGATGGAAGACGAAATAGCCTCCATGTGCGCTGTGTGCGGTGCATCGCTGGCCGGTTCCAAGGCCATGACCGCTACCAGCGGCCCCGGCTTTTCGCTCAAGCAGGAGGCCATCGGCTATGCCGTCATGGCCGAAATTCCCTGCGTGGTAGTCAACGTGCAGCGCGGCGGTCCCTCAACCGGTCTGGCCACCAAAGTGGCGCAGGGCGACGTCAATCAGGCCCGCTGGGGCACGCACGGCGACCACTCCATCATTGTACTTACCGCCTCGAGCATTCAGGACGTGTTTCAGATCACGGTAGAGGCCTTTAACATGGCTGAAACCTACCGCACGCCGGTTATCCTGCTGTTTGACGAAGTAGTAGGCCATATGCGCGAAAAACTGGTGATTCCTGCTCAGGGCGAGCTGCCCGTGGTAGAACGCCTGCACACCGAGGTTCAGGCCGGGGTCAACTACTACCCCTACCTGCCCCGCGAAGATGGCCGCCTGCCCATGTCCGATTTTGGCGGCGTGCACCGTTACAACGTTACGGGCCTGTACCACGATATTTGGGGTTTCCCCACTGAAAATCCCGAGCAGGTCAGCAAGCTTGTGTACCATCTGGTGGACAAGATCGAAAACCGTGCCCACCTGCTGGCCCGCTGGAAGGAATATTATCTCGACGATGCCGAGCACGTCATCATTTCTTATGGCTCCTCGGCCCGCAGCGCGCGGCATCTGGTAGAAACCCGCCGTTCCAAGGGTGACCGCATCGGCCTGCTTGAACTGCAGACCCTCTGGCCCTTCCCGGCCCAGCTTGTGCGCGAAAAAACGGCCCACGCCCGCAATATCTTTGTGGCAGAAATGAACATGGGCCAGATCACCACCCAGGTGAAGCAGGTGGTGCAGCGGCCCGACCGGGTGTTCCTGGTCAACCGCATGGACGGTCTGATGCTCAACCCCACAGACATCGGCAAGGTCATGCGGGTTATTGAAGGAAGGGGGTTCTAACATGAGCGTGCAAAACATCCGCGAGCGGTTTTTCCCCCATATCTGGTGTCCCGGCTGCGGTCACGGCACCATCCTCAACAACCTGCTGCACGCCGTGCAGGATATGAACATAGACCCCTCAAACATGTGCATGGTTTCGGGCATTGGCTGCTCGGCGCGCATATCGGGCTATGTGGATTTTCATAGCATGCACACCATGCATGGCCGCGCCCTGGCCTGCGCCACGGGCATCAAGATGACCAAACCAGAACTTAATGTGGTGGTTCCCATGGGCGATGGCGACGCCATGGCCATTGGCGGCAACCATTTTATTCACGCCTGCCGCCGCAATATCGATATGGTTGCCATCATCATGAACAACCGCATCTACGGAATGACCGGCGGCCAGTATTCTCCCCTTTCGGGCGAGGGTATTCTGGCCACCACTGCTCCCTACCGCAGCATCGACCACGAATTCGACACCGTAAATCTGGCCATGGGCGCGGGCGCGACCTTTGTGGCCCGTACCACCACATTCCACGTCAAGGAAATCGTTACGCTGCTCAAAAAGGCCTTTGCCCACAAGGGGTTCTCGGTGGTGGAGATACTTTCGCAGTGTCCCACCTACTTTGGACGCAAAAACAAGATGGGCGGCGCGGTGCAGATGCTTGAATGGTACCGCGACAACACTGCCCAGCTGGGCTCCAAAAAGCTGGAGGAAAACCCCAATCTGATTCCGCGCGGTGTTTTTGTGCAGCAAGAACGCCCCGAATACTGCGCCGAATACGCCAAAATCATCGTAAAGGCCCATAAGGAGTAACGTCATGGAAAGATACCGCTTTCTCCTGTCCGGCTCCGGCGGGCAGGGCATCATTACCATGGCCATTCTGCTGGCTGAGGCCGCCGTGCTGCATGAAGGCCTGGTGGCTGTGCAGTCGCAGTCTTACGGGCCAGAAGCCCGAGGTGGGGCAACCCGCTCGGACGTGATCATCTCTGACAGCGAAATCTACTTCCCCAAGGTCAACCAGCCCAACGTGCTGGTGGCCCTTACCGATGAGGCCGCGGGCAAATATCTGCCGCTCATCCGCCCCGGCGGCATGTGCCTGTATGATAGCGACCTTGTGCATCCTTCAAAGCGCATAGACGCCGAGCGCATCGGCCTGCCCATGCTGCGCGGTGTCAAGGAAGCCTTTGCCGGAAAAACCCAAGCCCTGAATATCTGCGTTCTGGGCGCGCTGGCGACCATTACCGGCGCGGTACGGCTTGAATCCATTGAAAAGGTACTTGAATCGCGCTTTGCGTCCGTACACCACGAAAACAACAAAAGAGCGCTACACCTTGGTGCCGGGCTTGCCGGTGAGGCCAAGCGTTAACAGCCAATCAGCGCCGCGCGGCGGAAAACAACCCTCTCTCCTTCGCGAGGCAGCGTGCTGTGTGGCGGCTGGGCAGCCGCCAGCGCTGCGGTCCATCCCCGTGGCGGAGGCATTCCGCCACGGGGGGCCTCTTGGGCTGTATCGGCGGCACGCATTGCAGGCTGTTGCGTCCATGGCGCACCAACCCATTTTTGCGGCAGGCAGGCTCTGACCACTGCCAAAACAAACTTCGAGGATATGCATGAACATCCACGAGTATCAGGCTAAAACACTACTGGCCCAGTTCGGCGTACCCGTACCGCGTGGGTTGCTGGCCGAAAGCCCCGCAGGGGCCCGGCAGGCCGCGCAGGAAATTCCCGGCCCCGTGTGGGTGGTTAAGGCGCAGATTCACGCTGGCGGGCGCGGCAAGGGCGGCGGCGTTGTGGTATGCAAAAGTCCCGACGAGGTCGAGGCCGCTGCGGCCCGCATCATCGGCATGCAACTGGTCACCCATCAGACTGGGCCGGAAGGCAAAAAGGTGCACAAGGTCTGGGTAGAGCAGGGCACAAACATCGCCCGCGAGCTGTACCTGGCCGTGGTGCTTGACCGTGGTGCGCAGTGCCTCACGGTGATGGCCTCGCCCGACGGCGGCATGGACATTGAAGAAGTGGCCGCCAAAACTCCCGAGCGTATCTTTACCACCCGTCTTGATGGCGGCCACCGCATCTGGCCTTTTCAGGCGCGTTCGCTGCTGTTTGGCTGCGGGCTCACTCCTGCACAGGTAAATTCCGGTACGGCCCTGCTGCAAAATCTGGTACGTCTTGCGGCCGAAAAGGATGCCGTGCTGGTTGAGATCAACCCGCTGGCCGTTACGGCCGAGGGTGAGCTGATGGCGCTGGACGGCAAGATGGACTTTGACGAAAGCGCCCTCAAGCGCCATCCCGACATTGCCGCTCTGGAAGACCCAGAGGAATGCGACCCCCTGGAACGCAAAGCCCGCGAGCTTGGCGTAAACTATGTGCGTCTCAACGGCTATGTAGGAACCATGGTCAACGGCGCAGGCCTTGCCATGGCTACCATGGACGCCATCAAGCAGGCTGGTGCTGAGCCCGCCAATTTTCTTGACGCTGGCGGTGGCGCTAACGAGCAGATGGTGGCCGCAGGCTTTGAGGTAATGCTTTCAGACCCCAACGTGCGCGGCATTCTCATCAACATATTTGGCGGCATTCTGCGTTGCGACATCGTGGCGCAAGGCGTTGTGAACGCGGCCCGCAAAATTGATCTGCAGTTGCCCTTGGTGGTGCGCCTTGAGGGTACCAATGTGGAAGAAGGCCGCCGCATTCTGCGCGAAAGCGGGCTGAATTTTGAAACAGCGGCAAGCATGAGCGAGGCGGCTCAAAAGATTGCGGCCCTGACCGCCGGAGGTGCGGCATGAGCATACTCGTCAACGCACAGACCAGGGTGCTGGTGCAGGGCCTCACTGGCCGCGAAGGCATGTTCCACACCGAGCAGATGCAGGCCTACGGAACCAACGTGGTGGCAGGCTGCACGCCGGGCAAGGGCGGGCAGAGCGTGCTGGGCGTGCCGGTGTTCAACACCGTAGCCGAGGCCGTGGAGCAGACAGGAGCCGACGTAAGCGTGATTTTTGTGCCCTCTGCCGTTGCGGCAGACGCCATCTGCGAAGCGGCGGATGCGGGCATTGGCCTTGTTATCTGCATTACAGAGCACATTCCCGTGCTGGACATGGTGCGCGTAAAGGCCCGGCTCAAGGCTACAGGGGCGCAGCTTGTGGGCCCCAACTGCCCCGGCGTTATCAGCCCCGGCCTGTGCAAGATCGGCATCATGCCCGGTTACATCCACAAGCAGGGCAGCATCGGGCTTATCAGCCGTTCCGGCACGCTCACCTATGAGGCCGTGCACCAGCTCACCACACAGGGGCTGGGGCAGAGCACCTGCGTGGGCATTGGCGGCGACCCTGTGCCGGGCCTGTACTTTACCGAGCTTCTCAAAATGTTCCGTGACGACCCGGAAACCGAAGCCGTGTGTCTGATTGGCGAGATCGGCGGCGATGGTGAAGAAACCGCCGCCGCCTACATCAAGGAAAGCAAGTACCCCAAACCTGTCTTTGGTTTTATTGCCGGTCTTACGGCCCCCAAGGGCAAACGCATGGGCCATGCGGGCGCAATTATCAGCGGCTCCAAGGGCCGAGGCGAAGACAAGATTGCGGCGCTGGAAGATGCTGGAGTTAAAGTAATACATGAGCTTGGGCTGCTGGGCGAAACCGTAGCCAGGTTTATGAAAGGATAATTTATAGCTATAATATCAAGTAATTATATATTACGCTGGGCGGGTCGGCCCGCCCAGCGTAATGTTAAACCTTAAAGTAAGGTGCGTATGAAAACTAAGCAGCTCTTATCGTTGCTGGCGGCCATTGCGGCCATGCTAGGCATAGCCTTTCTGGTTCCAGACCTGCCGGGGCTGGACGCCAAGGGGCGAGCGGCACTGGGGGTTGGCGTGTTCGCCATCATAGTGTGGGTAACACAGGCCCTGGATGACGCCCAGAGCGGCTTTTGCATCGTAGCCCTGCTTGTTTTGTTGGGGGCGGCCAAACTTGGCCCGGCACTGTCCGGCTACGCCAACACGGGCGTGTGGATTGTGGTGCTTGGTCTGGTTATGGCGGCAGGTATGGAAATGAGCGGCCTGTCGCGGCGCATGGCGCTGAACATGGTAAGCCTTGCGGGGGCCTCGCCGGTAAAGATGTACTGGGCGGTGGCCCTTATTACCTTGGTGATGACCTTTTTCATCCCATCGCTGGGCGCAAAAACCCTGCTGCTCATGCCCATTATCGCCCAGATGGGTCATGCCTTTGGGGCAGAGAAGGGCAAGAGCAACATGGTCAAGGGACTCATATTTGTGGTGACCATTACGGGAACCATGTACTGCCTTGGCATCATGACCTCGCATGCCGCCAACCCCATCACTGCTGGTCTGCTTGAAAAAGCCACCGGCCAGCCCGTAACCTGGGCGCAGTGGTTCAAGATCGGCGCGCCGCCGGCCTTTGTGTGCGGTCTTCTGGCTGTGCCGATCCTGCTGTGGATGTGGCCGCCGGAAATCAAGGACATCAGCGCTGGTCAGGCCTATGTGCGCAAAGAACTGGACGCCCTTGGCCCCATGAGTTTTGTTGAAAAGTACACCATGGCCGTTTTTCTGTTCACCCTGGCGCTCTGGGCCACGGACACCTATCACGGCATTAACCCCACCCTCGTTGCCATGCTTTCGGTTGTGGCCATGATCGCGCCCGGCCCGCAGCAACTCATGACCTGGAAACAGGCGGAAAAAAAGGTTCCCTGGAATATCTTTATCGTTTACGGCGCTGGTCTTTCCATGGGCTCGGTGCTGGTTTCTTCCGGCGCAGCGGCCTGGATCGCGAGTACGTTTTTCAGCCCGCTGGCCTGTTTTGATATCAAGATGCAGGTGGTCATTCTCATCTGGATCATGCTTGTGCTGCAGTGTCTGTTCACAGGCGCTGGCCCCAAGACAACGGCCCTGACGCCTGTGGTCATCGCCTACGCCACAACTCAGGGCATTGATCCCACGCCCTTTGTGCTGCTTGTGGGCATGAACATGCTGCACCAGTACCTGCTGCCAGTCTCCAACCTGCCCAACATCATCGGCCTTGCCACAGAAGAAATCACTCCCAGCGAACTCATCAAAACTGGTGCTGTTATGAGTATTTTTGGCGCAGTTTTCATGAGCATCATGGTCTACACCTACTGGACGTGGATTGGCATGTTCGGCTAGTTACCTCGTAACAAAATGTTTTATTTCAAATAATTGTGGCTGGTCTCCATTTTTTGGAGACCAGCCGGATAGAATCTTTGCGTGTGCGCAAGCCAACACTGGAGGAAACCATGGCAGGGGAATACCTAACTTCGCTCACCCCTGAGCATAAGAAGTTTCTTGAGGAGTTGTTCAAGGACGGCGTTTCGTTCGACCCCAAGGTGCTGCGCGTGTACGCCTCTGATGCCAGCCTGCTTACCGGCACGGTTCTGGCCATGGTGCGCCCCGAAAGCACCGAGCAGCTGTGTGAGTTCATGCGCTGGGCCAACGAGCAGCGCGTGGCCGTGCACCCGCGCGGGCGTGGCACCAGCCTTTCGGGCGGGTGTGTGCCCACGGTTCCGGGCATAGTGGTTTCCATGCTGGGCATGGATAAAATTCTGGAGATCAGCAAGCAGGATTTTGTGGCTGTGGTTGAGCCGGGCGTTAACACTGCCCAGCTTCAGGCCGAGTGCGAAAAGCTGGGCATGTTTTACCCGCCAGACCCTGCCAGTGGCAAAGCCACCAGTATCGGCGGCAATGTCATTACCTGCGCTGGTGGTCTGCGCGCCGTAAAATACGGCGTTACCCGCGACTATGTGCTGGGCGTTGAGGCAGTGCTGCCCGGCGGCCAGCTGATGAAATTTGGCGGCCGCACCCACAAGGACGTGATCGGCCTTGATCTTGGGCGGCTCTTTGTGGGCAGCGAGGGCACGCTTGGCATTATCACCAAGCTTATTCTCAAGCTTTTGCCCAAGCCTGAGGCTTCTGCCTCGGTACTTGTGGGCTACCCCTCACTGGATGCCGCCCTGGCCTCAATGGGCAAGGTTTTTGCCGCGGGCATCTTACCCTGCGCCGTGGAATTCATGAACGAAACCGTGCTGGAAATCCTCACCAAAACTGGTGAAGTGCCGTGGCCGGACAGCGTAAAGTCTCTGCTGCTGTTCCAGGTGGACGGCAGCAAGGACACCGTGCCGCTCGAAAACGCCCGTCTTTCCAGCCAGCTTGATGACGCCCTGTGGCGTATGGAAGGCGTGGGCAAGGAAGAGGAAGACAAGCTGTGGGCCTATCGGCGCAGGGTTTCGGCTGCCTCGTACGTGCTTGGGCCAGACCGCATCGGCGGCGACATGGCCGTACCGCGAGGTTCCATTCTCAAAGCTGTGCGCAGGTTTGAAGAAATCGCCGCCAGCAACGGCAAGCGGCTCATCGGTTTTGGCCACGCGGGCGACGGCAACATCCACGCCAACCTGCACTACGATGCTTCTGACCCCGATGATGCCCGGCGCACCCAAAAAACTCACCATGAGCTCGACGCGGCAGCCCTGGAATTTGGCGGCAGCCTTTCCGGCGAGCATGGTGGCGGCTGCCTGAAGGAAGTGGGCAAGCAGCTGGGGCAAAAGGAACACGCCCTCATGAAGGGCCTGCGCCGTCTGTTTGATCCCAACGGCATTCTCAATCCCGGCAAGGGGTACTGAAATGAAACGCGGATGCACGCAATGCGGCGAATGCCTGAACGTGTGCCCTGTGTACGCGCTCTTTAAACGAGAGGAATACGCCCCCAAGGGCAAGCGTCTGCTGCTTGAGGCCATTGACCCTGAGTACGGCGGCAGCCCCGACTCTCCCATGCCGTGGGAGGACATACGCGAACTGGCGCGTTTGTGCGCTGGCTGTGAACGTTGCCAGCGGGCCTGCGCGCGAAAGCTCTCTACCTGCGATCTTCTGGCCGAGGCGCGCTCGCGCAACCCGCACTGGACACAGTCTCTGTGGGATGTGTGGATTCGCCGTGTTGGGCCTCTGTGGCCCATGGCGGGCAAAATAGCCATGCTCGCGCCTGATGCCGTGATTCCCGGCGCGTTGCGCTCGTCGGTAGATACCGCCCGCGCTCTGGTTGATCTGCCGCCCTGTGAGCCCTGGGTGCGGCTGCGCCCTGCGCAAAAGGTCAATGGGGTCAAGGTGGCCCTGTTCAGTGGCTGTACGGCAAAAAATGCCCGACCGCGCTGGATTGCCAAGGCTCACCAGCTGCTTGAAGGCTGGGGCTATGAGCTTCTGGATGCCTCTGATTTCGCCTGCTGCGGCGGCACGTTGCACCACGCAGGGCAGCTGGGAGCTCTGGCAGAAGTGCGCGAGCGCAATATCGAGCTGTGGCGCAGCCTCGGCAAGCCATATGTGGCGAGCTTTTGCGCCTCGTGCAAGCACAGTCTTGATGCATACACGGCAGTGCTTTCGCCAGAAGAAGGCAAGGAATGGAAGCAGAAATGCGTTGGGCTGTCGTCTCTGCTTGTAGGCCCGCAGGCAAGCCCCGCAGCCATGATCCCGGCGGCCATCGGTTACCACCAGCCTTGCCACTGGGGCACGGCTGACCCAGATCTGCCCCTGCTCAAAAGCTGGCTGCCCGGCCTGCAAAAGGGCACTGGCCTGTGCTGTGGCATGGGCGGCATACTGAAAATGAGTAACCCCGACCTTTCCGCCGACATGGCGCGCAAATGCATGGAAGGTTTTGCGCCCGAAGTACGACAGATCATTACCGGATGCAGCGGCTGCGTGATGCAGCTTGCCTCGGTGGCGGGAAATAACAGACAGGTGCGCCACTGGCTTGATGTGGTAACCTTGGAGGATACGCACTAGAGCGGAAGTATTTTCTATACGGCAAGCACGCCCTGATGACAGCAAGGGGATATGGGGGGCACCCCCGTGGCAGCCCCCCCCAAATAAGCCCTTTTGCCAGCAAGCGAGGAGGTTTACATGGCCAACAGATTTGAGGAGTACGGCAAGAAATACGGCACAATTGTTGCGGTTGCAGTGGCCCTGCTGGTGTGGCTGCTGCCCACGCCTGACGGCATGAACATAACCCAGCACAAACTGCTGAGCATATTCTCTGGCGCGGTTGTGTTGTGGATTACCCTGAGCGTTTCGGTGGCGACCAGCAGTTTTATCATTGTTTCGCTACTGTATTTCTGGGTGGGCAATGCCGAAGGAACCCTCAAAAACGGTGTTCTTGTACATAATGCCGGGTTTTCACTATCTGGTTTTTCCTCTCCTGCCTTGTGGCTGCTCATTACGGGCTTTGTCATTTCCATTGCCATGACCAACACGGGCATGGCGCGCCGTGTGGCCCTGCACCTCATGCGTCTTTTTGGCAAAAAACCGGGCGGCGCCATCCTTTCGCCCATGATTGCCAACCTGCTTGTTTCGCCGCTCACCCCCTCAAACACCGCCCGCACGGCAGCCATGCTGCCCATTGTTGAGGGCGTGGCCCAGGCCTACCGCGTAGAGCCGGGCAAGAGCAATTTTGGCAAGGCGCTGTTTATCGCCAATACCTTTGCCTCAAACATTACCGCCGGTGGTTTTTTAACGGCCACCATTCCCAACCCTGTGGCCATCGGCATGATGGTTACGGCCATGGGCGGCGCTGTTGTGGCTACCTCGTGGGGGTTCTGGGCTCTGGCGGCCCTGCCCACCACCCTGATCGTGCTTGTGGGCAGCCAGTATGTGGTGCGCTGGATTTTTCCGCCCGAGATGAAGGACATTCCCGGCGGGCTTGAATACATAGAAAAAGAGCTGGAGGCCATGGGCCCCACCACCATGCGCGAAAAAAAGGCCATGCTCTACTTTTTGCTGGCCCTTGTGCTGTGGTCTACCGACATGTGGCACCATTTCAATTCCACCATGGTCGCTTTTGTGGTCAGCACGCTTATTCTGGTGCCCGGCATTGGCGTGCTTTCGTGGAAGGAAGCGCAAAAGTCCATTCCGTGGGAGCTTTTTGTCTATTTTGGCGGCGTTATCACGCTGAGCGACGTGCTCATGAAAACCAAGGCTTTTGAGTGGGTCATCAAAAGCGGCCTGAACGCCATGGGCCTTACCCACGTTGAGATGCTTCCGCTCATGATCGGGCTCATGGGCTTTACCATTTTCAGCCATGTCATCTGGTCTACCACCACGGCAATGGCTGGCGTAATGATTCCCATCTATATCGGCCTAGCGCAGACCTTTGGTTTTCCCATTGCCGGTTTTGTACTGCCGCAGGCCATTCTTATGGGCTATGCGCTGTTTTTGCCCTTTAACACCATGGGCAACATCATCATGTTTGGCGCGGGCTATTACACGGTCAGCGAGCAGCTCAAGGCGGCAGTGGCCGTGGGGCTGTTTGCCTGGCTGGCCTGGGCAGTCACGGCCCTGGTGTGGTTTCCCGTTATCGGTCTTATTTAAGCAAGCTGGAGCAGACAATGACAACAACCCGCAAATCCCTGCCGCCCATGGCGCGCATACGGCAGTCATTTACCCGGCCCCGGGTGGATGATGCCGCAGCAGAAATGACCGCACAGATGGAACTGCTTGCGCCGCGCATCAAGGCTGGCACAAATGTGGGCATAACCGTGGGCAGCCGGGGCATACAGAATATTTGCGCCATGCTGGAGGCCGCCATTGCCGTTGTGCGCCGCTGTGGTGCTACCCCGGTGCTGCTGGCGGCCATGGGCAGCCACGGCGGCGGAACGCCCGAAGGGCAAAAGGAAGTGCTCGACAGCCTGAACATTACCGAAGAAAGGCTTGGAGCAAAGGTTGTGACCTGCGCCACCTGTCGCAGCATTGGGCAAACGCCCGACGGCCTCACAGCCCACATGCTTGATTCCGCCTTTTCGGTGGATGCCATCATTCCCATCAACCGAGTCAAAACGCACACCTCGTTCAAGGGCTGCGTTGAGAGCGGCATGTGCAAGATGCTGGTGGTAGGCCTTGGCGGCCCCGGCGGGGCGGGGCAGTTCCACAGTCTGGGGCAGGCGCAACTGCCGCGCCTGCTGGTGGATGTGAGCCGCATCATTCTGCAAAAGATGCCCGTTATCGGTGGCATTGCCATTGTGGAAAACGCCTACGAAGAAACCGCACGTATTCAGGGCCTGCTGGCCGAAGAAATGATCGAGCGCGAGGTGGAGCTGCTGACCTGGTCAAAAACCCTCATGCCCGCCTTGCCCGTAGACAGGCTGCACGGTCTGATAGTGGAGGAAATGGGCAAGAACTTCAGCGGCACGGGTGTGGATACCAATATCATTGGCCGCTTGCGTATTCAGGGCGAGGCCGAGATGACCAGCCCTAATATCCGCTATGTTTCGGTGCTGGATATTTCGGAAGAGTCGCACGGCAATGCCACTGGCATCGGACTGGTGGACTTTGTGACCCAGCGGCTCATCGACAAGGTTGACCGCAAGGCCACCTATCTGAACAACCTTACCACCACCTTTGTGACCCGCGCCTTTTTGCCAACCTGGTATGATACGGAGCAGGAAGCGCTGGAGACCATGATGTTCTGCCTGCGCAGCATACCTGAAGACGAAGTGCGTCTGGTGCACATTCCCAACACCCTGTATCTCACAGACTGCTTTGTGAGTGAGGCCGTGCTGAAGGAACTCACTGATACTTCGCGCTTTACAGTGGTGCACGAACCCCGGCCGGTGCTGTTTGATGCGGCCGGGCAACTGGCAGACCGCATAGGCAGGCCGCATCAGGCATGATTCTGGGGTCAGCCTCAGTAACGTATGAGGCCATATGCCGTTCTGCGGCTGAGGGGCATTTCAGTAGGGGCCGCCATGCGCGGCCCCTTTTGCGTTGCTGATTTGTTGTCTTGTTGCGTTGTTGTGTGGTGGGTGTGCTTACGTGCGCCAGCCATGGCCAGATTTTGCCCTCTAGAGGCGAAAATTGCGACCAGCAGCCTGCAGAATACTGGACGCATGCAACGCGGCAGTATAGTATCAAACGTCGCATACGCCTGTAATCGGTGAACCTATGCCAAAATTTCGGCACACCAAATTAATTTTTGCCGCCACCTTCTCTGGAGTTATGGCGGCTCTTTTGGTCTGCCTGCTGTGCTGGAATCAGGGCTGGAACCCCGCCTGGGCTGCGGCCCTGAATCCGCAGGCCGGAGCCCCCATTGGCACGGCCAGTGTTTCTGAACCTCCTGCCATATCTTCCAGCGCTGCCAAAAGCAGCACTCTCCAAAATACCACCAATGGGCAGGCTGCTGACCCAAATGGCCCAACAGGTGAAAGTTCTGCTGTTTCCGTACCCCCAGCCGATGCTGCCGGGCTTGCCGAAGATCAGGTTTCCGAGCAGGAACTGGCGGATCAGGCGGAGGGCCAGCAGAAGGCCGGTGCCGCAGCTCCGGCTGCAACGCCTGCCACCGCACCGGCCACACCCGCGGGTGCTGCTGTTCCTCAGGCTGCAGGCGGCGCGCACGATTCAAAGGTGCAGCTTTTTGGCACGGTTGAATTCAAACGCCCCCTTTCGACCCTGCCGGGCTGGCTTGATCTGCTCAAGCGCAACAACATGGATCCCATTTTTATTCCCGGCAAGGTGTTCAAGAAAGGCGTAACCTGGGAGAATTTCAAGTCCAAGGCTCCCATGAACAACAAAATGGAACTGCTGCGCTACGTCAATGCATTCTGGAATACCTGGCCGTATGTGGAAGACATCGTTAACTGGAAACAGGAAGACTACTGGGAAATTCCTGCCGAATTTCTTAAAAAGTCAGGCGATTGTGAAGACTATTCCATTATCAAGTATTTTACCCTTAAGGAATTGGGCGTTGCACCCGAAAGCATGCGTATTGTGGTTGTGCGAGATACAATCCGAAATTTTGCTCATGCCGTGCTGGCCGTGTACGTTAATGACGATGCCTTTATTCTTGATAATTTGAGTAATTCGGTTTTGTCACACACCAAACTGCGCCAATACAGTCCACAGTATTCGGTTAATGAGTTTGGCCGCTGGGCCCACATGAAGGGCCGCAAGATAAACTAGAGCCACCAGACCGTGCCTTGGGCATGGGAGCGTGGCGGGTGCAGTACCCATGCGGCAAGATTGCTGCAAACGGCACTGCCAATCGTAAAGTACAACAGGATATGCCCATGAAAACGCAGGAACTTAACGAGCAAGCCGTTGCCGGACGCTACCGTCTTAAAAAGGCGGCTGTGGCGGCGGTGAGCCTTTCGTTGCTGGTGGTGGCTGCCGCCATTGCCTATGGTCTTTGCACCTTGCAACTCAAGAACGTCACACAGGATATCCTGAATAACCAGCGTGAAGTGCAACAGTCATGGGTCGATAAATCGCAGGAATCCATTCGCGCCTGGCATACCGCAGTGGTGGAACAGGCACGGCTTGTGAGTACTGCCGAGATGTTTCGCCTGTTTGCTGTAGATGTGCGCAATCTTGGCCACAACGGGCAGGCGCGCCTTTCCGCGCCCGACGCCATGAGCCACAGCGATGAATCGTTGCGCAATCTGGCCGAGCAGATGGGCTACATGCAGGACCTGCTGCAGGATTTCAGCCGCAGCAAGGGCTGGATTTCTGCCAAGATGGTGTCGCCCAAGGGCAACCCCTTTGTCGTGCGCATGGGCGATACCCCCCTGGATGAAGCGCAGATTGCCCTTGCCGCGCGGGCTGTTGAGCAGAAGACCGTTGTTTTTGGCCCGGTGCGCGCCCTTGGCAACAACGTTGTGATGGATCTGGCCGACCCCATGTACGAGGTGCTCGGACGTGGTGAAAACGCTCCTGTTGCCGTGTTTTTTGCAACTATCCCCATGGACAGGGTACTGACATCGTTTCTTGCCCTGCGCCAGGAGCAGTACGGCGGATTTTTACCCCGGATTCTGCAGACCGGAGCAAAGGGTACGGAGGCAGTACTGCTGCGTGACGGCAAGATTGTGCTGGAACCCGTGCAGCCCCTGCCGCTGGAAGACGGCCTTGCTTTCAAGCGCAGGCAGGCCCTTGTGGGCGGCGAAGAAGCCTATTCGCTTGGCAGCTACCTCAAAAATCTGGGTTGGCTTGTAGCCCTTGAGGCCCCTGCCGCCATGGTTGACGCTGTGGTTGAGGGGCAGGCCATGCAGATTTATGGTCTGGGCATTCTGGGCAGCCTTGGCACGGCGCTTTTGCTGGCATTTATCTGGGCTTCGCTGGTCAGCCGTTCGCACCGGGCAACAGCACGTCACTTCCAGCATCTGTACACGGTTATCCGCCAGCAAAAGATCATGCTCGACAGCGTGAACGCCTCGTTGCAGGCTGGCCTTATGCTTATGGACAAGGATGGCCGCCTGCAGATGTGCAACCCGGCCTTTGGCCAGATTGCGGGCAAGGACGAGAATACCCTGAAGGACACGCCCGTGGGTGACGTATTGCCGCAGGATGCCGCAACCCGCCTTATGGAAGGCATGGCTCAGGTGACTGGCACAGGCAAGGAAGGCAGCATAGAAGTTTCCATTCCCCAGCCGGGCGATGTGCGCCTGTACCGCGTGACGCTCTTTCCCTTTGAAGACGGAGATGCCGCCAGCGGGGCAAGCAAGGGCGGCTGCGTGGGCATATTCCAGGATATTACGGAATTCCGCCGCCGTGCGGAAGCCGCGCGCGAACGGCAAGCCAACAGCATCGCTGCCCTGGTGCGGGCCATCGAAAGCGTGGACGTGAACCTTATCGGCCACTCCATGAAGATGGAACACGTGGCGGATCTGCTCTCTGGCGCCATGAGCCTGCCCGACAAGGATCGCGAAACCCTGCGTCTTGCGGCACGGCTTTCGCAGGTGGGCAAAATCTTTGTGCCGCGCGAGCTGCTCACCAAGAAGGGCAAGCTTACACCCGAGGAACAGGCCGAAGTCATGCGCGCGCCAGAATACGCCTACCGCATCCTGCGCGACATGCAGTTCAACCTGCCTGTGCCCGACGCTGTGTTCCAGATGGGCGAGCGCATGGACGGAACGGGCCTGCCGCAGCGGCTGGCGGGCGAAGCCATCAACCACAACGCCCGTATTCTGGCTGTGGTCAATGCCTTCTGCGCCATGGTCAGCCCCCGTTCGTACCGTGCGGGCATGCAGCCTGAAGAAGCCGTTGGCCTTCTCATGAAGGACCAGGGCTTTGACAACGAAATTGTCATTGCCCTGTCGCAGATATCTGCCGTCGCTCTGCAACAGGCCATTGCCACGGCGGATGAGGCCAGCAAAAAATCGGCAGAGGCCTCTGCACCTTCCAGTCAGGCAACAGAAGAAAAGCCCGCCGGGCAGGCGGCAGATTCTGCCCCGGCAGAGCAGCAAAAATAACAGGCATGCCGGAACCAGTGATTCAGAATACAGCGGAGCAGGGCTGGTCTGATAAAATCGACGTGGCGATGAACATCTTCGCCAAGCCGTATCAGACCGCCCTCTCTGTGCTTTCGCTGCTCAAGCACAGCGGCAGGCATGTAGGGAGTGTGTGGCTGCAGTTTGAGCCCTACGGTTCCCAGTACGACATTGTCAGCCCCTATGCCATTGCCCAGTACCTGAGCGGCAAGATAGGCGATCGCTGTCGCGTATTTCAGCCCGAGTACTGGCTGGACCTCAACGCCGCAGACCCCGCTCGTCTGCACGAAGATGCCTACCGCTACGGCATCCGCTACCAGTATGCCTTTGAGCACAGCACAAGCCGCAGGCTCTTTTTGATGCACAACGACGTGCTGATATTGCAGGATGTGCTGGGGTTTATGCTTGATCAGATGGGCGAGGCGGTTGCGGTGGGGCATCTGGGGCAGTGCTGGAACTGCCCGGCCCATGTGGAAATACTGACGCGTGAAGTGATGGGCTGCGGGCCTTGCGATCCGCTCAACTACATGAATTTTCAGCCAGATTTTGACCAGTTGCAGCAACTCTACACTCTGGCGCAGCAAAAGGGCATTTTTGCCCGCCCC
Source organism: Desulfovibrio sp. (assembly GCF_009712225.1). Taxonomy (NCBI): domain Bacteria; kingdom Pseudomonadati; phylum Thermodesulfobacteriota; class Desulfovibrionia; order Desulfovibrionales; family Desulfovibrionaceae; genus Desulfovibrio; species Desulfovibrio sp. The sequence continues at coordinate 620,687 of NZ_WASP01000006.1, read as the reverse complement.
TACGATCAGGGTTTTACAGGCATCTTTGACCAGCAATCCTGGCCCCTGCCAGAATGCCGCGTCAATGAATGGGCCTGCCTGCTTGATCTTGAGGCATCGCGGCCAGTGTGTGTGCCCAACGGCCCGGTATTGCCGCCCGGTGCATACCGCCAGTGCGGCCCGGTTTGCCTTGATATTGGCGTGGAATGGTTCAGGGGCATGCACGCGCTGGGCAGATTTGCACGGCATCTGGATTTGTCGCGCCATCTCAAGCACTGGGTGGGTACGGGCAAGGTTACAGCCCGCAGGTATGCCCTGGCGGAAGAAAATGCCCTCAAGATACTGCTTGCAAATTTTCCCGACTACTGTGACTGGCTGCGCGGCACCATCGGTAACAAGTCTCTTGGTGTATCAGATATTCGCATCTGAGCTCCGGATTCAACAAGGGCAGTGCGCTATCATTTTTATACCCGCAGGGCCACCTGCGGGTTTTGTGTTTCTGCCCCTGTGCCCACCTTTGCGACAGCACAAAAAAAGGCGTCGTCCACCTGGACGACGCCCGACACGGGAAAGAATGGTTTGCAGCGCTATCCCCAACGCTGGGAGGGCCTTGCGGCCCTCCAGCCTTCTTTCAAGAGTGGTCTCTACTCGTTATCGCTTCATGCCGATTACTGTTTCCAGCATACTGTCCACTGTGGTGATGGTTTTCGAGTTTGCCTGGAAGCCGCGCTGTGTGGCGATCATCTGAACAAATTCTCGGGACATGTCCACGTTGGATTGTTCGATGTTGTAGGCCTTGGTTGAACCAAAACCGTTGTCGCCCGCCACGCCAAGATTGGCTTCACCAGATTCGTTGGTCTGCGCGTACAGGTTGCTGCCTTCGCGGTACAGCCCCTGGGTGCACTTGAAGTCGTACAGGGCGATCTGGTACAGCGGCAGGGTTTTGCTGTTTGAATACACGCCGTTGACAACGCCGTTATTGTCGATCTTGACGTTGCTGAGCGTACCGGAGGCGTAGCCGTCCTGGGTTCTGTTCTGCACCGTGTACGACGTGGTATTGCTCACGCTGGCCGAGTCGCCACGCTGCACAGAGGTCATGGTGGGAACCACGGTGCCATAGTTGACCACGTTCTTGTAAATGGGCACACCGGTAGTCGGTGCCACGCTGGTCTGCTTTGATTCGGTGGTCAGGCTCGCCAGAGTGTTGTTGCCGGTTACCATTGTCGGGTTGGGACGTGTGCCGGCATCGGGCAGCGTGTAGGTGGTCGGGGTAATGGGCTTGGCTACGTTGACCTCAAAGGAAGTGGTGCTTGTGAGGGTATGCGGCGTACCGCCGCCGTCCAGATATTCGTAGTTGGTGCCGTTGTGGTAAACACGGCGCAGCGTGCCGCCATCATCAAAGGCGCCATAGTACTTGGTACCGGCCACGGTGTAGAAGTTACCGTAACTGTCGCTGCCACTGGGGTACACGTTGCCCGTGGTCGTGTCTGTGGTCTTGTTGGTGTAGGTGGTACCACCGCTCACCACATAGTAGACGCCGCTGTTGCTGCCCACATTGAGGTTGCCGAGGGCCGTGCTCAATGTACCGTAAACGTTGGCCGGGTTGGCGCCAACGGTGGTGTCTTTCCAGTAGTAGCCCTTGCTGTCGGCGTACACAGGGTCGAGAGCTGCGCCGTTGGCGGTACCGTACTGACCGTTGGAAAGGGCGTAGTAACCGAACGAGTTCATGCCCAGAGGAGCACTGGCGCCGGTCCAGGGCAGGGTACCAATGGGATTGCCTGCGCTGTCTTTCTGCACGGTGGTAACAATGGGGTTATTCCACGTGGGGTTACCAATGTCTTTCAGGCCAAAGTCAAGTTCCGTAATCTGCTTTTCAACCTGGCTGACCGTGGTGCTGCCCTGGGTCATGGTTTCACTCACGCTGTTGGCGAGCGGCTGGCCGCTGAAGTTGGCCGAGAAGACGGGCAGGCCGTTGCTGGAGGTCTTGGTGGGCTGCCACGAACTCTTGAGCGAGGGGTCGACCGCAACCTGGTTGTTGGCGGCAGGTGTTTCGGTGGCACCATACGAGTAGGCAGTCTGGTTTACCAGCTTGCCGCTGGCATCAAAGATCATGACGCCGCTCATGAGCACGCCGGCCTGCTTGTTAGTTCCCATGACCGGGTCGTTATAAAATTTCGTGGGTTCGGTCGCCCAGGTGTTGGTGGTGGAGTTGTAGCCCTGACCACCATAGCCGCGCTGGTCTTCTGCCGGGGGGATGGTGACCATGTATTCATACATGGTGTAGCCAGCGGGCAGGCCTTCAATGCTGTAAACGGTCTTGCCGTTGGTGTCAGTTTTGGAGGCGTCGACCTGGTCGTAGTAGACCGTGAGATTGTGGGTAGAGCCGCCCTCGTCGTACACCTTGATGCTCGACTGCGTGGCATAGGCCGAGTCGGCCATGGGGGGCGTGCTTCTGGCATCCCACAGGTCAAAAAGTGCGGTCATGGGGCTGGTGCTGCTGGTGGTCTTGTCGCCAGTGCCGTCATTGGTCAGGCCCATGGTAAAGCTGACGTTGGTCGTCTGCTGGGGCGGAATGTTCCAGCTGTCCAGAACGATGTCCACCGGCGTGCCGGTGCCCTTGTAAGCAGAGTTGGTCGCGGTGGTAGAGCCCGTACTGGTCGAGCCACCATAAAAACTCAGCGACTTGGTATTGTCGACCTTCCAGCCTTGCAGCAGATAACCCTCGGGGTTTTGCAGCTCGCGGTTGTTGTTGAAATAAAAGTCACCGGCGCGGGTGTAGTACATCTGCTCGCTGTTGGGCTTGCGCACCTGGAAAAAGCCATTGCCGTCAATGGCAAGGTCGGTGACCGAGTTGGTGGATTCAAAAGAACCCTGCGAGTAGTCGCCAAGCACGGCGTAGGTGCTCACGCCCTGGCCGATCTGTGTGGTACCGCTCACGCTGCCACCGTCGGTGTAGAGATAGTCGCTGAAGTCTGCGCGCTGACCCTTGTAAGCCAGGGTGCTGACGTTGGCGATGTTGTTGCCGACGATGTTCATTTTGTTCCCGTGTGCCATAAGGCCGGAAACGCTTGCCCACATGCTGGATGAGAGACTCATAACTTCCTCCGTGTCTGGGGATAGGGGGATATTTTTTCGGGTAGCGCAGTGGGGACTGCCTGCCCGCAGTTAAATCTGTTTTGCTAACTCGTTGTCGTACCCGATCCGGGTGTATTCGTGCTGGTGGTCGTGGGCACGGTAACCTGCCGTACCTTTGAGAGTTCCATCAGCTGGCCGCCATCAAGGCCCAGGTAGACGGTGTTGTTGTTGTTCACAACGCCTGTGACCTTGGCGTCCACAACCTGGTCGGCAATAACTGCCTCGCCCTTGGCATTGAGCAGCGCCAGGTTAACCGTGTACACGCCGTCTGGGGCCGCAGCTCCGCTGCTGTCCTTGCCACTCCAGTTGAATTCGTATGTGGTGCCAGATGCCTTTGCCCCAACTGTTTCCGTGTAGATAACGTTGTTGTCGGCATCGCGCACCGTAATGGTTCCGCTGGCAACAGTATCGTTGGGCGCGTAGCGGAACTTGGTGATGGAGGTCGTCTTGGCGGTGGTGTCAGTGACCTTGCCAATGCTGTTGCCCGAAACGGTCACTTCCTTGCCAATGTAGGAGGTGGCGTTGATCATCTGCTCATTGTTGGTGGCAGTTGTGAGCGAGCTCATGCTGGTATTCAGGTTGATGAGCTGTTCAAGACTCGAGAACTGTGCCATCTGCGAGACAAATTCCTTGTCGTCCATGGGGTTCAGCGGGTCCTGATACTTGAACTGCGTAACCAGAAGCAGCATGAAGGCGTTCTTATCAAGATTGGCGCCGCCTGACTGCTTGCCAACAACGGCGTTAAACTCGTTGTTGGCCTGTGTGATTGCGGATGCAACGCTGCTAGCCATAATTCACTCTCCTCACGGCCCGGTTCAGGCAACCACATTGAGGTTGCTGGTGGCATATCTTGCCGTGTGACCAAGAGAATGCACAGGCTGTTCCAATGTTGATATTTCCGCGCCAGATGAGGAATTTCGGATGGTTGCAAGGTTCTTTAACCGGGCAAGTTCTTCCCTGCGGGCATCTTCTTCCTGCCGGGCATTGTGCTGGTTAAAGTCCTGCCACGTAGTACTGTTCTGCTCCTGATACGTTTCCTGCCGCACTTCCACCTTGTCCACCTTGACGCCCTGCTGCTCAAGGTTGGTGCGGATAGCATCAACCTGTCGGTTGATCATCTCGGCGATCTCGGACTTTTCAGAGCGGATAATGGCGCTGACCTCTCCGTTGCGCACCGAGAGCGTAACATTGATGGAGCCCAGTTCCTGCGGGTTGAGCTGCAGGTCAAGCCGTGTGCCGCCGCCCTTGATGGTTGAGAGCATGCCCTGCTCAACCTGCTGGGCAGCCTGACGGGCAATGGGGGCTACTGTGGCCACATCCTGCACATCTACAGAGATATTTTGCACGCCCTGGGCGTTTTGCGCTGCTTGCGCGGCGGCGTAGGCAGCGGCGTTGGCACGGCCTGTCATGGAGGCAGACTGCACATCCACCTTGCCCAGCAGTTCGCCCCACGAAGAATTGTTCTTATGGTCCTTGTCCGATTCGCTCTGGCCGGAATTGCTGCCGCTGTTCTTTTGCCCCTTGTCGTCAAACGCGGTGGCCTGCTGGCTGGCTGCCTGTGCCAGTGTCTGATTGGAGGCGGCAGTCTTGGCGGTCTGGGCCTCGGACTGCGTGGCAGACTTGGTGGTCTGGTTCTCTGGTTGCGCGGCAGATCTGGCTGCTTGAGCCAACTGTTGCACCGTCGACTGTGCGGCAGGCTGCGTACCCGCGTTGGATTCGGCAATTTTTTCTGCCTGTGACGAGCGCTGGGCCGCTGTGGACTTGTTGTCGTTGGCGGTATTGGTACGACGGGAGCTGGCGCTTTCGTCCTTGCCGATCATCTCGCTTTGCGCGGCAACCTTGATATCGCCCGATTCAGACTTTTGCCCGGCCTCAAGGGTTGCACCCAGAATGTCGTTGCTCTTTTGCCGCACGGTTTTGTCAATATGCACCTTGCTCTGCTGGGCAGTGCGGTCGCGCAGCGAGTTGGCCTGCTTTTCTTTTTCCGTGCGGGCCCGGGCCTTGCTGATGCGCGGCTGCAGGGTGGTCTTGAGTGCGGTATCCAGCGTCTTTTGCGCGGCAGCCTGCGAGGTGAAAAAGTCGGTAACAGGGGCCATCAGCGTGCCAAACTGCTCGTTGAGGCAGGTGATGGAGGCACTGCCGCCAAAACTGTTGGCCAGGGTCTGCAGGTTGCTTGTACCAAGGCCAAGGCCGCGTCCAAGCGAGATGGCTTCGCCCTGCGTAACTTCCATGGTTCCGGCGGGGTCAAGCTTGTTAACAAAAGAAGATATGGTGTTGAACGCCTGCTGTGCGTTGCCCTGCATCATCATGGTCTGAACAGTGGTGTCCAGCATGCCGGAGGGGTCGATCTTTTTGAGCAGCGAGGTGATGTTGGATTTGTCTTCGTCCGTGAGTACAGGGGTACTGCCACCGCCCTTAACACTGGCCGTAACCTGCGCAAGGGTTGCGCCATCAGGCATGTCGGCCAGGGCAGCCAGCTTCACGAGACTGTCGGGAGATGCCCCCGCCTTGAGCAGGTCGTTGTAAAGGTCTTTGACTTCCTGCTTGGTAAAGCACACTTCGTCCAGCGTGTAGGTAACGCCGTTGCTCGAATTGCGCGAGTAGGGGCTTTGCACCTGCACCGCGGCCTTTGCGGTGGCGGTGGCGGGTGTGGCTGAGTGGGCAGAAATGGCGGTTGTTGCCGTCTGGAAAGGATTGGCGGCCTCGCCTTCAGATTCTTCAACTGCCTTCAGACTGTTGTTGAGGACGTCGAGAAACGAGGACGTGCGCTCATCATCAGGGCGGTTGTTGCTGGCGGCATTCCAAAGAGTTTGGTTGCTGCTTATGCTTGTGGGAAGAATCTGCATTGTTCACTCCTTGCGCCATAAGCTATTCAAGGAGTGTTCCAAATATTTTAGTTGTGCAAATTCATATGGTTAAAAAATGAAGGGTATCTGCAGCAGGGCAATACTTGCCGTGTCAGGCAGGGTTGGCAAAAAGTGGGGCCAGCGCTGCCAGGCGCTGCACGGCCATGTGCCAGCCCTGATCGCTGAAAACGGTGTTTTGCAAAAACATGTGCATGTGGCCGGTAAAGAGGCGTATCATGCCGGGTTGCCTGCGCCAGAAGTCGTCGGGCAGAGGGCTGCGCTGCTTGAGATGGTTGCTGCAAATGGCGCAGAGTCTGGCAATGTGCTCCGCCAGGCTTTGGGCCAACCGGGGGTGTGTCGTATGCAGCAGCGTCAGTCTTTGCCGTAGCAGAGCTTCTTGCGTAGAATCATAAAGATACAGAAATGCTGCCTGCCACACGTCTTCCAGAAGGGGGCGGCAGGATGCCTCTGGCTGGGTCGAAACCCGCCTGAGCGTGTGCAGGCCCAGCGCGTCGCGCCCCGTGCGGTACAGGGCCAGCCCCTTTGCATCTGTGACCGTGGGGGCTGTGGCGGTTGCAAGGCCCGTGTGGATGTCCATGATAATTTTGGCTACAGGCGCGGGCAAAAAGGCCTGCTTGCAATACAGTCTGCCACGGGTGCACTGCCAGCAGCCAACACAGCTCATGGCGGCGCGCAGCACCCACTGGTCAGAGGCCGAAGGTCCGGTTTCGCGTGCGTGCACTGGCCCCATGGAAAGATTGAGCACTGGCACACCCAGAAAGTCGGCCAAATGCATGGGGCCGGTATCGGGCGTAACGCACAGGTCAAGCGTGCCCATAAGCGCCGCCACCTCGCGCAGCGTCAGTTTGCCGCACAGGTTGGCCTGCGTAAGCCCGGTGCGCTGGGCCACCTCCTGCCCCAGTTCCATCTCGCCCTTGCCGCCCAGAAATATGGGTGTCAGATCGGCCGCAGCCAGCCGCAGTGCAAGGCGCGCCCAGAATCCGGCGTCAGGGCGTTTGGCGGCCTCGCTGGCCCCAAGCACCAGCCCCACCCGGCGCGTGCCGGCGGGCGTAGGGCGCGAATGCCCCACGCAGGCAAGGCTTGGGCTAGGCGCAAGGTCGAGCAGATGCAGGTCGGCCCAGTGAAAGGCGTTGGCGTGGTTGTTCTGGGTAAGGGCGGTACGGTAGAGCTGCCAGAAACCCTGTATATGCAGCGAGTTGCCATTGGCCACAGGCCCCAGTTTGACGGGTGATTCCAGCCGGGCCATGGTTTGGGCTGCAACCGGGCTGCTGCTCAGGTTAATGGCCGCCGCATATCTGCGCATGGCGAGGGCCTCGCAGTGCGAGGAGGGAAAGAATACGGCATCGGGAGCCAGTGGCATGAGCTGCTCAAAAAAGGCAGGCTCGGCCACCACCCACAGGGGATTTTGCGGCCACAGCTGACGCAGGCGCACGAGCAGCGGAAAGGTCAGAATCAGGTCGCCCATGCGGTGCATCTGCAGCACCAGAATAGGATCAGCCGCCATGGTCAGCCTCTGGCAGTGCCACGGGCAGCAGGAGTACCGTAAACCTCGCGCATGCGTTCCAGCATGGTTTGCAGCCTGTGCTGCCATGTGTGGCAGGAAAGCACACGCTTGCGGGCGGCCTTTACAATACGCTGGCGTTCCTGCGGGTGCGCAAGATAATGGCGCACCATGTCCGGGGCTTCGTCCGGTTCGCGAAAACAGGCCATTTCGTGCGGCTCAAAAAGCTGCTCCATCTGTTCACGCCAGTCGGTAAGCACAAAACTGCCAGTTGCAGGCACATCAAATACCCGCTGGTTTACAGCGCCTTTCATCTGCTTGCTGGTACAGTTGAAATTGATGACTGACTGGGGATAAAAAAGCGGCAGATCGTGGTAATAGCTCAGCGCGTCCATATAACGTGGCTGCTGGGCCTCGTGGCGGAATTCCACCTTCCAGCCTGTATCACCCACAATGAGGGGGTGCAGGGGCAGCAGGCGGCGCACGCAGCCGTTGCGGTAGAGACGCGTTGCCTGCCATGTGACGGCCGTTTCGTAGGCCAGCTTTGCCTCGTTATCGGGCAGTGCTTCATAGTGTTGGTAGGCATCGGGACGGCAGTTTTTGAGAAAATCGGCCACCGAACGCTGGTCACTTTCCATAAATTCGCGCGAAACAGCGTGAAATGTCAGTAGCAGAGCACGGGGAAAACGGCCGTTTTTGAGTCTGCCGCCCACCTTGTACACCATGGAATTGCCCACAAAAGAGAGGTCTGCCTTCCAGACGGCTGGGGCTGAAGCTCCTTTGGCGGGGTGAAACCGGTCGGGATCCGTACCCAGTGGCAGATAGAAAACGTTGTCAAAGCCAGCGGCCTGCAGTGAGGGAATGTTGTCTGAATCCCACGTAAACAGGGTTGTCCAGGGGCTTACGCAGCGCGTGTACAGGTGGATGATGAGGTGGGGATTGTCCACAAACCACGAGGCAAGGGGCAGCTGTAGACGTGCCAGAAGGTCCATCAGCACGCCTTCCACATCCACGCCCATATGGTTGAGCGTGATGCAGCAGTCTGGTCTGAACGAGATGACCGCTTCAAGCAGCTGCTGTACGAAATCGGTGCGGGCCACCGTATCGTCGCTAAGCACCACCAGTTTGTGTTCAATGCCCAGCTTGCGGCATGCGCCCTCAAGTTCACCCATCAAAAAGTATTTGCTGGTCAGCAGCAGCACCCGGGGGCTGTCGTTCACAAAGCGTGGCCCGGTGGCTTTGCTCCAGAAGTCGAACTTCGCACTGGCGGCCAGTTCTTTTTGCAGTCCGCCGTAATAGTTGCGGTCGAGCCGCAGGTAGAAGGGCAGAGTCAGAGGCAGCAGGCGCATGCCCCCGTGGCGCATTTGCCAGTGGGTAAGTTCGACAAGCGCTTCCTGCGGCTGATCACTGGTGATGAGTGTTACGCGCTGCGCGAACTCTGCAGGCAGGTTTTGCAGCACATGCGTGATGGCCTGCAGGTCGGTTTCCTTCTCCACCACGGCAACCGGCCCATTACTGCGGTGCAATACATGCCCCAGGGCGTGACCAAGGCCGCAACCGAGCAGCACCGGCAGGCAGCCGTGTTGCAGCTCCTGCAACTGGGCATCGACTACTGCGGTTTCCCTTTCGGCACCGCCTGGGTGCAGCATGTGAAAAACGCGGTCGCCCAGCTGCACTTCTACATCATGGGGTATGGCATGGGGCGCAACGCCGGATAATCCGGCTTTTGCAGATTTGCTGGCGTGAATTTCGGCTGGAGTTTGGCCCGATTGTGCCTGAGTGCTGGTATGGTGAGAAAAGACCGCCGTAAAGCACGGCGTATGAGGCAGTGTCATCGTTTGGTGCTCGTCTGGGCGGGCTGCATTGGTTCCGAAATAATTTCGTTATCCACAAGGCGGAAAAGGGTGCACTTGTAGATTTTGTCCACAACCATAAATGCCCGCCCGATGGAAATTTCCACACCGGGGTACACTGTTCCCTGGCAGAGCAGGCGGCAGTTCTGCATGTAGCTTTCGTCCTGCGCCAGTCTGCTCCACAGTTCGTCGCGCCGGTTGATGAGCTGTCTGCGCTGTAGCCGCAGGGCCTGCAGTTTGCGCGAGGCATCGTTGGTTTCTGGCGGCAGGTGCCCGGCAATGGCGTTGAGGTGGGTGATGGTTTGCGAAAGCTGGGCAATAATTTTGTCGATCTTTTCCAGCTGGCGTATGCTCAGAGGGTCGTAGCCAAGGTACACCTTGGTGGCAAGCGCAGCCTTGTTGCCCAGTTGGTTGCCCACATACACGCTGCCGTAGGCGTTGACGATGCCGCCGTAGAGCTTGTCGCGCACTACCATGTTGCTGCCAGCATATATGGTGCTGTACAGGCAGGTTTTTTCGATCACCATGTTGCCGCGTGCGCGGGCCTCCACGCTCTCAAGAAACGTGGTCATGAGCTTGTCGCCCGCGTCAACCTTGCTGTGCTTGCCCGCGCCGCCACGAACGCCGCCTTCAACCAAAAGGTCGCGCCGGGCGCGCACCACGCCACCCTCAACCATGCCCATGATGCGCACGTTGTTGCCCTGCACGGAAAAGCCCGCGCGCACAGAGCCGTGCACAGCCATATCACCCACAAAAAAGATGTTGCCGGTCTGAAAGCTCACGTCCTGGCGCACGTTGAGCAGGGTTTTGACGGTAATTTTGCCGTTGAGGTAAAAAACATACCCCTTGGCGGAGGCGAGCAGATAGTTGGGATAGCGGGGATCAACGCGGGTGTTGCCGCCCATGGGAAAGACGGCCTTGTCGAGAACAAAGCGCGTATCGTACCCCTGTCTGGCAGCTTCCAGCGGTAAAATTTCCGCAAGAACCTGACCGGCGATAACATTCTGGACATAGCCCAGACTGTACACGTCGGTAGATCCGTTATCCCCACCTGGCTTGAGGTTGAGATAATCGAAATCGGGATTGAAGTAATGCCTCAGATAGTATTGCACCATGCACCATCCGTCGGGCTGAAGGGCATACCCGTGATATTGTTACTCAGCAGTATCGGGAATATAGCCTTTCAATTCTTCTTCACTCTCGAATGTGGGGAAAAACCCCTCAATTTCAGCCTTGCGCAACAGTTCTGCCACATGAGGCGCTGGCATCAGCAGTACCAGCCTGCGTCCGCGGCCTCGCCCCTTGGTGCTGGCGCTTACCAGCACTCCAAGCCCAGAGGTGTCCACTTTTTCCACGTGACTCAGATCGAGAACCACCTCGCGGATTCCCGGCGCCAGCAAATAATCTTCGAGCTGTTTGCTGAACTCAGCCACGTCGGTTATCAGCAGATTGCCTGAATAGCGTAGTACCGTGACATTGGTGTGTGATTCCGCCTTCAGCTCAAACATGGCTGTATTTCCTCCGTAAGGCATTAGACGCTTCAACGGGAAAACAGGTTGGCAGAGTCCAGAATAATGGTCACAGGCCCCCAGTTGCAAAGGCGCACATCCATATCGGCTCCGAAGATGCCTGACGATACGCTTACGGCGCAAGTTTCGTCAACCATTTGAACGAAATCCGAAAACAGGTCCTTGGCCCAGGCTGGGTCGCCCGCATCGGTGAAGGAGGGCCTGCGCCCTTTGCGGCAATCGGCGTAGAGGGTAAATTGCGGCACGAGCAGCAGCTGACCGCCAAATTCATCTAAAGATGCATGAAATTTATGGGCATTTTCTCCCGTTCCGGGAAAGATGCGCAACCCCACCAGCTTGCGGGCCATGGCCGTGTAGGAAGGAGAAGATCGAAAATCCGGCCCGTCTTCTTGTCCAAAACCCACGAGCGCCATGATGCCAGCGTCGATGGCCGCCACAAGACGACCATCGACGCTGACAGATGCTTCTTTAACTCTTTGCGCGATTATGCGCATCAGGCATGCCCCACAGGCTCGTCACCGTTTTCGGTGGCTGTGGGGGCGGCAGATTCGGCAGGAGCTGCGGAGGCGACATCCGTAGAGCGCCGACGTTTGCGGTTGGCCATCTTCTGCTCTTCTTCCTCACGCAGGGCGCGGCGCAGTACTTTGCCAACAATGGTCTTGGGCAGCTCGTCGCGAAACTCCACCAGACGTGGAACCTTGTAACCGGCCAGCTTCTGGCGGCACCAGGCTATCACCTCGGCCTTGGTGAGTTCCTCGCCTGGGCGGCGCACCACAAAGGCCTTGAGAATCTCGCCGCGCACATCGTCGGTGATGCCAACGCTCACGGCTTCAAGGACCTTGGGGTGTTCCAGCAACACTTCGTCCACCTCGCGGGGGTACACGTTGTAGCCGCCAACGATAACCATGTCTTTTTTGCGGTCTACTATATAGAAGTAGCCGTCATCGTCCATGGTTGCCAGGTCGCCCGTGTACAACCAGCCGTTGCGAAGGGCGCTGGCACTTTCATCGGGCCTGCGCCAGTAACCGTGCATGACCTGCGGGCCCTGAACGATGAGCTCGCCCATCTTGCCGGGGGGCAGGGTAAGAGAGCCGCCTTCCATGTCCACAATGCGCGCGTCGGTTCCCGGCACGGGCATGCCGATGGAATTGGGGCGCTGCCCCTGCGTGCCCAGCGGGTTGCAGTGGGTAATGGGCGAGGCTTCGGTAAGGCCGTAGCCTTCAAGAATGGCAGCGCCGGTGGTTTCCTGAAACTTGCGGAAAATCTCGCGGGGCAGCGGCGCGGAACCCGAAACGCAGATCTGGATGCTGCGCAGGTCAAAATCGGCCAGGTTCTTTTGCTGCAAGAGCGAAATATAGACCGAGGGCGCACCGGGAAAGACCGTGGGCTTGTACTTGGCAATGAGGCGCAGCACATCCTGTGGCACATAACGTGGCAGGGGCAGGGTGGTGGCCGCCAGGGCAATGGGAATGATCAGGCCCGTGGTAAGGCCGTACACGTGAAAGAAGGGCAGCAGTGAAATAAAGGTGTGCTTATCTTCTGCACTAACATGAATGATATCGAGTACTTGACGGCAGTTTGTGCCCACGTTGCTGTGGGTGAGGGTAACACCCTTGGGCAAGCCAGTGGTGCCGCCCGTGTACTGCAGCATGATGGGGTCGCGCAACGGGTCGGCAATGGGAGCCGAATAACGTTCCGCGCCCTTGAAAAAGTGCTTCCACTCATGAACGTTCTTGCCGTCGTACGGTACGGGTTCCTTGACGCTGCGGCTCTTCTTGAGGCGATAGAGCCAGTTGAGCGGGAAGGAAAGCGCATCCGCAGCGCCGGTGACGATAAAATTCTTCAGCGGCAGGCGGTCACGCAGGGCTGAAACACGCGGCCAGAGCAGGTCGAGCAGCACCATGTGCTCTGCGCCCGAATCCTGCATGTTGGCCATGATTTCCTTTTCCATATACAGGGGGTTGGTCATGACCACCACGCCCCCGGCCTTGATGATGCCCCAGAATGCCACCACTGTCTGCGGCATGTTGGGCATCATGAGGGCCACACGGTGTCCGGTTTTTACGCCAATGCGGCGCAGCGCGCCCGCAAAGCGTTCGGCCTGCTCACGCAGCTGCTTGTAGGTAATGCGCGTATTCTGAAATATAACGGCCAGCCGGTTGGGATATTTATCTGCGGCCTCATCCAGCAAGGCATACAGCGGCTTGTTCCACACCTCGGAAGTGCGTGGAACAAAGGAGTCGTAATGCGCAAACCAGGGTCTGCTGAGTTCTGTATTCATGTCCTTCCTTGTGTGGTCGATACGTTATGGCAGGGGAGGCGGAGCAGATCAGCGCCCCCGCGCGGTCACAACTGCGTATGCCTTGATGCCTTCGGAACGGCCTGTGAAGCCCAGGTGTTCCTCTGTGGTAGCCTTGAGATTCACGCTTGATGCGGGCAACCCCATGAGCCGAGCGACGTTCTTTCTGATTTCTTCGCGGTAGGGCGCCAGCTTGGGAACCTGCGCCACAATGGTCATGTCCACATGACAGGGCGTGCAACCCGCCTCGCGCACCATGTCCAGAACCTGGTGCAGCAGAATGGCGGAAGATATGCCCTCAAAACGTGCGTCTTTATCTGAAAAATGCTGACCGATATCGCCAAGGCATGCGCAGCCCAGCAGAGCGTCGGAAAGGGCGTGCAGCAGCACGTCGCCGTCCGAATGGGCCAGAATTTCCGGCGCGTTGGGAATGCTCACGCCGCCAAGGCGCATGGGGCGGCCCTGGCCGTAGCGGTGCACATCATAGCCCATGCCGGTGCGTATGGAAGGAAGCGGCGCTTCGTCACGCAGCAGATCGAGATCTTCAGGACGGGTAATTTTCACGTTGGCGGCCTCGCCTTGTATGACGCGCACCTCAAAACCCAGAGCCTCAAGCAGGGAGGCATCGTCGGTCACGGCAAGCCCGGCCTCAAGCGCGTGGGCGTGGGCGTCCAGCAGGGTCTGGAGCTGAAAGCCCTGCGGGGTCTGCACCGCAGCAAGCCCGTCACGTGGAAGGGTGGCGGTGACGCGGCCATTTGCAACAGTCTTGATGGTGTCTGTGACGGAAATTGCGGGTATGACGCCAGCCGCGCCCTGAGCTAGCTCATGGCACACACTGCGTACCAGCGCAGGGGAAAGAAAAGGACGGGCTGCATCGTGCACAAGCACGCTTGTGGGGCGCACGGGTAGGGCCGCGAGCCCAAGGCGCACGGAATCCTGGCGCAGGGCACCGCCACAGGCAATAACCCAGGGCAGGCCGAGATCGTCGTGCTTTTGCAGGTCGGCCAGCAGTTCGCTGGCCTCTTCAATCTGGCTGGCGGGAAAAACAAAAACGATGCCGGCAACACATGCGCTGCGGCTCATGGCACGGGCTGTATGCCAGAAAAGAGGCACACCGCGCCATGGCAAAAACTGTTTGGCCGTGCCGCCGGTAGATGCTGCCATACGGTTGCCCTGCCCAGCGGCCAGAACGAGCGCCCAGGGTTTTGCCGCTTGGGGCGAAATGCCGGAACTTTCTGCCATGTAAATACCTTATCAACAAATGGGAGTCGGACGATAAGCCGGGTTCTGTCATGCGGTTGCCCGCACCAGACCGTCATTCCTCTAGGGGCACGGTTACCCGTACCCTCAAGCAACCTACCCGGAAGGCAATGGCCGGGCCGACCACCTTCCCTATTTGGTCTTGCTCCAAACGGGGTATGCCGAGCATGCCGCGTCACCGCGGCATCTGGTGGGCTCTTACCCCACCGTTTCACCCTTACCCCGCACGAGGCGGGGCGGTTTGCTTTCTGTGGCGCTGTCCGAGGGTCGCCCCTCCTGGGTGTTACCCAGCGTTCTGCCCTGTGGAGCCCGGACTTTCCTCCCCGGGCCTTGCGGCCCGCAGCGACGGTCTGTCCGACTCCCACCTGTTGTATCTGTTCTCCGGCAGGGATGGCGGTGCATGCCCTGCCGGAGAAAATCGTATTAATCGACGAGGGTCACCGGCTTCTGGGGCGCGGGAGCGGCTTCTTCCATAGAGAAGTGCTCGCACCAGAAGATAAGGCGCTGGCAGTTGGGGCAGCTCAGAATCTGCTGGCCACGCTGCAGCTCGATAAAGGACTGCGGCGGCACGGAAATGTGGCAGCCAGAGCAGATGCCTTCCTTGACGCCAACGATGACGGGGTGCTCAAGACGCCTGCGGATGAATTCGTAGCGCATGAACACGGGCTGGGGAATATTCTTGCTGGCTGCGTCGCGCTTTTCGTTCAGTACTTCAAGGGCGGCGTTGCCCTTTTGCAGCTTTTCTTCAAGGCCGTCGCGCTTGACTTCAAGCTCGGCCTTGATGGCGGTGTAGGTCAGGTCGATCTCAGCCAGAGCGTCGTTCTGGTATTGCAGCTCTTCGAGAAGAGTCATTTTTTCTTCTTCACGCGAGCGGTTGACTTTTTCCATACTGTCCATTTCGCGCATCATGGCGTGGTATTCGCGCTGGTTGCCCACCTGCATGAGCTTGTTCTTGCTCTTTTTGATGCGCGCGGAATCGTCGTCGATTTCGAGCGAAAGGCGCTTCTGCTGGTCCTGCAGGTGCGAGAGCTTCTCGAGAATATAGTTGCGCTGGGTTTCAATGGCGGCAAAACGCTGTTCAAGCGAATCAAGTTCGCTGGGAGCGCGGCTCAGGTCCTGCTTGACGGCGTGAATGGCATCATCGACCTTTTGCAGCTCGACCAGCTGCTTGATCTGGTCAAAATATACGGCATTGCTCATGAGAGTCCTCCTGATAAAATCATGATAGGGCAACAGTGCGGAACGGAGAGGCAGAAGGCACAAAGAACACTTCCACGTCGTGCAGTCGCTGTTGCAGCAACCGGCTCATGCGTAGCATCATTTCTTCTTCAAGACTGTGGTGCCCCACATCCAGAAGGCAGATTTCTGCAGCAAGGGCCGTGTGGTATTTGACATCGCCGGTTATGAAAAGCTGCGCTCCGGCAGCCTGCGCCGCATCAAGCAGCGATGAACCCGAACCCGTGCAGTAGCCCACGCGCGTAACGGTCTGCGGCTCGGGGCCGCTCACCGTGGCTGTGGAAAGGGGGGCGTTGCTGGCAATGATGCCCGCAATCTGCCGCACGGTCATGGGTTGCGGCAGGTCGCCCGCAAGGCCAAAGCCCAGCGGCAGCGTATCGCCCGTTGCCGGGGTCACCGGCTCCAGAACAGTAAGGTTGCCCAGCTCAAGCGTGCGCGCCAGCCAGCCCGCTGGGCCGTAGGCGTTGACGTCAAGCGAGGTGTGCGCTGCGTATAGCGGCACATCGGCCTGAAACAGCAGGCGCAGCACCGCGTGATAATCGTCAAGCCGGATGGGCAGCACGGCCTTGAGCAGCAACGGGTGATGGCTCAAAACAAACTGCGCGCCCTGTTCCAGCGCAGCCCCAACAGAGGCTGGCGTTGGGTCGAGGCACACGGCAAGTTTTGTAACATTTTGCCTGTGCGCAGCTACCTGCAGGCCCGAAACATCCCACGCGGCAGCGGCGGCCAGAGGCGCGGTTTCTTCTATCGCCTTAATAATTTCAATAGGTTGCATAGATATCACCCACCATAAAAAAAGGCACTTTCTTGCAGTAGCAGAGAAAGCGCCTCGTGAAATACGGCGTAAAAAAGTGTGCAACGTGTTGTGGCAATGTTGTTTCGCACCTTGTCTGACGCGTGCGCGCGCGAAAAACCAAAAAGATAAATTGCTCTTTGGAGTCAGACAATCTATCCAACCACCAAGCCTTTGTCAATATAATTGGCAAAGAAGCCACAGTGTCACAACCCGCCGGCATCAAAGAAAAAGGGGAGGTTTCGTAAAACCTCCCCAGAGATGTCTTCGAAGCGGTCATACTGATGCAAAGGCGGTCTGGTGGGGGAGATTGCCCCGACGCAAACCCGCTGCTACACCGATAAACCTTATTGCCCGCGCAGGTAGCGCACGGCATTAACAAAAATAAGCGTGCCCGGTGCATCCAGTTCGCCGCGTGTCCAGCCGGGGTGGTTGGTAACGTGGTGAAAGGCTTCCGGGTGGGGCATAAGGCCAAGCACCCGGCCCGTGGGGTCGGTGAGGCCAGCAATGGCAAGGGTGGAGCCGTTGGGGTTCAGCGGATATTCCAGCGTGGGCTTGCCAGTGGACGGATCAGCATACTGCAGGGCAATGAGGTTTTCAGCCTCAAGGCGGCGCAGGGTGTCTTCGTCGCGGGCAACCAGCTTGCCTTCGCCATGGCGCACGGGCATGGAAAGCAGGGGCAGGTTTTTGGTGAACACGCAAGGGCTGGAAGCGTTGGGCAACAGGTGCACCCAGCGGTCTTCAAACCGGGCGGAATCGTTGTTGCCCAGCGAAACCTGGCGTTCAAAGCGCTGGCCGCCAAGGGCGGGCAGCACGCCCAGCTTTACGAGCAGCTGAAAACCGTTGCAGATGCCCAGAATCAGCTTGCCCTCATCCAAAAACTCGCGCAAGCTCTGCAACAGGGCCGCGCCCGCGTCATCTTTAAGGTAACGCCAGCGCATGGCCGCAGCCTGGGCCGCGCCGAGATCGTCGCCATCCAGAAACCCGCCGGGAAAAATCAGAAAGTGATAGTCGGCAAGACGAACCTTGGCCGCCACCAGATCGGAAAAATGCACCACGTCAGCCTTGTCGGCACCAGCCAGACGGGCCGTGTGGGCGGTTTCCATGTGAGAGTTTGTGCCGTAGCCGGTGATGACCAATGTGTTGACCGTACCCATGCGGGGGAAGCCTCCTTGGCTTGCAACGCGTATATTTCCGGCCAGGCATACACTTGGCCGGACGTGCTTTTGCCTGGAAAAACCCGGCTGTCCCGCATCTGGCGTGTGTTGCGCCAATGATGACTGGGCCGCCCAAAGGGGCGCGCACGCTGAAAAGGGAATAACACATTACTTAGCTTGTTTTACTTAGTCAATGCTAGCCAAAAAATTCAATTTGGGTTAAGACTGTTTGGTTGAACTACCCAACATACCCAAGTATAGGTGGAAGGCCATGAAAACTAAATACATTTTTGTGACGGGCGGCGTACTGTCGTCGCTGGGCAAGGGCCTTGCGGCTGCGTCGCTGGGCGCGCTGCTGCAAACGCGCGGGCTAACTGTAACCATTCAGAAGCTTGATCCTTACATCAATGTTGACCCCGGCACCATGAACCCGTTCCAGCACGGCGAGGTATTCGTTACCGACGACGGCGCGGAAACGGATCTGGACCTCGGGCACTACGAGCGCTACCTCAACGTGCCCATGTCGCGCAAGAACAACACCACTTCTGGCGCCATTTATAACCATGTTATCGCCAAGGAACGTCATGGCGATTACCTGGGCGCCACTGTGCAGGTTATTCCGCACATCACCGACGAGATCAAAAGCGTGGTGCTCTCCCTTTCTGAAGGCGAAGACGCGCCCGACGTGGCTATCATCGAAATCGGCGGTACGGTGGGCGATATCGAAGGCCTGCCCTTCCTCGAGGCTATCCGCCAGCTTAAATCAGAGCTTGGTCGTGACAACTGCCTCAACATTCACCTCACGCTGGTTCCTTACCTGCGTAGCGCGGGCGAGCACAAAACCAAGCCCACCCAGCACAGCGTGAAAGAACTGCTTTCCATCGGCATTCAGCCCGATATTATTCTGTGCCGCTGCGAGCAGAGCATTCCTGAAGAACTGCGCCGCAAGATCGCCCTGTTCTGCAACGTGGATCAGGACGCCGTGTTCTCTTCGGTGGATGTGAACAACATTTATGAAGTGCCCCTCAAGTTCTATGAGGAAGGCTTTGACCAGAAGGTGGCCATCATGCTGCGCCTGCCCGCGCGCAATGCCCACCTTGAAGCCTGGGAAAAGCTGGTGAGCGACTGTGCCAACCCCAAGGGCAAGGTTACCATTGCCATTGTGGGCAAGTACGTTGACCTCAAGGAAGCTTACAAGAGCCTGCACGAGGCCCTCATTCACGGTGGCGTTGCCAACCGCGTTGAGGTGGAGCTGCGCTACGTCAATTCCGAAAACGTGGACGAAAGCAACTGCGCCGAATCCTTCAAGGGTTGTCACGGCATTCTTGTGCCAGGCGGCTTTGGCTACCGCGGCGTGGAAGGCAAGATTGCCGCCATTCGCTACGCACGTGAAAACAACATTCCCTTCTTTGGTATCTGTCTTGGCATGCAGTGTGCGGTGATTGAATTTGCCCGCCACGTTGCCGGTCTCGACGATGCCAACTCTGAAGAATTCAATCCGCTGTCAGACCACAAAGTCATCTACCTCATGACCGAATGGTTCGACTTCCGCACCAAGAATGTGGAAAAACGCGATGCGGGCAGCGACAAGGGCGGCACCATGCGTCTTGGTTCGTACCCCTGCAAGGTTGCGCCCGAAACCAAGGCTTTTGTGGCCTACAAAAGGGCCATGGTGGATGAACGCCACCGTCACCGCTATGAATTCAACAATGCTTTCAAGGAACTGCTGGCCGAAAAGGGCATGGTTTTCAGCGGCACCGCCCCCGATGATTCTCTTGTGGAAATCATCGAACTGAAAAGCCACCCCTGGTTCCTCGGTTGCCAGTTCCACCCCGAATTCAAGTCGCGTCCCATGACCGCGCACCCGCTGTTCCGTGAATTTATTGGCGCAGCCAAAAAGTTTGCCAAGGTTTAGTTTGTTTGCAGCCCGTGGGTGCAAACAAATAGTGTGATGCAGCCCCAAGGGTTGCCGGTTTACGGTTTTTTACCATGCTTGGGTATCGCAAAATCGCGCAAAAAGGGGAGGGCTTTTGCCTTCCCCTTTTTTGTTTGGGCTCTGGTTTTGGCTATGCCATAAAAACCGCGCAACAGCCCGATTTTGCGGGCCAGTCGTGGGCTTCAGTGGGTCTTGCGTTATGAACCTGAGTTTGCAACCGGCAGCTATTGCATAATTTTTGCAACTATGGCACAGTACTTGTAAACAGATAATTCTATAGCCCTATGGCAAGCTAAGGCAAAAGAGTACACATGGCACTGGAACTACGGCAGCAACTGAAGCTGACACAGCAACTAGTAATGACCCCGCAATTGCAGCAGGCAATCAAGCTGCTGCAGCTCTCGCGCGTGGAACTTCTGGAAACTGTGCAGCAGGAGCTGCTTGAAAACCCTTTTCTTGAAGAATCTTCCCTGGCCGACGACGCCTCGGCGGGTGAGCAGCACGAAGAAAGCCGCGAATCCGTCAAGGAGGACGTGTATGACAAGGAACTGGCAAAGGACGCTGACTGGGAAGATTATCTCGGTGAGTTTGCCAGCACGCCCCGCCTTTCGCAGTCGCGCGAATTTGAACTTGCCGAAGAAATTTCGCCTCTCGAAGCCCGCTACGCGGCCAAGCCCACCCTTGACGGCCATCTGCTGTGGCAGTTGCGCCTTTCTTCGCTGACAGAAGAGCAGAAGGGCATTGGCGAGGTCATTATCGGCAACCTTTCGTCTGCCGGATATTTGCAGGCCAGCATTGAAGAAGTGGCCGAAATGGCCAATGTCGCCCCAGAGGAAGTACTGCCTGTACTTGAAAAGGTGCAGATGTTCGACCCGGTGGGCGTTGCTGCGCGCGATGCCCGCGAATGCCTGATGGTGCAGATCAAGAGTCTTAACTACGCCCGTGATCCCATCCTTGTGGAGCTGGTAGAATCGCACCTTGAAGACCTTGAGGCCAAGCGCTACAAGCCCCTGCTGCGCAAGTTCAAGCTCGATATGGAAGAGCTCAAGGAATATCTGGATATCATCCAGAGCCTTGACCCATTGCCCGGTGCCAGCTTTGGCGGCGGCGAGCCCACCTACGTGAGCCCCGACGTATTCGTGTACAAGATGGGCGACGAATTTGTGATTCTGCTCAACGACGATGGCCTGCCCCAGTTGCAGCTTTCGGCCATGAGCCAGATGAATATTGGCAACTCTGAGCAGGAAAAGGACTACTGTGCGGAAAAGATCCGTTCGGCATCCTGGCTCATTAAAAGCCTGTACCAGCGCCAGCGCACGCTTTACAAGGTTATGGAAAGCATTGTGCGCCACCAGCAGCCATTTTTTGAAGACGGCGTTACCAAGCTTGCGCCGCTTATTCTCAAGGACATTGCCGACGATATCAGCATGCATGAATCAACGGTCAGCCGCATTACTACCAACAAGTATGTGGCCACGCCGCACGGCATCTTTGAGCTGAAGTTTTTCTTTAACAGTGGGCTTGAGCTTGACGACGGTAGCCAGGTTGGCTCGGAAAGCGTCAAGGCTCTGATAAAGAAATTCATCTCTGAAGAGGACACCCGGTCTCCTCTCAGCGATGAGCGTATCGGCGAAATGCTCAAGGAGCGTCTCAAGGTCAATATTGCGCGGCGTACGGTTGCCAAATACCGCACGGCGCTTGATATTCCCTCGTCATCACGCCGCAAGGAGCATTTCTGATTCACGTCTAGTGGCCAAATACTTTAGGAGGACCTTATGAACATCTCATTTGCATTCAAGAACTTTGAAGCCTCCGAACACCTGAAGAAGTATGCCCGTCGCCGCATGGAAAAGCTGGGACGGTTTTTTGGCAAGGCCTCTGGCCTGGAAGTGGCAGTTGTGCTTACCGTCGACAAGTTTCGCCATCGTTGCGAAGTGACCGTTACCGGTGAAGGGCTGCACATCAATGCCACGGAACAGACTTCGGACATGTATGCCGCCATTGACCTTGTTACAGACAAGGTGGAATCGCAGATCAAGCGCCAGGTGGCCCGCGTAAAGGCCCAGCGGCGTCACGCCCGCAATACCGATGTGGACGTGTTCACCTACAACCTCGATGCCGATGCAGACCTGCAGCAGCCCGTGGACGGCACAGACCGCCTCGCCACCAAGCCCCTGCATCTGGATGAAGCGCTCATGCAGCTTGATTCCATTGGCAGCGAGTTTCTTGTGTTCTTTAATGCAGAGAACAACCGCATCAATGTGGTGTACCGCACCAAGGTAAACGGCTACGCCCTCATTGACCCCGTGTTGTAAACGCTCATAATGCTGGGGCGGGCCGAAAGCGGCTCGCCCCTTCTCAAGCGCTCCCTGCCGGTTTCCGAGCAAAGCACCCATCTGGGCGGCCCGGATTGGTCACGTCCGTCAGAAGCATGTGGCCCTCAACGCCTGCTACAAACAGCAAGCTGCCCCTCAAGAGGCGAATGTCATGAAGGATTCCGCGCAGATGTTGCCGTCTGATTCTTCGCAGGCTGAAAATTCTTCTGCCGGTGGGTCTTTTGCCAGTGTAACCGCGCAGGTGTGCATTGTGACGGGCCTTTCTGGCGCGGGCAAAAGTACGGCACTCAAGGTTTTTGAAGACATGGGCCACTTTGTGGTCGATGGTCTGCCCGTAAGTCTGGTTATGGAAATGGTGGACATGATGTCGCGCCCCTCCATGAGCCATTTCAAGGGCATCGCTTTGGGCATGGATTTGCGCCAGAGCAACTTTGTGGAAGACATCAATGAATGTCTCAGCGTACTCGCGGGCAACAACATTCGGCCCATGCTGCTTTTTCTTGAGGCAAACAATCAAGAGCTGATCCGCCGTTATGCCGCCACCCGTCGCCCGCATCCGCTGGAGCGCGGGGGTATGGGGCTTGAGGCGGCCCTGCTGGCCGAGCGCAGCAGCCTGCGCCCCCTGCGCGAAATGGCCGATCTGGTCATTGATACCTCGCGGTTCTCCATACACGACCTGCGCCGCGCCATTCAGAAGCGCTGGAGCGGCAACAAGGGCAAGCTGCGGGCCATACGGGTCAATGTTATCTCGTTTGGCTTCAAATATGGCGTGCCGCGAGAGGCAGACCTTGTTTTTGACTTGCGCTTTCTGGCCAACCCGTATTTTGTGGATGAGCTGCGTCCCCTGAGCGGCAAGGACAAAGCCGTTGCCGATTATGTGTTCAATTCGCCCCATGCGCGGGATTTTCGCGACAAGCTCGTAGATCTGCTGTTTTTCATGCTACCGCTCATGGAGGCCGAAGGCCGCTACCGAATTACGGTGGCGGTGGGCTGCACGGGCGGGCGGCACCGTTCAGTGGCCATGGCCGAAGAAATTTTGCAAGCCCTGCGCCAGGCGGATTATCCGGCTTTTCTGGAGCATCGGCATCTTGAACTTGGCTAAAAAAGCTGGCACGTTCTGTTGCGTGAGGTTGTCATGACGGACGAAAACAAGAAGACCCAGGTCGGAATTATTCTGGTTTCGCATGCCGATTACGGCACGGCCATGCTGCGCACCGCAGAATTTATTCTTGGGCAGCAGAGCGATTGCAGCTCAATCAGCGTTGATGTTGCCCATGAGGTATCAGAAACCGTTCGCCGTCTTACAGACGCAACCCAGCGGCTCGACAAGGGCGCTGGCGTTATTATTCTTACGGATATGTTTGGCGGCACGCCCACCAACATTGCCCTTTCGCTGTTGGCAACCCACAAGGTAGAGGTTGTTACTGGCGTTAACCTGCCGATGTTGCTCAAGGTTTTTACCTCACGCGACAAAGAGCTGGGCGAGCTGGCCCGCATAGCTGGCGAGGCAGGCGCAAAGGGTATTGTGGTTGCAGGCAGCATGCTGCGCAACAAAGCTCGCGACAAAGCCGATAGCTAGTATGTGGTTTCGCGTGGACAATCGCCTGGTTCACGGCCAGGTAATCGAAGCCTGGTTACCCTACACAGGGGCGCGACATCTGGTGGTTGCCAACGACGAACTTGCAGGCGACATAATGCGGCAGCAGATTATTGAACTGGCTGTGCCGCACAGGGTTATGACCCATTTTATCACTGTTAAGGATCTGGGCGCCACTCTGAATTCGTGTGGCGACGAGTGCTTTGTGCTCTTTGCCAATTGCCAGGATGCGCGACAGGCCTGTGATGCCGGTGTGCTCATGCCGGTGCTGAACATGGGCAACCTGCACTATGGCCCGGACAAGCTGCAGGTGCTGCCGCATGTGGCGCTATCAGCCCAGGACAGGGAAGACCTGCACATTATTCAGGACCATCTTGTGCAGCTTGATTTTCGCTGTGTTCCTACCGAGACAGTTCGAGGCCCCAATGATCAACTTTTCTGATATTATCGCTGCCGGGGCTCCCTACGCTTTTTTTTTGTCCTGGCTGGCGCTGCCCGATCAACCTGCATCGTCGGCCTCATAGACCGTCCCATCTGTCTGGCCCTGTTTGCGGGCTTCTTTACCGGCGACTGGTCGCTGGCTCTTCCTCTTGGCATAATCATTGAACTTCTGTGGCTTGATGCCCTTGAACTGGGCAGCGTTGTGCCGCCCTATGGCAGCTTGAGTTTTCTGCTGGTGTTTCCGCTATGCAGGCACTTTGGGCTAGATCAGCCGGGTTTGGCGTTGCTGCCGCTTATTCTGTCCATGATGGCGGCCTACACTGCCAGCTGGTGTGAGCTGCGACAGCGCATTGAGCTGAACCC
This sequence comes from Desulfovibrio sp., assembly GCF_009712225.1. Taxonomy (NCBI): domain Bacteria; kingdom Pseudomonadati; phylum Thermodesulfobacteriota; class Desulfovibrionia; order Desulfovibrionales; family Desulfovibrionaceae; genus Desulfovibrio; species Desulfovibrio sp. Next base: position 596,405 of record NZ_WASP01000006.1, on the reverse strand, counting down.
CATGGTGGATGCCGTGGTGAACTGGTGTGGCGGCAAAGGGCCAGCCTCGCCGGGGCGTGTGATTCTGCTGGCGGGGTTGTGCCGGGCCATGTGGCAAACGGCCCTGTATGCGGTCTGTTTTACGCTTATTTATATTCTGCTGACTGTGCTTGCGGCGCACCGCACACAGCCAGCGTTGCCAGCGGTAACGTGGTCAGCCCTGTATGTGGCGGCTCTGCTTGGGGCGGTGCTTTCGCTACGCACCCGACAGGCCTACGCCGTACTGTTGGGTACGCTGGGCGCGCTGGCCCTGCTGATTTGGGGCGGCAACTAAAGTGTGGCAGGATAGGGCAGCCAGACCAATTGAAATTGATGGCAGCTCTTGTGGACAAACCGGTGCTGCAGTATGCGCTTACAGCGCTGCCGGGCAGGGCGACAACCTCCTAAGTTGTAGGCCATAGATTCGATTTTTCTGAGATTGATTGAACCCTGCGGGATTGCCTGTGCCGTTTATCTGGCCGTCAGAGCCGCTGACAAAGCCAGGCACCGCCTTCAGCTTGACATGAGCCGAAAGAATTACTACACAATGCGAATTGCGCTCGTAGCTCAGTTGGATAGAGCGACAACCTCCTAAGTTGTAGGCCACAGGTTCGATTCCTGTCGGGCGCACCATTTTTAAGGGCTTATGAAGAAAATCTTCATAAGCTCTTTTTACGTTATTTTAACTCCATCACAAGCACTAAAGAATTAATGGACGTTACCTGTGCCTTTTGTGTCGCACAATAGTCGATTTTTGTTGAAAGATAAGAGAACCACGCCGAAACTTTAAAAAAATGTTCATCTGGCGTGGATATCCTTGCCTTTATTCGGCCTCCCCAATTTAATGCTGGCTACCCATTGGAATTTCTGTATTGTTTGTCAAATTATTCTGCCTTTACAATATAAATACCCTCCTCCCTGTCACCAAATGTGCTGACAAAGAATCGTAGTTTTTTGCGACAGACGGCCTGTCTGTTTTTAATAATGCTGGCTAGAGGGCAGTTCCCGTCATGCACGGGTCTGGCTGTTTGCTTTTTTCAAACCATGCGGGGGTAGTATGAAAAAGTGCAGATTTACGGTTCAGCTGGCAGTTTTTCTTGTTCTTTTGGCTGGCTGCGTCGATTCCATGTGGTCGCCTGCCCAGAGCGCAGATGAAGCAGGCGACGTTAAGGCAAAGTATGAAAAGCTGCTTGCAGACTATTCCCAAAACGTGCTGCACCCCACCAAAACGAGCCCCAGTGCTACCGAGTATGTTTTAAAAAACAATATGGTTTCCAAAGAATTGGCTGGCCTGCTCCGCAAGGATGACGAACTGGCGAAAAAAGAAGGCGGCATGGGCTACCTTGATTTTGACTTTCTGGTTAACGGCCAGGATTTGTGCAAGCCGGTCAAGGTGCTTGGCTTGGTCAAAAACAACGCAACATACGCCATGCAGGTCAGCAACCGCAGCAAGGAATGCTGTAAAGACTGCGATGAAATCCCTTACTCCTTTGTGCTGATCAATGAATCTGGCGTGTGGAAGATAGACGACGCCAATTATTCGTTTAAAGACGACGCAGGAACAGTGCAAAAGTTTACCCTCAAAGACATACTGAATGGCAAGGTAGATTAGCTGCCGCTGCGGGCAGGTCGCTGGATAACTGTGGCGTTACGGCCATAAAAAGCGCATTGTGTGCATGGATTTATCAGGCCAATTTAATTGGCAAACAAACCATCGCAACCGTGGCTGACCCGCACAGATGAACAACCTTGCGCGCCAACTTATAACATGCCTTGCCGCTCTGCCGGGCGCTCTGTGCCCACGCTTGCGGGCCTTTATTGGCGCGCCTGATTTTCTTCCATACCTTTTGCCTGTGTGTTGTCTGGCGCAGTATTCCCGGGCCGGGAGCCGCCTATGAGAATCAGCCGGGCAGGTCTGCTGGTGCTCCTTCTGTTGCTTCTTGTGTCTGGTTCTGCCGCGTTTGCCGGGCCAGCGGCCCAGCCGCCAGTGGTGGAACAGGGGGTGCTTGACCTTTCGAGCTGGAGGCTGAACAGGGACGGGCCCGTTAAGCTGGACGGGCAGTGGGAATTCTACTGGAACCAGCTGCTTGCGCCAGATGACTTCAAGGCTGCAAGCCCGGCAGAGCTGACCGGTTACCAGTATTTTCCCGGTTCATGGAAGGGGTTTGTGCTCAACGGGCAAAGCCTGCCGGGAACGGGGCGGGCCACATTCAGGCTGCGCATTGTTCCCGGTCAAAAAATTACTGATGCGGCGTTAAAAGTGTATAATATTCCAGCTGCCTACAAAATATGGGCAAATGGAATGCTTTTGACCGCAAGCGGCGAACCCGGTACCGATGCGGATACAGAGCTTGCCCACCGTACACACAAGATTGTTCCGTTTCCCGATGTCAGCTCAGAGATTGAGCTGGTGCTGCAAATTTCAAATTACCATTTTCGCCGTGGGGGTGTGCGCGATTCCATAGTCCTGTCGTCAGAAGAGCCATTGGAATCGGCCCATATCCGCACCTGGGGCTGGTCACTGCTTTTGATTGGCGGGCTGCTGTTCATGGGGGTGTACCATCTTGTTTTGCATTACTGGCGAAACAAGGATGTTTCTACATTATATTTTGGATTATACTGTATTGTCCTCGTCGGGCACTTCATAACGTCCGATTCCACAGAGTGGGTTGTCACACTTTTTGTTCCAAATCATTATCCGCTATTTCTGGAAAAATTATCTCTTGTATGCTATGTTTGTTCGGCATCAATTCTGTACAGGTTTTACAGGTCGCTATATAAAAATGAGTTTCCTCTTTTCATTCAGTATTTTTGCGATTTCAGAAGTCTGAGCTTTATTTTTTTATGTCTCACGCAGACTGACATTACTGTTTTTAATGCGCTGCATTTTTACATGCTGGCATCTTTTCTGCTTATTGGCAGCTATATAGTGCTGCTGTCCATCTGTTTTTTGCGCGGGCATACGGGCTCGCTGTTTTTGCTCATTGGCTCCATTGTCATAGGGCTGGTCGCCATTAACGATATTTTTTGTCACATGGGCTTCATCAATTCAATACTGCTGATTCAAGAAGGAACATTTGTTTTTGCCCTGTCACAGGCATTTGCACTGGCGCAACGGTTTTCCAACGCTTTTAGGGAAGTAGAATTCCTGTCAAAAGATCTGGAAGACAAAAACGCAGCGCTTGAAACCGAGATGGAAGAGCGCAACCGCCTGGAGCAGGAGATTATCAAGGTCAGCGAGGAAGAACGCCGCTGCCTGAGCCATGATCTGCACGACGGTCTGTGCCAGCATCTGGCCGTGGCGCGGTTGCGGTGCTCTGTGCTGGCGCTGGAGCCTGGCATGGGTCAGGAGGCTCTGACCAACCTGACCGACCTTTCCGCTCTGCTCAACGAATCTGTCAGCCTTGCCTATGACCTCTCGCGCGGGCTGTGGCCGGTGGAGCACGCAATCGACGGAGTTGGGCCCTCGCTTGAAGAACTCGCTCGGCGGGTTGGGGAATCGAGCGGCATCGATGTGGATTTTGTGGAAGATCTGCCCTGTGCCACCTGTAATAATCCGCATCTGCTGCAGCTCTACCGCATAGCGCAAGAGGCGGTGACCAATGCAGTAAAGCATGCCAAGCCGAGCCGTATCAGCATTGTGCTTAACTGCAACGCAGCGCGCGAGCTGGTGCTGTCGGTTTCGGACGACGGCGTAGGAAAAACTGACGCAACCTCGCCAACCGGCGGGCTGGGATTGAGAATCATGGCCCACCGGGCAAGGATGATTGGCGCAGAGCTGACTTTTGAAGCCTCAAAAGGCGGCGGCACGAGTCTTGTCTGCCGGCTGCAGTGCAACACAGAGCAGGAACTGACAGGAGATATGGAATGAGTGAAGACCAACCCCGCAGGGCGCGCGTATTTTTGATCGACGATCACCTTGCCATGCGCAGTGGTCTGTCGCTGTTGCTGACCAAGTCTGGTCATGTCATTTGCGGCGAGGCGGAGACCCGCGCCGAGGTGCTTGCCCGGCTAAAGGATTCCACTGCAGATGTTGCCCTGGTCGACCTGACACTTGGGGACGAATCTGGCCTTGATCTCATTGATGACCTGCTGGCGCACAATGTGGCCGTGGTCATCTATTCCATGCACGAAGACCGCAAAACCGTTGAAAGAGCCTTTGTTGCTGGTGCAGCAGGCTATGTGACAAAGCGTGAAGTAGCGGATGTGCTGCTCACGGCTCTTGATCAGGTTCTAGCGGGCAACCGCTATGCCAGCCCCAGGGCCACAAAAAGTCTGGCCAACCGTTTTCTTGTGCCCCAAGAGGGCATGGAAACAGTGTTGAGCTCGCGTGAAGAACAGATCATAACCATGATCGGCAGAGCTGAAACCAGCGAAGAAATTGCGGAAGCTCTTCATATCAGCATTCATACGGTCAAGACGTACTATGCTCGCATCATTGAAAAACTTGGAATCGGCGGCATGAAAGAGCTGCGCAAATTTGCAGCGTTGCGCAACAAATAAACCCGCCCTTGAGCCTGTTCTGTCCCCCAATTTAACGACACAAAAACGGAAAATTTGGTGACAATTTTTACCAGAATCTCACGTACATTATGAGCAAGCAAAATAGTATGTGTTGCGCGCCATGATCCCTCAGTATCGAAAAGAGAAGCGGCGCGGTTTGCTTGCTGGGTGAGGAGCTACCCGCTCTTATTCGTATCCCCAGCTGTTTTGCTGCACGCAGCATGGTGCATACGCGAGATAACTTTTGATTTTAATGCATTTTCTGGTTTTTGGCTAAAAACAGCATGTATTGAATTGTTGCCTTGCGGTGTCAACATTTTAATCAAGGAAATTGTCATGTTGAGGAATGTCTTGTTCTCTGTTGTCGCAGTTCTTCTTCTGGCAACAACAGCATGTGCAGATGATAAGGCTGTTGAATATGTCAAATCCCAGAAGCTGAAAGTCTGCAACAGAATGACCGTAGGTCAGCTGATCGCCAGAAACGTGAACAGGCCCTACTGGGAGTCTGGCACGTCCAGCAAGGGCGACGTGCTGGTAGAAGTCACGGGTACTATCGGGCAGGCCGGCGAAAGAATGTCGTATTACTCGCAGTTCAAGATCAATATGCGAGAGGGCGGCTTTACTACAACCGGAATGAAACTCGACGGAACGCCTTTGAATCATGATCAGATGCTTGAAGTTTTCCGTGCCATGTGCCGCTAGCTGCAGGCAGCTGATCGCCTTTATGTTTTTTGCAGTTGCTGGCTAACTCTTGGGGAGTGGTTCGTATTGGTTCGGAGGGGCGCAATCTGGCGGCAAGCGTCGCTTTGTATTGCGCAGGTTAGAGCTGTCAGTTTCTGCTGCATTTTGTGGATCATGCTTTTTGAGCAGGTTTTACGGGCATAGGCCTGTGTATGGGCATGGCAGCGAGGCAGCAGATATAAAGGACCAGCAGAGTGATCTGCCGGTCCTTTTTTCATCAATGCTGCCCTGCGATTTGGAATGGATAATTCATGTCATGGTTCAAGAGGCTTGTGCTGCCCGCCTTAAGTGCGTTTTTGCAGCCAGGTGCACAGCTTCTGATACAGTAGCGTGGTTGAGACAGGCTTGGCGATAAAGTCGTTCATGCCTGCAGCAAGGCACAACTCGCGGTCTTCGGCAAAGGCGTTGGCTGTCATGGCAATGATGGGAATCGTACTTCCCTTCGCAAGCTGGCGTATATCGCGGGTAGCATCAAGACCGTTTACGTGCGGCATCTGCATGTCCATAAAAATCAGGTCGTAGGACTTTGCCCGCACCAGTTCAACAGCCTTTGCACCGTCTTCCGCCAGATCCACTGTAAAGCCAACATCTTCAAGCAGGGTTTGCGCTATCTCCCTGTTGATGGGTTCGTCCTCTACCAGCAGTATGCGCTTGCCTTGCAGCTTTTGGCGAATGGTTGCCTCCGCATTGTCAATGCGGCCGCAAACTTCTTCTGCAGCCTGCGGTGCTGCTTTGGTAAGGGTGGCGGTAAACCAGAATGTGCTGCCCTTGCCCAGGGTGCTGGTCATGCCCGCCCTGCCGCCCATCATTTCTGCCATCTTTTTGGTTATGGCCAGGCCCAGGCCCGTGCCACCGTATTTGCGGCTGAGCGAATTATCGGCCTGTTCAAACGCGCTGAACAGCCGGGGCTGCTGCTCAGGGCTTATGCCTATGCCTGTATCCTCAACCTCAAAGCGCAGGGTTATGGTGCTGTCTGTCTGCGATTCCTGGCTTACGCTCAGGCGTACATGCCCGTGATCGGTAAATTTTAGGGCATTGGTAGCAAGGTTGAGCAGCGCCTGTTGCAGCCTGCTTTCATCACCATAAACGGGGCAGCTGAGGGGAGACATTTCTGTTATCAGTTCAATGCCTTTTTCATAAGCCTTTTGCCCAAGAATTGACGAGATGTTTTCAAGCAGGTTCTCTATATGCACGGGAACCGTTTGCAGCACAAACTTGCCCGCCTCAATCTTGGATAATTCAAGAACATTGTTGATTATCTCAAGTAAGTGGTTGCTGGCGATCTCAATCTTGCCCAGCTTGTCATTCTGGCTTGGCGTAAGCCCCGAACGGCGCAATATGTGGATCATGCCGGTTATGGCATTGAGGGGCGTGCGTATTTCGTGGCTCATGTTGGCCAGAAAGGCGCTTTTTGCCACGCTGCCAGCTTCCGCGGCTTCTTTGGCTATCATCAGGTCACGTGTGCGCGATACAACCAGTTGCTCAAGCTGGTCGCGGTGAGCCGCAAGCTCTGCCTCAACCAGCTTGCGTTCAGATATATCCCGCACAAGTCCAATGCCAATCCATTTGCCAAGGGTGTTCATGGATGAAAGTGAAAGCTCAATTGCAAATTCCTGCCCACCCTTGCGCAGGGCGCTCAGTTCAATGCTTTTTCCACAAAACATGCCCTGGCCTGTTTGCACAAATTCTTTCAGCCCGGCAGCAATCTCGGCCCGGTAGCGCTCCGGAACCAGAAAATCGAGCAAAATACGACCTATTGTTTCGCCTGCCGTGTAGCCAAAAATCTGCTCTGCCGCCTTGTTCCAGAAAATGATTTCGCCATCGCTGCTGAGTAGTACCAGCGCGTCCTTAATGCTGTCTGAGGTGAGGCGAAAGCGTTCTTCGTTTTCACGCAGGGTTCTGTCCCTTTTCTGAATTTCCCTGCTCATGGTGTTGATTGATGTGGCAAGGTCGCCAATTTCATCGCTGCCAATGTGTCGAACCCGGGCAGAGTAGTCGCCAGCTGCGAGTCTTTTTGCGTTTTCTTCCAGCCGTGCTAGCCGGTTAGCCACGTATTTGTTGAGCAAAAAACCCAGCGCAAGCAGCAGCAAGGTGTAGCCCACAAGGCGAATTGCAAGCTGCGCCCCCCATGCGGCATAGCTGTTTTTTCGCAGCTGTTCCGTGGGCATGTATATGCTTAAAATGCCGCGCAGCTCACCGTCATTATAATCGTAAGATTCCGAGTAGGCTGCGGCAATGGAGGCAGGGGCAGTAGCGCGGCTGCCGTGGCAGGTGAGGCAGTATTCTTCTATCCAGATAGGGCTTGTGTAGTGGTAGAATGACGAACCGTCTTTTGAAATCTCTAGCAGACGACTTTTTTCGTGCGAATTGGCCCTGAACCAGGCCATGGCATCCAGCTCAAAGCTGTTGGCACGATTCAGGGGATTGCGGGGCTTGTCTGAAACGTTGTTGAAAGTAAGGCCGGTGGTGTTCCAATGGGGAAATTCGACAGAAATGTGCGACAGCGCATGCGCAGGCAAAAAACCAACAGTATGCTCATTTACCGGTAGTCCACTTTCAATGAACTGTTTTTGATAGACCCTGCGGGTAGACATAAGAATTGCCCTTACGTCTTCCGCGTCATGGTTGAGCTCCATCTGTATGGATGATTCAATATGACGGTATCCATAATAAATATCAGCAAAAATGATTATGCTGATAATTACTGTGGCCAGGCTCCAAACTTTGTATTTAATGCGCATAGCTAACTCACAATGGGTCTATGGCACGCTGTCAGTTTGGGGAAACCGAATATGGGTACAGTATGTACGATGCATGAAAATACTGGCAATGGCATGGCATTGCAGGTAATTTTATTGCATCGTAATCTTTTGGAGCAGTAGGGGGAAAGTATGGATTTGTTTTGTGCTAATTATTACTGCCATAAATAAATCATGTCAAAATTCAAATATATAAAAACTGCAACGTGGCGAATAAAAAAGAATAATAAAAACAGGTGTAATATGTTTTTAATGATTTGTTATGTAATAAATTTATGATTTATTTCAGCGTATTAAACTTTTTATAAATTTGTTTGCGTGGATGGTTGCTAATCAGGGTTGAGCCGTAAAAGGCATGTAGCTTAATTTAATACATGTCTGTTTCAAAAAAGATGCGATGTTGAACAGTTATTGTATTCAATTTTCCGATGCATCTGTTGGTATCGTAATTTAATTGCAATTACAGTTACAGAGCAGCCTGCGTTCAACTTGCCTGGGCGTTGCTGGCGAGGCGCAAAAGGCGTTCTGCCAGCAGGTTAGGGGCCAGCATTACCTTGGCGGCCGCCGATGTCTGAACGCTGCCGTTCTCATTCATGGGCTGGCTGTTGTCGGCCTTTTCTATTTCGGCCTCAAGGACATCACGCAGGCGTTGAAACGACTGCTCAACTTCAGGGTATTCGTTAGCTGCACGCCAGGGCAGAATCAGGCAGCGCGTCCACGAATGTCCTTTGTGCGAGGGTGCCTCAAGAGTGTAAAAGCGTGTGGGCGTGTAACCTGCCGCACGCTCAAAAAGACCGGGGTAGCAGTAATCCTGCCGGTCTTCTTCCGGCTGCGGAATGTCTGAAACAATGCTCACAATGGGCAGGGCCAATGCTTTTTCGTGGTCTTCTAGCCGCACGCTGTAGTGCAAAGCAGGTCTGAAGTAGCCGCGTTTTTTTGTGATTTTCCATTCAATAATCATGCATTCTCCTTGCGCTGCCTGTACTCGGCAGCGTTTGCCAGACAGTGCTTACACCCCGATGCCGTGCGGGGCTTATGCCGCGCCAGCTGCTGTGGTGAGGTACAGCACCTGCCCAAATGGCGGCTGTTCTTCATGCGGTGCGGTGCAGACCCACAGCACCGGGTATTCCGGCTCGGCGGGGTAGCGGTTGCATTCAAGGTCGGTAAACCAGATGAGGCATGTGGGCTGCAGGTTTTCATCTTCAATGTGCGCGCAGACAGGTCTGTAATCTGTGCCACCGCCGCCAACGGGATTGAGGGTGGCTGGCATGTCCGTGCGCGTGAGGGTGATGCTTTTTTGCACCCTGGTATCGTGAAACAGCAAGGTCAACGTGGTGTCGTAAGCATCAAGTACGCTTGTGAGTTCCGCGCAGAACATGGCGAGCGCCTGCTCGTCCACAGAGCCGGAACAGTCAACAGCCAATGCCACGTGGGGCAGACGGGCCTCGCGACGTGCGGGCAGGTAAATATTCTGGTACAGATAGCGGCGGTTGGGGCTGGCCCAGGAATAATCGTTTTGCGCGCACTGTTCCAAAAAACGTTGCAACAGAGCTTTCCAGTCTAGTTTTGGCCGCCATGCATAGTTGAGCTGACGGGCAAGACCGGCGGGCATGCTGCCCATGTGACGCGCGCGTTGCAGGGCCTGCATCATGGCTATGTCAGCCTCCTGCTTGGCGGCCTTGAGTGCCTGATCGTTCTGAGCGCCCTGGGCATCGGGGTGGTCTGCCACCTCGCCGGTAAAGTTTGTTTTGCCTTCTGACTGTTCTGGCTTTCCGCGGTCTTTATCTGCGGCCTTGCTGCCCGCTGCAGCCTGCGGGTCCGGGGAATTTTGCTGCTTGTCCTGCTGCCTGTCGCCCTGCGGGTTTTGAGGTTGTGCGGCAGGTTCTGTCTGCTTGCCGCCCTCAAAACCGGCAGATCCCGCACCCTCGGCCTTTTCAGTGCCTTGTGCGGCCTGCGCGCTTTTGGCCCCCTTGTTTTCTGGCGCTTCCTGCAGGCTTGCCAGAGCTTCAAATATCTCGTCCGCATTCATGCCAGCATACGCAGGGTTGTGCGCAAACCCTTGAGGCAGGGTAAAGTCTGATTCGAGCAGGATGTGGTTGATTGCCAGATCACAGGCGCGGTTCCACTGTGCCGCATCGCGCCCTTTGCGGCGCAGGTGGTGCCCAAAGGCCAGATGCAGAACCTCGTGCGCCATGGCTCCTACCAGCGAGTCTGGCGATAGGGCGGCGGCAAAGGCCGGGTTGTAGGCAAGGGTTTTGCCGTCTGTCCACATGTCCGCGCAGGCAGGGTCGGCCTTGAGGCGCAGACGCAGGGCCAGGGAGCCAAAAAATGGGTGCTCCATAACCAGGGATGCCCGCGCCCGTGTAATGCGGTGTTCTGCCTCTATGTATGCGGTCACAGCGGATTTGGCACCTGCGGGACTCTGCGCCGGTAGTTGGTTGGCGCGCATAGTTAAAGTAGTACCTCAGCGTTTTTTTCTGCCCAGCGGCTAAAGGCTGACGTGTGCACCACTTCCGTATTCTGGCAGACGGCATCGCGCATGAGCAGCACGCTGAATTCCGCAGGCAGGCGTTCGGCATAGGCGGTAAGAGCGTCCATGGTGTCTTTTGTTGCCCGCAAGCTCAGGGCCTCGCAGGTGGCGTAGAGCGCTGCCGGTTCTTGCGGCACCTCTGCTTCGCTGGGGTCTGCCAGTATGGAGTCTACGGTTGGCAGCTCACGCCAGACAGACAAAAAACCCATGAATTCCGCCGCTGCGGCAGGGCCCACCGTGCCCTGAAACAGCTCGTACTCGACGTCCTGAGCGGGCTGGGCATCGAGAATGCGCGATACAAATTCCCACGAACGGGGTGAGGCAAAGGCCTTTTCTGCCCGTTGGGGGTCAAAGTCGTGCAGCAGGCGGGGGCGGAAGCGCAAAAATGCGCAGACCTCGCGGCGAATACCTGCGTTCTGCGCCCAGGTAAGCCAGTCGTCGAGGCTGGTGTCAAATTCCAGATGTACCATGCGGTTGGCCAGCGCCGATGGCATGCGGTAAGAAACCGCCTTGTCCTTTTCGCGGTTGCCGGCGGCTACTATGCACCAGCCGTCAGGCAGCCGGTATTCGCCAATGGCACGGTCGAGAATGAGCTGATAGCAGGCCGCCTGCACCAGCGGCGGGGCGGCGTTCAGTTCGTCCAGAAACAGCACTCCCTGTGGGGCATCGCTGGGGCCGGGTAAAAATGATGGGGGGCACCACACGGCAGTACCCTGGTCGCTAAGGCGGGGCAGGCCGCGCAAATCAACGGGATCAAGCAGAACCGCGCGAATGTCGCGCAGTTCAAGATCGTGTATGGCGGCAACCTGAGAAACTATCTGGCTTTTGCCGATACCGGGCGCTCCCCACAAGAAAACCGGCTGCCGGATGTGAGTGAGCGTTTGCAAGGCTGAGATAACCTGAGAGGGTGTCATTGTTCTTCCTGAATTGGGTGTGTGGTGCGGCGTATGGGCGCAGACCAGTTTGTGATCAGCGCGACCATGGCAGGAAGAAAATGTAATAAAAGAAATTGAAAGTCAATATCAATTTGAAGTGTGTCGAATAACTCTCACACAATGCCCGACAGCAAACAGGGCATGAAATGCCGGTGCAGTTCAGGCCGTGGCAGATTCCGCAGAGGGTGCGTCGGGCTGGCTGCTGTGGAGGTTTTTTATATCACGCAGAGGCGGTGTGCCAAACTGGCGGCGGTATTCGCGGCTGAACTGGGAGGGGCTTTCGTATCCCACCTGAAAAGCCGCGCTGGTGGCGTCCAGATGCTCCATAAACATGAGCCGGCGGGCCTCGTGCAGCCGCATCCATTTTTGGTACTGCAACGGGCTCATACTGGTCATGGCGCGAAAATGGTAGTGAAAGGTAGACGTGCTCATGCCTATCTGCCGTGCAAGGCTGTCGATCTTGAGGGGCTGGATAAAATTGTTTTTGAGCCAGTCAATGGCTCTGGCTATCTGAAAACCATGACTGCCGGTTGACACAAGCTGGCGCAGATAGTGCCCCTGTTCGCCCACCAGCAAACGGTAAAGAATCTCTTTGTGGATGAGAGGCGAGAGCACAGGCACATCGTGCGGGTTGTCGAGCAGGTCGAGCAGGCGCTGAAAGGCGTTGAGCAGGGGCATGCTCACCTCGTTCACGCGCATGCCACGCCCGGAACAGCTTGCACGGCTGACGGGGCGGCTGGCTGGCAGGTTGCTGTCCACCAGCATCTGGGCCAACATGCGCATGTCGAGCTTGAGCGCCAGCCCCAGCAACGGAACCTCGGGGCTGGCTTCTACCACATTGGCCACAACGGGCAGGCCCACAGACGAGATCAGGTAATGGTTTGCGTCGTACACGTACTCGTCATCGCCCAGCACCACCCGTTTGGCGCCCTGAGCGACCAGGCAGATGCACGGTTCATATACGCCGCTGCTGGGCTGGGTAGGGGCTTCGTATCGCACCAGCAGCAAACCCGGCACGCTTGTTTCAAGCCGGTGGGTTGTCTCTGTCCAGCGTGCAATGCTGTTAGCCAGCGTCTGGCGCTGTATGGACAGAAGGTCGCATTTTTCGTGGGGCTGTGCGTGCATGGTTGTCTCCGTTTTTTTGTCCTTTAACAGATACAGCCAGGCCGAAACAACACAAAATATGTGAACCTCGTACAATCAGGCAATAATTTAAGAGAATTTGTCTATCCGCTTCTGTCTTGGGCCCGTAAAAGAAAAGAAGCCGCACAAATGAGGTGGCGTGTGCGCCGCAAATGGATAAGTACTTGCGGCAGGTTCCAGTCTGGCTGCCCTGCAGCGGGTTTGAGCCGACAACGTAGAGCGCTGCGCAAGAGCATATCTGACCGCAGCCAGAAAACGAACAAAACCACAAAGGGCCGACACCTATGATCAGGAAACTTGGCTTTGGCTGTATGCGGTTGCCCCTGTTGGACGCCAACGACCAGACTTCGGTTGATCTGGAGCAGATGAACCGCATGGTCGATACGTTTCTTGCCCGGGGTTTTTCGTACTTTGACACGGCATTGCCCTACCATGCCTATCACAGCGAGCAGTTTGTGCGCGAGGCTCTGGTCAAGCGTCACCCGCGCGAGGCCTTCAAGCTTGCCACCAAGCTGCCGCCCCGTATGCTCAAGACAGAGCAGGACCAGCAGAATATTTTTGACGAACAGCTTGAAAAATGTGGCGTGGATTTTTTTGACTACTACTTGCTGCACAACCTCGGCGTAAGCTCGTACGCACAGGCAAAAAAGTATAACTGCTTCGACTTTGTGCTGCGTAAAAAGCATGATGGGCTCATCCGTCAGCTTGGCATGTCGTTTCACGATACGCCCGAACTGCTGGAAGAAATCCTTGCCCTGCACCACCAGGATCTGGATTTTGTGCAGTTGCAGATCAACTACATCGATTGGGAAAACCCCGGCATCCAGTCACGCCGCTGTTATGAGGTTGCGCGCAAGTACAATCTGCCCATTATCGTGATGGAACCGTGCAAGGGCGGCAGCCTCGCCGTTTTGCCGGAAAAGGCCGCGGCCCTGATGAAAGGATACAACCCCACGGCCAGCATTCCCTCATGGGCCATACGCTATGCTGCGGGTCTTGAGGGCGTGATGCTTGTGCTCAGCGGCATGAGCACCATGGATCAGCTGCTGGATAACACCGCCTACATGGCTGATTTTACGCCGCTCAATGAAGAAGAACACGAAATAATCCGTCAGGCTGTGGATATCATAAATGCCGATACGGCCGTTGCCTGTACAAACTGCCGCTACTGTGTGGAACACTGCCCAAGCGATATTCCCATTCCAGACTACTTTGCGCTGTACAACAGCTCGCGGCGGGCTACTTCAAGCAATCATTCAAGCCAGTATGTCTACTACCTCAACATGGCCGCCAAGCACGGCAAGGCCCAGGACTGCATTGCCTGCCGCGCCTGCGAGGAAGTGTGCCCCCAGCATCTGGAAGTATCTGCATTCATGCAGGAAGTTTCAAAGGCCTTTGACAGCGGGCCGGGTTTGCCAAGTGAAAGGCCAACCAGAGCCTGATCTGCGGTCCCTGTAACTTTGGGTAAATTCAGCCTTGCGCACAGCGTAAAGGAGCATCATTATGAAAAATATACTGATTTTGAGCGGCAGCCCGCGCAAGGGCGGCAATTCGGATACTCTTTGCGACCAGTTTATGGCAGGCGCGCAGGAAAGCGGGCATAACGTGGAAAAGATATGGGTGCAGGGCGAAAAAATTGCTCCCTGTCTTGGCTGCGGACATTGCCAGCAGCATGCCGGGGTCTGTGTTCAGAAAGATGCCATGGCGGGTATACTGCAAAAAATGGTTGAAGCCGATGTGCTTGTGCTGGCCTCACCCGTGTATTTTTATTCTGTAAGCGCCCAGATCAAGGCGCTCATAGACAGAACCGTGGCCCGGTATACCGAAATCAAAAACAAGAGCATGTACTACATTATTGCCGCCGCAGATACCAACCTTGCACACATGGAAAGAACCATCGAATGCTTCAGGGGCTTTGCCTACTGCATAGAAGGCTCGGTTGAAAAGGGCGTGGTGTACGGCGTGGGCGCGTGGAACAAGGGCGAGATCAAGGCTTTGCCCAGTATGGCGCAGGCCTGCGAAATGGGCAAAAGCGTCTAAATTTCTCCGGCATGCCGCAGAACGGTGTGCCGGAGGTAGTACTGCCTGTAGTTTTTTTGCCAAATTACAGGATCAGGCAAGAATTATGCTGTTTTGGCTATTTCTTGTGCGGCGCAAAGCTTTTATATTGCCATTCAGGAAGGTTGCCGGGCAACCGCGCCTGCCATAACCGGGTATTGCCGGACAGCATTTTTTGACCGGGGTTTTATGAAAATTCTTTATTACGACTGCTTTGCCGGAATCAGCGGCGACATGAACCTTGCCGCCATGATCGACCTTGGGGTCAGCCCGGACTACCTGAAGGCCGAGCTCGCCAAGCTCGGTCTTCAGGATGAGTTTTCTCTTGATTGTCAGCCCCGGCAGCGCAGCGGCATTCAGGGCATGCAGGTGCATGTGCGGCTTGGCAGCGACCACGGCGAGCATGGCGAACATGAAGATGACCATCATCATGACCATGGTCACCACCATGACCACCATCACGGGCACGGGCATGACCACGGCCACAAACATGATCATGATCACCACCATGAGCATGATCACAAGCATTGCAGCGGCGGGCATTTGCCGCACAGAAATCTGGCCGCCATCGAGGCCATCATCATGCAAAGCGGGCTGTCTGACCCGGTCAAGCAAACAAGCCTACGCATCTTCAAACGCATAGCCGAGGCCGAGGCCAAGGTGCACGGCAAGCCGCTTGAAGAAGTATATTTTCATGAGGTGGGTGCTACCGATTCCATTGTGGATATCGTAGGCGCGGCCATCTGTTACCACGCGCTGGGCGTTGATGCCCTTTGGGCCTCGCCGCTTGAGCTTGGCAGCGGATTTGTGCGCTGCGCCCACGGTATGATGCCCGTGCCCGCCCCGGCAACCGCCGAAATTCTGCACGGTCTGCCCACCAGCCGTGGCGGAGTAGAGCACGAGGCCACAACTCCCACTGGGGCGGCCATTGTGGCAACTCTGGCAAGTTCCATCACCGCTGCCCCGGTTATGACCACTCTTAAAACGGGGTACGGCATTGGCCACCGTCAGTCGCAGCGCCCGAATGTGGAGCGGCCCAACATGCTGCGCGTCGAGCTGGCCGAGGTTGAGGTCGATCAGGCTGGCATACTGGCGCAGCCAGTGCATGCAGGCTCAGGCCATGCTGCCAGCAGCCGGGCCTGTCTGCTGCAGTGCAATATAGACGACATGAGCGGCGAGCTGCTGGCCGAAACTATGGATATGATCATCGAACAGGGCGCGGGCGATGTCTATTTTACGCCTGTGATCATGAAAAAAAGCCGCCCGGGCGTTGTCATTTCCGTAGTGTGCGGCGAGGCCGAACGTGACAGATTTACTGAGCTTTTGTTCCGGCATACCACCACACTTGGGGTAAAGGTTTTTTTGCACGAAAAGGCCATGCTCGAACAGAGTTTTGCCAGCGTAACAACGCCGCTGGGCAGCGTGCGCCTCAAGCAGGCCCTGCTGCACGGCAAGGTGCTGCGTTCAAAACCCGAATTTGAAGACTGCAAGGCGCTGGCGCGCCGTCACGGTATACCTCTCGCCGAGGTATACGCCGCCATCAGCAAGGTTGCGGGCAACTGATCCCGCAAAGGTTGGAGTTTAACAATGTCGTGTGGTTCGCTGGAAAAACTGCTTACTGATATCAGCAACGGCAGCGTTTCTGTTGCCGATGGCATGAATCTGCTGCGTGATAACTCCGTGCTTGATCTTGGGCACACAAAGTTTGATCTGCAGCGCCCTTCACGCAATGGCTTTCCTGAGGTTGTGTACGGCGAGGGCAAAACGCCGGAACAGGTGGGTGAAATTTTTGCCCGTGTGGGCAGCCACAGCAACGTGCTTGCCACCAGGGTTTCCGACGCCATGGCGGCCCACGTGCAGTCGGTATGCCCTGGGGTGGAATACAACGCCCTTGGCCGTACCCTTACCCTGATCACAAAGCCTGTTGCGTGGAAGCAGGGCACGGTTGCCATTGTAACTGCGGGCACTTCTGACCTGCCAGTGGCGGAAGAAGCGCAGGTTACCTGCCACATGCTGGGTGTGCGGGCAAAAATTCTTGCCGATGTGGGTGTTGCGGGCATCCACCGCCTGCTCAACAACCTGCCAGAGGTGCGCGCGGCACGGGCCATAATTGTGGTTGCGGGCATGGAAGGCGCACTTGCCAGCGTAGTGGGCGGTCTGGTGGCACAACCTGTGGTGGCCGTGCCAACATCTGTTGGCTATGGCGCCTCGTTTGCGGGGCTGTCGGCCCTGCTGGGCATGCTCACCTCCTGCGCCAGCGGTGTTACCGTAACCAATATTGACAACGGCTTTGGCGCAGCCTGCGCAGCCTGCCGCATCATCAATGCCTGCGAGGGCAGCCATAACACTTAATCGTCCTGTCGGACAGGTTTTCTACTCCCCCCACGTCAATGCATGATCTGCGCTGCTGTGCAGAATCTGGTGTGCCCTGAACTGCTGCGTCGTCTGCCTGCCAGGCGGCGCGGTTACACTGGCGCTGAATCCAATTTACAGGGTTTTGTTAGCTGCTGAGCCTACGACAAGGCATATTCTGAACTTGAGACCATATTCCAAAGCGGAGTAGCTATGGACGAGAAAAATACATTATCGGGCGTGTCACGCCGCCGTTTGTTGCAGGTGGCGGGAGCCGGTGTTGCGGGCGGTGCCGTGCTGTACGGCCTGGACAAGCTGCGCCTGCTGCCCAGCTTTGAAAAGCCCCTGCCCGTGCCAGCGGCAGAAAAAATGACCTACCGGGTTAACCCCAAAAACGGCGACAAGGTTTCGCTGTTGGGTTTTGGCTGTATGCGCTTTCCCATGCTGCCGGGTGCAGACAGCCCCACCGGGGCCGAAGTGAACGAGCAGGGGGCTTTTGCACTTGTGGACTATGCCATGGCCCACGGCGTGAACTACTACGATACCGCCTGGCCCTATCATCAGGGGGTATCAGAAAGCGTCATCGGCAAGGCGCTGCAGCGGTATCCGCGTGAGAGCTACTTTCTGGCTGACAAAATGCCCACGTTTTTGATGCCAACACGTGAACAGGCCAAAGAAATTTTTGAAAAACAGCTTGAGAAATGCAAGGTCGACTATTTTGACTACTACCTTTTGCACGCCATTCGTTTTGTAGAAGACTACCAGACCGTCTATGAAAAGAACGGCGTGCTCGAATACCTGTTTGAAGAAAAGAAAAAGGGCAGAATCCGCAATCTTGGCTGGTCGTTTCACGGCAATACCGAAACGCTCGAATACCTGCTTTCGCGTAATGTGGAATGGGATTTTGCCATGGTGCAGCTCAACTACCACGACATGCTGCACAAATACGAAATAGCACCCAGACAGGCCAAATTCATTCCCAAAGATCCCGCACCCACGCAGTGGATGTTTGAAAAAATGCAGCAGAGCGGTTTGCCCCTGATCGTCATGGAACCCCTGCTGGGCGGCAGGCTGGCGCGGCTCAACAAAAAGGCGCTGGCGATTCTGCAGGCAGAGCGACCCGAGGCCTCTGCCGCGTCGTGGGCCTTTCGCTATGTGGCGGGCCTGCCCAATGTCATCACCATGCTGAGCGGCATGACCTACATGGAGCACCTGCAGGACAACCTGCGGGCGCTGGCTCCCTACGAGCCCCTGTCAGACCGCGAAATGCAGACTCTCAAGGCCGCTCTGGATGTGTTTCTGACCGGTGCAAACATACGCTGCACCACCTGTGGTTACTGCATGCCATGCCCTTACGGCGTGGATATCCCGGCCGTGTTTGCCCACTTTAACCGCTGCCTTGATGACGAACAGGTTCCCAAAGGTACGCGCGATGCCGATTATGAAAAGGCCCGCCGGGCATATCTGGTGGAATACGAACGTGCCATTCCCGAGCTGCGGCAGGCGGAGCGCTGCACCGGCTGCGGCGTATGCCTCAAGCACTGCCCGCAGATGATTCCCATTCCCGAAGAAATGGCGCGTTTGGGCAAGTTTGTTGAAAATCTGAGAACAAGGCAGGGCTAGCCAATGTTACGCACCATTCGCATCATACTGGCTGCTGTTTGCTTTGCAGCCCTGTGCCTGCTTTTTGTTGATGTGAGCGGCCTGTTTTCGCCCTCGCTTGCCTTTATGGCCAAGGCTCAGTTTGTGCCTGCCATGCTGGCTGGCAGCGTGGGGGCGGTTGTGGGCGTGCTGCTTCTTACCCTGGTTTTTGGCCGTGTTTACTGTTCTGTGCTGTGTCCCCTCGGGGTTATGCAGGATGTGATTGGCGCAAAGGCGGGCAGGTATCGCCATCGTTACTCTTCGCCCCGCACCATGCTGCGACTGACGGTATTTTTTGTGTTTGCGGTTTCGCTGCTTGCTGGTGTGCCCCTGGTGTTTTCGCTGCTTGAACCGTACAGCGCCTTTGGACGCATAGCGGCAGACCTGCTGGCACCCGCATGGGCTACGGGCAACAACGCCCTTGCCTGGGCCTCTGAACGTGCAGGCAACTATGATGTGGCCCCGGCCATGGTATGGCAAAAAGGCATTGCGGCGCTTGCGTCTGCGGGGGCTACTCTTGCCGTCATTGGCGTGCTTGCGTGGCGCAGGGGACGTTTGTGGTGCAATGCTGTGTGCCCGGTGGGCACGTTTCTGGGCTTTTTCAGCCGGTTTGCGGTGCTGCGGCCCCGTATTGAAGAAAACGCCTGTAAAAACTGCGGGCTGTGCGAAAAGGCCTGTAAATCTGGCTGCATAGACACCACTGCCGGAACCGTGGATACAAGCCGGTGCGTAGCCTGCTTTGACTGTGTGGATGTGTGCCGACACGGGGCCATGATCTATGGGCCTCACAAGGCTGGCAGCGCGTCAAAGTCATCGGCGAGGAACAAAGGGCAAGCCACTGGCAAAGGCAAGACCAACACCGCCCGGCGTGGTGTGCTGGCGGCCCTGGTGAGCGTTGCTGTACCAGGCATGGCCTTTGGCCGAAGCGCATCACCCATTGCGGCCCTTACCCGCAAGCTTGAGCCGGAACGTGCGGTTGCTCTGGTTCCCCCGGGCGCACAGTCTGTACAGCAGTTGAGTACCCGTTGCACTGGGTGCCAGCTCTGCGTTTCGGCCTGTCCCAATCAGGTGCTCAAGGGCACAGACAACGGCGGCGGGATGCTGCAACCCTCCATGGCCTTCGAACGGGGCTACTGCCGGGTCAACTGCGTTACCTGTGGCGAGGTTTGCCCCGCTGGTGCCATCAGGCCCATTACCCCGGCAGAGAAAAGCTCCATGCAGATCGGGCGGGCTGTGGTTGTTCTTGACCGCTGCATAACGGTTACAGACAAGGTAACCTGCACTGCCTGCGCCAAGATTTGCCCGCCGCGCGTAATCAATCTGGTGGGTCCGGAGGACGCCCCTAAAAAGCCTGTGGTGGATGCAGAGCGCTGCACCGGCTGCGGCGCGTGCGAATATGTTTGCCCGGCGCGCCCCTTTGCGGCCATTTATGTGGAGGGTGTGGCGGAGCAACGGCGTATCTGACGGTTGAAGCTGGCTGTTTACGATCAGTATGGTTGCCTGCGGGTTTTGCCCCGGGCAACCATTTGCATTTTGGGCGGTTTTCACACAAGAACATGGGTTCACTGGTTGGCGCAGCATATCATGCGCCATTGACTTGCCGGGCTTTGAGAGTGACGATGCCCTACAGCCTGGGCGAGCCCTGCGGTCAGCTGCTGCGTATTCTGAATATTTTTTTGTTTTATTCCGGCTGGTTGTTTTATGCACCGCCGCGACAGGTAGAATGATAATGCAATACCTTAAGCTGATTGATGAAAAAAAACAGAACGGCAGTCTGCGCTCGCTGCGCAATATTGACGCTGTACGGCGCGAAAGAGAAAATGCCGGAGCGCCCTTCATCAATCTGAGTTCCAACGACTATCTTTCGTACGGTGATGATGCCGCCCTGCGGCAACAATTCTGGGCAGAACAGAATGTGCCCTCGCTGCGAATGGGGTCGTGTTCTTCGCGCCTGCTCACGGGAACATGCGACCAGCAGGAGGCCTTTGAAAACGAGCTAGCTGCCGCCTACGGGGCAGAGGCCGCTCTTGTGTTCGGCAGTGGCTACCATGCCAACCAGGGCATTCTGCCCGCAGTATGCACTTCGCGCACCCTTGTGCTGGCAGATAAACTGGTGCACGCCAGCCTGATCGACGGCATACGCATGAGCGATGCCAAATGCATCCGTTTTCGCCACAATGACTACGCGCAGCTTGAAATGCTGGTACAAAAGCACGCGGCGGAATACGAGAATGTTATCGTAGCCACAGAATCCATCTTCAGCATGGATGGTGACGCCTGCGACCTGCCCCGGCTGGTGGCGCTCAAAAGGGCCTGGTCCAACGTGCAGCTCTATGTGGATGAAGCCCACGCGGTGGGTGTGCGCGGGGCGCGGGGCCTTGGCTGCTGCGAAGAACAGGGCTGCGTGGCAGACATTGACTTTCTGGTGGGCACACTTGGCAAGGCATGGGCTTCGCTTGGGGCGTACGTTATCTGTACATCTACTCTGCGCGAATATCTGATCAACACGGTGCGCCCCTTTATTTTTACCACGGCCCTGCCACCGGTAAACATTGCCTGGAGCCGCTTTGTGCTTGCGCAATTTGCCACGGCCGATGCCGCGGTCCGCAGGCAGCACCTGAGCAGTCTGGCTAGCATGATGCACGCCTTTGCCGACAGCCTTGGGCAGTCGGTGCGCAGCACCTCGCAGATAGTGCCCATCATCACGGGTGATAACGAACGTACACTGAACATTGCCGGGCATTTGCAGCGCGAGGGGTTTTACATCATGGCCATACGGCCCCCCACGGTTCCCGCTGGCAGCGCGCGCCTGCGTATTTCGCTTACTGCCGGTACGGCACGCAGCGACGTGGAATCGCTTATGGCGCTGCTTGGCAGGTTGCTGCATGAATATTGATTTTTTGCGGCGCTGCGGCAGTGCCACGCTTGAACTGTTTTTTGCCGGGTGGGGCATGGACAGCCGCCCCTTTGCCTGGGCTGCCGATTCACCGCACACGGCAGGTTGCGATTTTGCCGTGTGCTACGACTATACTGACATGCTGCTGACCAGCGTAGGTCAGGCCTGTGCCGATATTAGCGGCTATGGCGAGGTGCGGGTGCGGGCATGGTCGCTTGGCGTCTATGCGGCCTCGCTGGTGGTGCCGGGGCTGGGTTGCAAGGTAAGCAAAGCGGTCGCCATCAACGGTACGCTTTGGCCTGTTGACGACGAGCTGGGCATTCCGCATGCTGTGTATGATGCCACAGCGGCCAGCCTCTCTGCCGAGAGCCTCGAGCGCTTTAACCGGCGCATGTGTGGCGCGCACAAACCCGTATTTGAGGCGCGCAGGCCTTTGCGCAGTGTGGATTCGCTGCGGGCAGAGCTGCTGCACATACGCGATTGCGCGGTAGATCGCAGCAGGCCCCAGTTTACGGGCTGGACACAGGCTGTGCTGAGCAGCCGTGACAAGATATTTCCCGTTGCCAACATGCGCAGGGCGTGGCCTGAAACGCCCCGGCTTGAGCTGGACGAACCGCACTACATGCCGGATATTCCTTTTGTGACCGCAGAATGAGTATGGATACAGCACTGATCAGGCAGCGCTTTAGCGCCGCATCTGCCAGCTACGATGCCGAAGCGCTGGCGCAGCAGCACATTGCTGCCCATCTGTGGGAACTGGCGACCCCGCACCTTGCCCTTGGGGCTTCGGTGCTCGAAATTGGCGCGGGTACAGGACTGCTGACGCGGTTTGTTCTGGACGCGCAGCCCCGCAGCCTGACGGTCAATGACCTTTATATCAGCCCGCAGGTGCAAGAGCTTGCACAGCAGTTTCCCGGCAGGGTGCAGTTCCGGGAAGGCGACGCGGAGCATCTGGATTTTGGCGGCCCCTTTGATGCCGTGCTCAGCGCGTCTACCGTGCAGTGGTTTGAAGACATCACGGCTTTTTTTGACCGCTGCGCCAGAGTATTGCCCAAAGGGGGGCTGCTGGCGTTCAGCAGCTTTTTGCCCGGCAACCTGCAAGAGGTGGCCGAGCTCACAGGCGTGAGCCTGTCCTATTGCAGCGACGTAGAGTTGCAGGGCCACCTTGCCCGGCATTTTGACCTGGTGGCAATGGAGCAGGGCGAAGTGGCGTTGCATTTTTCCAGCCCACGCGACGTGTTGCTGCATCTGCGCCATACGGGCGTGACAGGCATACGTTCGGTTGTGTGGGGCAAAAACAGCTACAAGGACTTTGTAACGCGCTACACTGCCCGCTACGGCACAGAGCAGGGCGTGAGGCTCACCTATCGGCCAGTGTATGTGGTTGCAAAAAGCAAGGGACTGCCCTGCAGCAAACCTTAAGAGTACCGCGCACTAATCTGATTTTGTACCTCTGGGGTAGCACCCCTTGACCCATACCTCATAAACCTGCCCCGTACGGGAAGGAGTGTTGCATGAAGCGCTCAATCACACTTCTGCAACTGTTTGTACTGGTACTGGCCCTTTGTCACCTGCCAGTGGCTGCTGCTGGCGCCGGGTACGGCTTTGAGTCTGCAAGGGCATACCTTGAAGCCCGCAGCCGCGATATGACCGACTTTCAGAACAGATTTGAAAATGATCTTTTTCAAAACCTTGATGATGCCAACGCCATAAACATCAAATATAAAACAATTCCAGCAGAATACGTGTTATACCGGCTTGATCTGGCAAAAGGAATTGAGGCTAGTAGCAAAAAACCGGAAAAGCTCGCTGCTCTGTGCCGGAATTTTATGTTTATTGATGGGGCAGAAAAGGATTATAACGCAAAAATTCAAGCCTATAACGAGAATATCGCGGAAAAATTCATCCAGCGCGAAATGTATCAGCTGATGGACGATGATGCCCTGCGTGAAGTTTTGGTGAACTACCTGACAACATACAGCATGATATACGGATTCAACAAGCCGGAAACACTGAAAGTAAAGATTGAAAAATCCGTGCCGTATAAAACGGAAGATGGCGATTTTGGCGTTTTGTACACAGTGCACGTCATCGAGAAGGAAGCGGCCACAGGTGCTGGCGCCAAGGCTGCCGCTGCGACCGCAGCCGGTTCTGCCGCAAGTGCGGCAGATGCTACGGATACTGACGCAGAGGCAGCCACATACACCCCGGACAGGGTTTTTCTGGCTTCGTACCATCAGGGCGAGATCGTGAACTTTGAGCAGGCCACAGACGATGCCGCCGACCTTGCTGTCTTGAAGCTGTGTGGCAAACCGCAGTAGGGTGGAAGGGCAGGCTTTTATTTTACAGGCTTGAGTCATCCGCATATTTGAGGGGCTGTCCTTTTCGGGATAGCCCCTCTTCAATAACATCCTGCGATAGATGGGGAGTGGTATTGCCTAACTATCGAAAACAGTCTTGTTAAAGTTTCGGCAGAATTCAATGTAGTCCTTCTTGGGCAGTGGTCTGGAATAAAAATAGCCCTGAATGACATTGCATCTGTTTTTAACCAGAAACTCGAGCTGCTCTCTTGTTTCAACTCCTTCTGCAACCACATCAACATCCAGAGATGAAGCAAGCTTGATTATTGTTGTAACAATTTTGTCTGATCTGTTTTGTTGGCTGAAAATGTCATCAACGAATTTTTTATCAATTTTCAGACATGATATTGGCATGGTATGCAGGTAGGAAAGTGAAGAATACCCAGTACCAAAATCATCAAGAAAGATACGGAAGCCGTGATTATTTAATCTTGATATGGAGTCAATGCTGGTTTCAAGATCTGTCATCAGAATTGTTTCAGTTATTTCCACCCCGATCTGTTCATGAGGTACGCCACTACTGTCCACAGTTTTCAGAAAATCTTCAACGAACTGTTCTTTCGCAATGCTGCGAGCAGAGATGTTGACTGCGACTGAATGAGGTGCGTCAAAAAGGGGAGAAAAGTCTTTCAAGTCCTTACAGACCGTTTGCAGGACAAAACGGTCAATACCAACAATCAGCCCTGTCTCTTCTGCCAGAGATATAAAATCAACAGGTGAAACGTAGTGTCCGTCGGCGCGCTTCCAGCGGACGAGGGCTTCGCATCCCACAATGGTATTCTTTGTTGCGTCTACCTTGGGCTGATAGAAAACTTCAAAGTTCTCATCCTCGATAGCTGCAAACAACTCTGTTTCAAGTTCAAATCTGGCATTAACAGCATCATCAAGTTCTTTTGTAAAAAATGTATATGCGTTTTTTCCACGCTCTTTTGAACGATACATGGCAAGATCGGCATTTTTTATCAGAACATCAGCAGACAGGCCATCACCGGGAAAGAGTGAAATACCAATGCTGGCAGTTATGTATATCTGGCTGTTGTCGACAGTAAAGCACTGCGTTGCAGACAGCAGAATGCTTTTGGCGAGATTTTCAGCTTGTGTTGCCGCATCTTCGCCCTCAAGGATGAACATGAACTCGTCGCCACCGGTCCTGGCGATAATCGGGTTGTTATTAACCAGACTCGCCAAGCGCTCTGCCACATTTTGCAATAGTTTGTCACCAGCAGGGTGACCAAAGCTGTCATTGACCTGCTTGAAGCGGTCCAAATCCATCAGCAAAACGGCAATGACTCCATCTCCGCTTTTTGCACGACCGATCATCTGCGTAAGCTTTTCTTTGTAAAAGGCTTTGTTGCAAAAACCTGTCAGCAGATCGTGTGTTGCCCTGTATTCCAGATCCAATTCCATCTGGACGCGCTCTGACGTGTCAAACACTGAGATGATAAATGTAGAGCTGTCGGCTGTTCTGGCCAGTGAAACATGAACGTCAATAACATTGCCATTGTGTTTTGATATTTTTGTTTCAAATTCTGCGGTATAGTTTCTTTTTATGCTTTTAGGATACGTGATAAATATATTTTCTGTATTAACAAAGAAATCATGTATATATAATTTTTCTTCAATATCTTCTATTTCTCGTTCTACGAGTGCTGCAAATTTTGAATTAGCCATGCAAATCTTGCCTCCGTTGTTTACAACAATGGTGGCAACGCCGGTATTCATAAATAATGATTTGTATTTTATTGCTGATTCCTTGAGCTTTTGTTCAAGCCGTTCAACATTTGATATGTCAATAAATGTTTCGAGTAGAACTTCATGCCCGTTTTTCTGTATGGTATGGACTGACTTCAATACCGGTTTGATTTCTTTTTTGCCTGTGAGCAGCTTTCTCACTGACAGGTTCACTGTTTGATGCATGTCCGTAATGGGGCAACTGCCAACTTCAGTCGGGCAAATGAAATTATGGCATGTCTTGCCAATAATTTCGTCCTTGGGAAGCGCGATCAGATTTTGTGCGTAATCATTAACATCAAGAATTGTATGCGTATCTGGTGAAATGGTAACAACCCCAACATGAAGAGCATTGATTGTTTGGTGTAAAAACAATTCATTGTCTTCAATGTGTGCAAGCATTTTATTTATGTCGTTGGCAAGAAAATGAATTTCGTCAGCGGTATTGTCATTCATTTTGATTTTTTCGTCTGTGAGCGATTTGATGCCTGCCAGCTGACTTTGCAAAGAGATTATTCTGGACAATATTCTCTTTCTGACTGTCCACATAAATGCAACAATCAGAATTGCGCTGAATGCTAT
This sequence comes from Desulfovibrio sp., assembly GCF_009712225.1. NCBI lineage: Bacteria > Pseudomonadati > Thermodesulfobacteriota > Desulfovibrionia > Desulfovibrionales > Desulfovibrionaceae > Desulfovibrio > Desulfovibrio sp. The sequence goes on along the minus strand of NZ_WASP01000006.1, from coordinate 570,156 downwards.
AAACAGAAGCAGTGAATTGAAGAATATTTTTTTCCCAAACTGCATGACTGTCCGGTTTGTTTGCATCTGCAGCCCAAGGGCAACATCACCAAAGGCATCAAATATTGGGACATAAACATAGATCGATTCAGATGATTTTTTTATCCTGAAAATATCAACAATGCTTGTTTCAGCCAGTTCTCTGTCAATGCTAAGCGGAGAAACTGGCTTTATTGTGAGCAAAAGATTGTCACCAATATTGTTTATAAAATTATTGTCAATCAATTTTGCAAATACAAGTATGCCATTGTACTCTTTTTGCATCAGTGTATCTGTTATTTTTCGAACTGCAAAAATATATGGTAGGCCATCCATCTGAACAACGCCCTCAAGTGTATTCAGGCCGCTGTTGTCATTTAACATCGCTGCAAGTTGCTTTAGTGAATCTATGGCAGAAGGAGACAGCTTTTCCATGGTTGAAAGCTGTGGAGCTGACTTTGTTCCGTAGATGTATTTATTGTCTAAATCAAATATTGCAGCTGCTGAAATCTGTTGTTGTTCAAAAATACTGTATTCAAAGTTTTTTAAAATGAATTCTTCATCTTTTACATTCATATATTCATATGTATCGTCCCAATAAGCCCAATCCATTGTGAGTTTGTCAAGCTCTTTTTCACAATGGTTTATATAATTCTTAAGCTTTAATGCGTCATCAATAGTCTGATCATTTTCAATATTATCAATGCCATCAAGTATTATGAAATTTGAAACAAATATCGATACAGCAACAAATAATGAAATTACAACTATCGAAGAGAATGACAAGAATGTATTTATTCTCATGAAAGCCTCTGTCTTGAACTGCGTATATGCCAATTATACAATGATAGTTGCATGGGTTTTGGGCTGAGTTATTGTAAATAATTATTCTTGTAAATTTAGCACAAAAAAGTTTAATGATATAGTACCTTGGAACAGGTATTTCCCAAGCGGCCCCTTTGCAGAGGCCGCTCAAGAAAGACTGGCTTAATATTGACAACAGCCTTATGGCTAGCCTTGGCTTTTCATTTCAACAATGAGCCGCTGGAGAGCCTGTGACTGCTGCGCCAGTTCTGCAACTGCGCTGGCTGCCTGTTCCATTGCCTGTGCTGTCTCGGCCGAAATGTTGGCCACCTGTTCAATAGAGTGGTTGATTTCTTCGCTGGCAGCCGATTGCTGTTCGCTGGCGGTAGCGATGGATTGCACCTGATCGTTGACCATATGGACAAATTCCAGAATGCGCTTGAGCGATTCGCCTGATCGCACAGAAAGTGATGTGGCCTCTTCAATGGATGCGGCGACCTGCTCGACATTGTGGATATTCTTTCTCGTGCCTTCCTGAATGCCGGTGATGGCCTGTCCCACTTCCTGGGTGGCAGTCATGGTCTTTTCTGCAAGTTTGCGCACTTCGTCGGCAACGACGGCAAAGCCTCTGCCGGCATCGCCAGCCCGGGCAGCCTCGATAGCTGCGTTTAGCGCCAGCAGATTGGTCTGGTCGGCAATGTCGGCAATTACACCCATGATCTGGCCGATATTTTCAGCCTGCTTGCCCAAGGCGTCCATATCAAGTTTGATTGCGGTGGATTGGGTGTGTACCGCCTCAATGCCCTTGACGGCTTCGTTCACAATCTGTGAGCCTTCCAGGGCCTGCTGCTGGGCTTGTTGCGAAAGGTCAGCTGCCTGTTGGGCATTTCGCGCCACTTCAAGCACTGTGGCATTCATTTCTTCCATGGCAGTGGCTGTTTCGCGTACGCGCCCCGACTGTTCGTCCGCGCCGCGGCTTGACTGTTCTACCTGGGCTGAAAGTTCCTCTGAAGCAGAGGAGACGATTTGCACAACCCCTTCGAGCTGTCTGGCCGCCTGAAGCATGCCTTCAATTTTTGCACGCTCGGCCTGCTCTTTGGCAGCCTGAGCTTCAAGTGTGGCCTGCTGGGCCTTTTCGGTTTCCTGATGGGCTATGTTTGCCTGTTCATCTGCCTCGTTCATTTTAGCAATCAGGGTTGTGACCATGGACTTGATGGCACTATCCAGCACGCCGATTTCATCCTTTTGGTCAAGCCCGGAAGTTGCTGTAAGATCTCCATTGGATATACTGACTGCTGCAGTTACAAGCTTGTTTACGGGTACGGCGATAGACCGTGCCAGCGCAAGGGCCACAAGTGCGCCAGCCAGCAGAAAACCGAGAGAGAGCAGGGTGAATGTCGTCTTCATTTCATAGACGTCTTCAAGCACCTCGGACTTTTTGGCACCTACAGCCACAGACCAGCCAGTATTCGGTATGGGGGCATAGCCGAAATAGTTTTCAGCACCTCCAAACATGTAGCTATCGTAACCTCTTTCACCCTTGACCATGCGTTGCAGCATCTTTGAAACAGCACTGAACTCTGGGTTTGTCTTTCCTTCTTCCAGAAAGTTGCGGGATTCAGTGACGAATTCACGTTTTCTGTGAGCGATCAAGACACCCTTGGCATTAATAATGTAAGAATACCCAATATCACCAAACTTAACCTTATCCGTGATTTCAGACAGAAGCTGCCCGTCAAGTCTGGCAAGCAGAACACCAATAGAGCGTCCATCAACGGTGATTGGGGAGGCCATCATGATAACAGGTTTGCCCGTTACCCGGCTGATGACCACGTCAGACATCACCACCTTGCCTGCAAGAGCGTTCCTGAAGTAATCCCTGTCGCCAAGCTCTGCTGTGCTGCCGTCGGTGTACCGCGTTTTTCCGTCGGGCGTGGCAACGCCCATCTCTATAAACCCTTGTCTCGAAATTTCTTCTTTAAGGGCTGGCAGCTGTTTGTCCCAGTCCATGCTTCGTATGACGAGTCTGTTGGCAACTGCTTCCATACCAACAAAATACACACCGAGCGTTGCATTAATAAGTTTTCCTGCGTCCTCGGCTATCTGAGGGAGGGATTCATTAACTCGTTTTTCAATTGCACTTGCTGATGTGCGGTATGAGGCTACGCCAAAACCAGTACAGACTACGGCCAGCAACATGCAGACAATGCCAATTATCTTTGTTTTGAGCTTAGCATTTTTAAGCATTTTGCCCTCCTTATCAGTTGCTAATCATCTTTGTGACTTAAATAGTATGTAAATATTTGCAAGTTGGCTAGATTTCTTTTGCCAGGCCCAGGCCAAGTGCTTTTTCGAGGGCCAGCGCGCAGATGGCAATGTCTTGAAGGGCCATTCCTGAACTGTCGAAAACCGTAATCTGCTGGTTGGATGTTCTCCCTGCCTGCCCATTGAGCACTGCCCCAAGCGGCGTGATGCACTCATTATTGATCAGGCCTGTTTTGAAAGCTTTTTCGTATTCGCCAACTGTTATTGACTGTTGCACCACGTCAGCAAACAGTTCTGCTTTTGCAACCAGCGCCGGATCAAGCTCCTGCTTGCCCTCGCCATCGGCTCCCATTGCGGAGATGTGTGTGCCTGCGCGTACCAGCTCTACGGGAAACAGTGCCTCATGGGCAGCTGTGACGGTGACGATGATATCTGCCTGTTGCAGGGATTCCGGCGCTGCAGCCGCAGCTGCCTCAATGGAAAGCTCTTCACGAACCCGTCGGGCAAAGGCATCCGCGGCTTCTTTTGATCTGTTGGTTATGAAAACCTTTTCAATTTTTCTTACTTCGCAAATGGCCAGTAGCTCGTACCAAGCCTGATGACCCGCACCAAAAATGGCAAGGGTGGAACTATCGTGACGCGAAAGATGGCGAACAGCAACGGCATCTGCGGCGGCAGTTCGCAGGGCCGTCATGTGCGAGGCGCCAATAAGCGCCCTGGCGTACCCGGTATCAGGATCAAGCAGCAGGGTAGTGGAGGCATGGGCCTTTTGGCCCTGCTTGCGGTTATCTGGCCAGTAGCTGCCCACCTTGAGCCCGACAACGCCACGGTTTGTCAGCAAGCCGCTTTTCATACTGAACGACGTGCCCTGTTTGGGGCCGTGCCCCATAACAACGGGAAAAACCTTGGCCTCACCCCTTCCAATGTCGCTGAACACCCCTTCAATTGCTTCGATGGCGTCGGCCATTGTAACAACAGATTTGGCAGTTTCTTCAGATACATAAAGCATATGTGCCCCCTACCAACCCTTCAGGCGCGTCCACTGGCCCGCGATTGTCTGTTTGTCTGAGCCAATAACATTGTAGGCGCTGTGCTGTTCAACAGTGGCGCAGGCATGGATGGGAAGAATACGCACCTTTGCGCCATAGGGCAGGTCAGGTATATGCCCACCGAAATCTGTCCGGCGGGCAATGATTCCGTGCTCCTGATTCACATTGGTCACAAAAAGCCCGTCGATGAGGTTGCCCTCCAGATCACAGACCAGACCGTAGCCCTGGTCGACGCGTTGTGATTCGGTGCCTCTGTCAGATGATAACGCCGCCCAGCCAGCATCTATGATTGTCCAGTCTTTTTCACGCTGATGCCCTATCACCGTTGCCAGTACAGAAACGGCAATGTCATCGGGCGTGCACACGCCAATACCTGCCTGAACAAGATCAAAAAAGGCAAACACCCCTGCGCGAACTTCAGTGATTCCGTCATAGTTTTCGGCAAACATGGCAGTTGGTGTTGAGCCGATGCTCACGACGGGGCAGCGATACCCCGCATGGCGCAATATTTCGGCTGCCCTTATGGCGCTTGCCCGCTCGTTTTCTGCCGCGGCAAGCAGGGCATGGCGGCTTGTAGCCGTGTAGCTTTCGCCCGCATGGGTCAGCACACCCCGTAGGCTTGCGGATGCATGCAGGCTGCTGGCAATGGCGAGCAGCCGTTCTTGGTCGTCACAATGCACCCCTGACCGGTGCCCGTCGCAATCCAGCTCTATCAGCGCCGGAATGGGAACATCCAGTGTGGATGCTGCCGCAACGGCATCTGCCTGCTCAGTGCTGTCGAGCAGAACTGTCATATTGATACCCTGGCGCAGCAATGCCTGAACACGCGGCAGTTTTTGGGGCGAAATACCTACAGCATAGGTGATGTCGGTTATACCAGCCCCGGCAAATGCCTCTGCTTCATTAAGAGTAGACACGGTAGCAGGGCCGTTTGGTCCGGCCACCATGCGGCGAGCGATTTCGATGGATTTTGCAGTCTTGAGATGGGGACGGAAAACAACATTTTTCATGGCGAGGCGCGAGTGTAACCGACCGATATTGCGGTTCATTCGCGATTCGTCAAGAAGCAGGCACGGAGTGTCCAGCTCGGAAACGTACACAGTTTCAGCTTGAGCCGTTGTCTGCTGAATTTTGTGATGGGTGCACATGATAACCTCTTTTATTCTGATACTACTTTAGTATGACATTAAATGTAAAAATTCAATTTACAAATAATAAATCCCATATTAAGTCGTTCTTAATGTTTACATCAGATGATATGATTTTTATTGCGGCACTCAGCAGATCTTCATCTCTGGCTGCCGCTGCAAGGCTTCTGAATGTTACCCCGCCTGCTGTTACACAGCGGCTGAGAGCTTTGGAAGCCCGTACTGGCGTGCATCTCGTGGATAGAGGAACGGGAGAAATCATATTCACCGAAGAAGGTGAATTGCTGATAGATGCTTCAAAGCGTATATTGCAGGATATAGATAGCGTTTCGGAGTTATTGCGAGAAAGAAAGGGTGTCGTTTCCGGTCAGCTGCACATTGCTGGGCCAACTGGATTCGGGCGCAGGTATCTCGCACCGGTGATAGAATCCTTTAGCACTCTCCATCCACAAGTTACCATCACTCTCAATCTGTCAGACAATCCCGCACATCTTAAATCGGATTATTGGGATTTGATCATTCATATTGGTGAAACACCAACCCACCCGTTTCAGTTGGTCACACTGGCGCCCAACAAGCGTTTGCTGTGCGCCTCGCCAGAATATCTGCAGAAGCACGGCACTCCGCAATCACCCAGGGATCTCGTCAAACACAATTGCCTTGCCCTGCGCGAAAATGATGAAGATGTGACCATGTGGCGCTTTAGTGGGCCAGACAACAACAATACGGCTGTACGCATCACTGCGGGGTTGTCGTGCAATGACGGAGATGTGATTCTGGAGTGGGCACTTTCCGGCATGGGTATCATTTTACGGTCAGAATGGGACGTGGCCGATGTTCTTGCCAGGGGCAACCTTGTTCACCTCATGCCAGACTGGGTTTCTCCCGATGCTCCTGTGGTCGCCCTGCTTGGGCCTCGCCGTCAGCGGACCGCGCGTGCGCGTTTTTTTCTCGAGTCTCTGCGGCAGGCTTTCGACCCGGCTCCATGGCGCTCAGAAGACGAAGGTTGCGGCGCATCGATACCAGCAATTGCGGAATAAACGCAGGTGGCCGATGCATGCGGTGGGTACCTTGGCGTTGTGATGGCATGTAATCAGATTGACCTGCTTGGTAGCTCATGTTTTTATTAGCGTGACAAGCTGATGGTCAAGGTTCAGCAATCAATGTCTGTCGGGTGGAACCTCTGCCCAACCAATCAGCAATACATGCCGCCTTCAGTTCTGGCGACACCCTGGCAGTTACGCGCGTATGGGCATGATGTTTCGGACGCGTGCTGTATGTGTGTTGCCGGGCAGGGTTTGATGTGTGCAATAAGCTTGTCGAACCTGTTGAAACTGTGAGGGCTGTATGTCTCCCCGCCTAACGCCTCAAGAAATTGCCTATCTGTTGGGCAAATCAGACAATGACCTGAACACGCAAAGTGTGCCCACAGTCGCCATACAGGCTTTGGAATTGCTGGAGCGCCTGATGCCCATGCGGCTTGCAAGCTATGTCTTTTTGTTTGCTGTTCTTACGATCATGCCCATGCTTGGCTTCAGGGTTATGCAAAATCTGATTGGCCTCGATGGTAGCTTTTTGGTTGGCATTTTCACAGCCTTTATCGGGGTTTTTCTGATATACCGAAATGCCAACCTTTTTCTCCGGCAAGCAGTTGAAAAAGTACGCAACGCAGAAACAATTCCGGTAGAAGTTTTACAGCGGGGTGCCACATGCGCAGCCGGAATCCTCATGATGCTGCCCGGCCCGGTTGTAAATTTGCTGGCTCTGGGCATACTGTGCCCCCCCGTGACCAGGCTGGTTGCGCTTTCCGTTTATAGATACCTTCAACGTCCTAAGGCATAACGCATGCGCACAATATACCAGGCTGGCCCATTATTCACCGAGGCGGAGCAGGCATGGCACAAGGCGCTGTCCGCACGGCTTAAAGACAGCGGGCACGACGTTATATGGCCTGGTAATCTTCTGACCGATGAACAGGTTCAAAATGCGGGGGCAAATGCCTCCACTTTGATTTTTGATACCTGCAGGGTGGGAATTGAGCGCTGTACCTGCGTGGTGGCCCTGCTTGATGGAACACAGGTAGACGACGGTACAGCATGGGAGATTGGCTACGCCTATGCCAGGGGGTTGCCGATTTACGGAATACGCACAGATTTTCGCCATGCAGGAGAAACACGGCACAGCACGGTCAACAGCATGATAGAAGGGTGTCTGTCGGGGCTGGCAAGGAGTGTGGAGGAGTTGCTGGCGCTTCTTTAAACTGCGTGGGTTGTGTTATTTGATTCGCGAGGGGTGCTGCTGCCACAGGGTGAAAGAGCACTGGTCGCAGATCAAGATTGCGCTCTTTTTACAGGCACAATGGTGGCCGCGGGCAGAATGCACTCGCGGCCAAAGGGGCATGGGTATAATCAGGAGGCCACGTAAGAATTCCACAGCCTGATGGCCGCAGATTCACTTACTGACCACTGCAGGGGGCAGTTGCCGCATTCGCATACAAGCCGATAGATGTCGCGGACTCTGCCGTCTGGGCGTGAGGTCTCGATAGTGGGGTGTTTTCCGCATTTGATACATGGGTGAATGACAGGAAGGTTTTCTTTGTTCATGCGCTTTAACTAATCACGATTGCTCGCGCAGTCAAAGGAAACTATAACCCAAAATGCCGTAGCGTCTTCATGTGCCCAAGATATGTGCCCAAAAATAAGGGGCCATCCTGTTAAGGATAACCCCTTGATTTAGTTTAGGTGCTCTTCGGGTATAATAATATTTTCTGCTAACGTAAGTCGTATTGATATTTCACGTGCAGCACAACGGGGATAGCTCCGTTGCCCAGAATTTCCGGGCGTTTCACGCTGCCGCTTGCCGCGCAAACAGCCCGGTATGCCGCAGCATCGAGAACAGGTGAACCCGATGTTTGCCGCAGCACGGGGTCAGTAAAGCTGCCGTCAGGACGCACGGTGAAAGCATAGGCTGCAACACCAAGCAGTTCCTCTTCACCTTCATCCATGCGGTGGGAATGTACTGCTGCATCCAGATCGTCAAGAAAGGCAAAAAAAGCCTCACGCCTTTTGTCTGCCGTATTGGGTGGTTCAATCCGGTTTGGGGCGGCCTCCATGCTGATGCCAGAGCCTCTCTCTGGTGAAGGCCCAAGCCCAAGAGAATCCATACTGATGGTTATCGGTGTGCCCAGTGAATTTTGCGCTGAGGCTGCGCCAAACAGGTGGAACATCCCCCAGTGAGCAAGGCACGAAATGGCAAGCGCTGCGTAGAATCGTTCGGTGCTGGTCATGGTTTGTCCGTTGCCGGTTGACCTGTAGTGGCAATGAGCAGTTTTTCACCGCCCTGCATACGCACTTCATCCACAAGAAATATCAGACTTTCTATCGGTGCTTTGGGGTCAGCGGCCAGCACTAGTCTGCCCGGTCTGCTCCTGAATCCGCGCACAAGCTCGTGCAGTTTGTTCCTGACCTCGTGCCGGGGCAGGGGCTGCCCTTCGCAAAGAATATCGCCGTCAGCGGTAAGGCGTAGTTCAATCACCCTGCCCGACAGCGCTTTGCTGCTGCTGGCGGCGGGCAGATCTACATCAAGCCCACGAACCGCAAATGCTGCGGCAATAACAAAAAATATAAGCAATATAAACAACATGTCTATGAGCGGGATCAGATCGTACTCATACGTTGCGTTCAACGGGCGGGTAAGGCGAAGCATCAGCATTGCCTCCTTGTATCAGCGAGAGGGAAGCTGCCGGGCAAATCTGCGTCAGCAGGTGGTGCCGCAGGTTGTGCTGCAAAAAATTAGCAGGCATGGCCGGTGCTGCCCTCGCTCTGTATCAACGATGCATTGCCAGCAGCATCAAGCATACTGGCAATGGTTTTGAGGCGGGCATGAAAAAATGCCAGCGAAAACTGGGCAACAATGGCAATGCACAGGCCGGAGGCCGTGTTGAGCAATGCCTGCCAGATGCCATCGGCCAGCATGCTCATGTCTACACCGTTGGTAGCATGCGCGATGCGGGAAAAAATGGAGATCATCCCGCTCACTGTTCCCAGCAGACCCATGAGCGGAGCAAGCCGGGCAATGGCACCCAGCAGGCCGAGCCGACGTTCCAGTTGCTCAAGAATCTGCTCGCCAGCCAGATGCAAGGCTGATTCACGGTTGGGGCTTGCCACTGTGAGCAGCTCGGCAAACGGTTGCAGCAATGGCACTGCGACCATGCGTTCCGCTACTGTGCCCACATCGCCGTTGCACGAGGCTTTGAGCAGTTCTGTTCTTAACACATCATCGGGCAAGGCGCACGATGCGTACAGCAGCAGGCGTTCTACAACCACCGTCAGGGCAAGAATGGAAACCGCTAGCAGGGGCCACATCATCCATCCCCCAAGTGCAATGATGTTCATTTCTGCCTCCTTGACGCAATCGGTACGCAGTACCGGCAGGGTTTATGCTGTTGTGGGCGGGCTGTCTGGAGCATGAACGGGTGACAGGTTCACCCCGATAAAGACCATGTATCGTTCATCAGATTCTTCCGGAACTTCTTCAAATTCCAGACGGCCAGCGGCGTACTGTGCAACAGCTGGTGTGATGGTGCCATCACCACAAAGATCAACAACGCCCTTGGCCCGGAACAGCCCGGGGCCAGCGCAATCCACCATGCTCTCTATGTCTTTTACACTGACCGGTTGCGGTAGCTTGAGGCAAAACGAGGCAAAGCCCTCGTCTGCGTGGTTGGAGGCGCGCAAGGCCTTCATGGTTTGCAGCCGGGGAGTGCGCGATGGTGGCAGGCCTTGGGCGTCCAGCCATGCGGTATGCAATGAGTCTAGGATCGCAAAGGAGATGTTGCCCTGCACTGCGGGAAGGATAACGGCTTTAGGATTGCAGCGGCGCAGATCGTGCATCATTGTCTCGAGCTGTTGCCGGGATACGGCATCGGATTTGTTGGCAATGATAACATCCGCCTGTTCCACCTGCGCCATACTGATGCCAGAGCATGAAACATCCCAGATAAGGGCGTCGGCAACAGTTATGACCAGTCCAGGTTGCACCAGATCGTCAAGATCTTTCATGGATTCTAGTACGTTGACTGGGTTGGCAAGACCCGTGGTTTCAAGAATTATCTGCTCGGCGGGGGCCGCATCCAAAAGGCGTTGCAGGCCCGGGCGCAGGCTGTCGGCAAGCGAGCAGCACACACAGCCTTCATCCAGAGCCTCCACATGCGTTTCGCCGCGAGTGAGGGAAGCGTCAAGCCCGATGTGGCCAAATTCATTCTGTATAACGGCGGCGTATTGTTCCCGGCCATTCAGATAATCCAGCCAGCGGCGTAGAAAGGTGGTTTTTCCCGCGCCGAGAAAACCGGTCAGTATATGCATGACAGGCAGATTGGCATTTGTGCATGCAGTTCCCTGGCGCTGGCGACCGGGCAGATGCGTCATAACTTTGCCGTCAGCAGTCAGGGCGGCGACCGTCCCCGTACGGCCATTGCCGTAACAGGCTGCTCGGGCTGGAGCCTGCGGGCCTGTTCCCAGTCGCGCTTGTAGCGACAGGATCTGGGGGAGGGTATCTTCTCGACCTGCGTCCGGTTGCGTCTGCTGTGTCATGTGCAGACTCAGGCGCGGTTCTTCGCCAAACAGGGTAAGGGCGGTGGCCGCTACCGTTGTAAAGAGCCGCAGCAGCAGCCTGAATGCGGGCACATCGTGTTCCACCCCGCCGGGTGGAACAATCCACTCCAAAGGCTGCGCGGCTTGCGCACCGTTACATTCTGATGCGGCGTGGTGTTGCGCGGCAATACCCCGTTGGGAAATCTGGCGGTATCTGGCCGGTGCGGATACGGACAGGGTCAACCCTGTGCCATCCAGCGCGGTGACAAGCTGAAATTTCCCCATGCAGAATGGGGCAAGTTCTGGTGCGTGCAGCGAGAGATTGCGCACGCTTTCCTCATATCCCTCCCCCATGGCCAGTGACAGGGCCTGTAGGGGAAATATATCCAGAACGGGATCTGCCGCATAGGGGAAGACGTGCGCTGTAAACGTGCCGTAAAGAAAGGAATCGTCCGAGTGTTCTTCCTGAAAAACCAGGCCGTAGACGTGCGGGGAATCAGCTACCCGGCATGTCCAGGCGGCATACAGCTGGTTGGAAGTGTGCACCCCTCGCCAGCCCAGCCCCCGCGCCCGTTTACGGTCAAGGTGAATACCGGTGAGCAGACAGTTGAGAATGGATGGGCTTTCTGCATCTGTTTCTGGCGAGAGGGGGCGCGGCAATAGAGTGGCGAGGCGCATGGCTGTTCTCCGTCGTGGTAGGCTGTGTTCATATCCAGCCGGGAGGAGACCCATCCCCCCCCGGCTGCGCCTTTTACGAGGGAAACTTGATGACGTCCCCGTTGCCGAGGTAGTTTGTTGTTTTTGAGCGAAACCGCGCCGTGCCTTTCACAACAGGGTAACCAGCATCCACAAATTTCTGGGCCGTGATAAGTCCGGTGCAGTGGTTGCAGCCCACCCGCTGCAGATCCCACTTCTTAAGGCCGATCACCAGATCGTCGTATTTGGGGTCCCAGTCGTCAAAGGGCGAGATGTGCAGGCCGCCGTAGAGTCCGTAGAACTGGTCGTTTTCGTAGGCAATGGTTTTGTAGGCGGTGTCGGCAAAAAGAATAATGCCCTGGTGGCAGCATCCGGTAATGCTCACAAGGCCAATGTCTTTTACGTTACAGTACATGGATATCTCGCCGAATACATTGAAAATAATTGGGCAGTCAAAGCCGTAAAGAGCCACGCCGTCCTGAATTTTGTGCAGGCCCTTGGGAACCTCGGTCCACTTGCCCACATGCCCGCAGTCTTTGAGGTACTGTTTACCGTTGGGGTAGAAGGTGTTGGGCGTATAGATGTGGATATTGGGGTTGTATTTGGTTACAGCGGGCAGGCCAAAATAGTGATCCATGTGCTCGTGCGTCTGGATCATTGCGGCAATTTCATTATTGGCCAGCATGGTGTCGATGCCTTCCCGCTTGTAGCAGGTGTCCATCCACAGGTAATTCCAACCGGTGTCAAAGAGGTACTTTGTTACCTTGCCATCCATATTCTCGATTTCCACGAGGCAGGAGAATCCGCCAGCGTTATCCGCATGGACACTTTTTTCACTCACTATCTTCCATGCTTCTTCCAGCTTGTTAGGCAACAGGTGCTTGATCAACTTCATGCCGTCGGCGTAGTTGCCCTTGCCGATACCCTTACCATTGCCGAACGGAGGCCAGTTGAACGTGTACTGGTCTACCAGCAGGCCGCCCGCGCCCGTCACATCCTGCATGAAGATGCCGTTGTCAAACCAGCTTGTCTCGGAAATGTTGGTTATTTTTACAGCTTTGCATACGCCGATATCTGCCGTGCCGCGTTTTACGTCCTTCAGAAAGGCCCTGCGCATGGGGGAATATGAATACGCGCCCATGGCGCCAATGGCACCTACGCCGACCCCTAATGCGGCACCCTTGATAAATTCTCGTCTGTCCATATTGCTCTCCCTACTGCACAAGGGTGAAGTGAGCGCTGAACCATGGCAGCGCGGCCACTATGGCAAAGTACAGGATGACACCAGCGAGTATGCCTACCACAAGACCGGGAAGCATGGCTGGGGTCCAGGCACTCTTGGCGGCAAAGGCGTGTTCGTCTGTGGCAATATCCTCGCTGGTTCGGAGTTCGCGCTTCCAGCCGGGCCAGCCGTCCATGAACCACCAGTTGATCAGCCAGATGTTGATCAGCCAGATCATGGGTATCATGGGAAATTGCTGCGGATGCGAAAAGCCCTTCTGGGTTCCAAGAACAAGATGTGCGTACTGGTAGTACAGACAGTAAACAGTAATACCGCCCAAAATTACCAGAAATGTGCGTATAAGGATGTTGACAGGAGTGCTGAACTTGTTGGGCCAGTTGCCGCAATAGAATTGCAGAAATAATGCTGGCACCAGGAAGAAAATGGCGGTTTCGCCCACATGCAGCCAGCGCCAGTCGGGAGCCGCGTCACGCTTGTGCCCACGGATAGCGTCGCCCCACACCAGTTCCTGCATGTACCAGAAGAAAAAGCATAGGGAAACGGAGATGACGATGATACCAAAGAACAGGGAAAACCGGCGCAACCACGGCCTCTTGATAAGGCAGAAGGGGTAGCGTTCCCAAATACCTTCCATGAACCATACCACAACAGTGCAGCACATGATCCAGGCCACATGGAAGTTGGCGGAAACAGTCTGAGCAAATGATTCCCAGTAAGGCGGAGTAATAGCAGTGAAATACTGCCACGGGTAATACAGAATGCCCATATGGTTATGCATGGTCATAAAATAGATGACCAGACTCAGGCAGAAGGTACCCAGCCATATGCTGAAGCCTCTGACTGGTTGGCCCTGATCCTGCCAGGGGCGGCCTTCCAGCGCCACAATCCAGGCAGGGCTGATCCAAGAGGCGATGACGGCAAACATCATGCAGGCTTGGGCCGCATATTCTGTGGAGTAAAATTCAGTCAGCCCCGGCAGTTTCTGCAATTGGTGAGGACTAAAGTAGGCAAATGCAAAATTGCCTAGAATCCCTTCAAAAAAACCGTGGATCATCATAATCATGATGCCGACGGACACAAGGGAGAGGACTAGCCCTTTTTGCAGGGGATGTGCATTGCGTATCCAACTACGTTTGAACGGCCAAAAATCGAAAATATAGGCCATCCAGATAAGGATGACCAGCCACCAGCGGCAATAGTTGTAGCCAACATACGGCGTATAAAAGCGCATGATGCCGCGTGGATCCTGAAAAATCCACCAGGTTACGGCAAATATGGAGAGCGTTAACACCATGTTGGCCAATACAGGCCAGGGGCCCTGCCAGCGCTTGATGAGCTTTCGCTCTTCAAGATAGGGAATATCGTGGTCAGCCATAGAACCCTCCTCAAGATTGCGGGGTTTCCGTTTCCACGGTGGGGCGCGCTTGCGCGCGCATTGCCTGTGCAACTGCTCGAATCAGTGCATCCTCGTTCATGCTATCCACGGGCAGCCCTAGCCGCTGCCCTTCAAACCGCAACATGCCGGACGAAAATTCCGGCGGCAGCAGCGCCTCGCCGTCGCAAGCCAAGGCCTCTGCATCGAAATTCTCGCCCGGTATGCATGGGGAAACCGCGCGCCAGTTTCCCCGTAAAAAATTACGTCTTTGCCGGTCTATCATTCTTCTTCCCCAAGGCTTTGCAAAAGACATGTTGCGTATGCCGAAACGGAAGAGGCGCAGGCTTGCCCGTCTGCATGACGCAGACCGTGCAGCGTGCGGGCCAGATGCTTGAACAGCTCCTCCAACCGTGCCTGACTGCACTCCTGCAACAGCCGGGCAAGCGCACCAACCTCTGGTAGTGTGGCTGCACCGGCCTGTGCAAGACGGGCGTTGTCGATGGCCCGTAAAAGTATGTAGAAAAATTTGAGGTGATGCTGCGCCAGCAGGCGCATGTCGCCGCTGTGCAGCGCCATGCCTATGGAGGGCAGATGCCGCTCAATCGTCAACATGACTGATGGCGCAAATGAACCAGATACCGCTGCCAGCAAGGGGGTCATGACGATATTCATGGCCCTCAGACTGTCGGCTAGGCTGGCGGCGTCAGGGTTGCAGGGAAGGGCACGCACAAATGTGCCCTTGTTGCGGCGGGTTTCCAGAATACCCTTGCCCACAAGGGTGCTCAGGGCCGTGCGCAGCGTTGCGCGGCTGACCCCAAGCTCTTCGGCGAGGTGCCGTTCGGCGGGCAGGCGTTCAAACAGCGACCAGCGCCCTTGCAACAGGGCGTGCTCCAGCGGGTTTTCAGCATTTGCTGGCGTGATCACGGGCGTCCTCCAAGCAAAGCGTATTCAAGTACTTTTATATGACTTCATTTTGCGCGCCTGTGAATTTTTTGGCAACATAACCCAAAAAAAATTTCTGCTTATATTTAACATAATGAAAAATATAATATATTTTTATTTATTTGGTATGACCACTATAAAAGCATATGTACAATTGTGTGGATAACAAGCAGATTATATGAGCGAAATAGCAGAGTGATATTGATATTTATGAAAGTGGTCTGACCACTGTTGCGTACAAAAAAGTCTTGCTCATGGTTGGTGTCTATTTTACTGCCAATACGGCTGGATTGAGTTCTTATTGTCAACAAATGGAGCTGACATGGCGCGTTTTCTTCAATGGCGCAAAGGGTTTCCTGGATTATTGTGGAGCATTTGCCAGCGCGAGTCGCGCCTTGAGGTTTTTACCCGATGGCCCGGCGCGGGTTTTGATGCTCCGCAGTTGCTGAAAAATGCCGCGTTCAGAAAGCAGGCCGTGATGGAGCAAGATTATCCGCTGCTTGTGGAATTCTGGGACATGATCCATGCCGGGCGGCCTGCAGCCGCCATTTTCAGGCTAAAATACGACGATGGACACACGCCACTCATTTTGCAGGGCTGGCCGGAACCGGGACATGATGTATACAGTGGCTTTCTTAAAGAGGCTTTTTTGCCTGGCGGCTATAATTCTGCCTGCTATAATGCGCAGATTCAGATGCGTGTGGGAGATGCTGATTACCCTGTATTTACTGTAAACATGAGAGAAAAGAAGCTCTGCGATGCCAACAGCGCGGCGCAAATGCTTTTTGAAGGAGAAAAACAGGACGGACGAGAGCTTGCGCTTGATACAGTGGTGCCGAAATCTTTATTGAAAGGTTTTGTTGCAGCCCTGGAAAAAGCTGTAGAGCGAGACGCATGGTCAGGAAAACTGCTATTGGGCAACGCAGAACGCGGCCTGTTTTCAGCCCATGCCCGTCTGACTGTGTGGGGGGAACCCGGTAAGGAAGTAGTGCGTGTTGCACTGGTTAATGTTGACGCCAAGCCCATGCAGGTTGAAGACGATGGTGCCTTGACCCTTTGCACAGACGAGCTTCGCCCAGCGCTTGAAGAACTGTACATGCTCTGCAACCACGCGATTGACGGGCTGATGCTTTCGCATATCCAGATGGGTAGCGGCCGTGTGGCCGTATATGGCGTGGGGCCAGTTTTTGACGGCCTTGAGTGGGGCACCCTGCATGCCTATGAGGGTACCATCGCACAGGATATCGAGCGGTACAGTTTGAGTTCGCTGATTGTGGAAGACACCCTGGATAGTGTCAAATCTATTGACTGGGCGTTATTTGCCCCACTAGGCGTTCGCTCGTATTTCGCCAAACCTTTCTATGCCGAGCATGGTCTGCACGCTGTCCTTATTTTGGCTAGCAAACGGCAACGCGCCTTTGGAGCAGATGCGGAAACTCTTTATGCAGATGTTTCGGCGGCATTTGGTCAGATCATGCTGCGCTGGAGAAATCCTTAATCAGAGACTGTTGTGTGACAGGTCAGTGTGAAAATTTGACTCACAACAGTACAAGCTAGTGCAATAATATTTTATTCGATGAATTCGCTTCCTTATGGAGCATTTTCTGCTGGACACATCGCGAATGCCTTAACGAGTATAGAGAAGCGTGACATCGCTGCACGGTAATTTGCGCAGTGGCTGATCAGGCTGGATTCGGGCCAGACTGCATCTCGAAAGGGTGTAGTCCATATTGGGCCATGACTGAATCTCGACCGCGAATAATCCTATGTTTGGGGATACCGAATTGCAGCAGACTGGGCGCGTTCATAGTAGCACAAAAATCATGGGCTATTTATTGGGGTTGAGGTGTAAGGATTCTGGTATATTGCGAAACTTGCGCATGGTCTGGGGGGGGAGGTGTTCTTGTCTTTGCTCAAAAATGGAAAAAGCCATGGGGCACGTGAAGGGTTGGCCCACATTGGTGCTTGTTGCCAATTATTGCACCATTGGGAAGGTTCGAAAAAATAAAGAAGGGTTACAGACAGAGCTGTAACCCTTCGATTTATTTGGTGGGCAGTACAGGACTTGAACCTGTGGCCCCCGCCTTGTAAGGGCATAGGTGGATATTTAATATTATGAAATAATTGTTTTTATTTTATAGCGCACATGACTTTTTGGGCACTTTTGCCCCATTTCATGTGCCCACTTCATGTGCCCAAGTTTAGATATGCTTTGCGCTTAGTGACTTTGCGTGGCGGAGGTTTACGTAAAAGTTCTGTTCAAAAAATAACTGCATATCTTATGCAAACCGAATCAATTTAATTCTTTATAAATTTTAAATTGCTGTTCAAATTCACTTTCTGACTGAAATTCAATTTCATCAATATTAAACATTTTTTTTCCATCCATCAATTTAATAAAATTTGGGAGCTTATCAATTTCATATATATCTTTAAAATAAACAACTTTATTTTCTCCAGTAATAGAAACATAGTTTATTGTTGTGAATGATACTATGTCCATAAATACAATATTTAGTTTGTTTCTTGTGTTTTTTAAAAGTCCTGAAAATTTTTCAATATTATTTTTTCCAACAGCTTTATGAATTTTCCCTTTTGGGTTGTTGTATTCTACTGAATAAGCAAAATTGTAAATTGGTATGTAATAGTTAGTTATAGTGTTGTTATTTTTAAAATATTCTATAAACAGAAATGATCTGATTGAGGTTGATGAATATTTTATTGGCCCTGATTCATTGGAAATAATTAAAGATTCAGATGTTACGCTATCGATGTTGGCATTATAGTCATTTTCTTTTGAGATTATAAACAACGGTTCTTGAGCTGAAATTTGCATTTTATATAGCGTCACTGTGTAGTATGCGATAAGTCCTGTAAGCACGAGAGTGCACAGCGTTGTAATCGCGTTGAAAAATAATTTGAAATTTTCACGTCTGTTTTGCTTTGTATTTTCTCGACTTGGGCAGCGGCATGGACAATTATTATTGTCATTTTGAATCATGAAGGCTCCCTTTTTTTCGTTTTTAGTTTTCAGCTTATAGTATAATTTGAAAAAAATAATTATATATCATTGGAATATTTTTCTCCTATGGTATTGCAGAAAGACTGCTTGCCTCTCTGAGAATGGCCCAACATTCTTTTCAACCAGCGAATAACCACAGAGGGCTTCTAAGTCTCCATGTGATACCTTGGTTGAAATAAGAACAGTCCCATTATCCTCAAACGAGATTAGCCCTTTATCAAAGAGATGGTCAAAGTCAGGCGTAAGTAGCAATCCATTGTTGCCATCAAGGCGCTCTTCATTACTGCTGTCACGCCAAGGCTTGATATGGCTAGCGCGCAGCAGGCGGCTATCTGTGATACCAGTGAAGCGGCAGCAGTGCTCTATGCCTTCTAGTCTCTCTCGAAATTTGCCTTGCCCGCGGCGCGACATGATCAAGGCTTGCTTCTCAGTCGGTTTAAGTTCGGTGCTAGAGTTAATAATCTCAGTCATTCTGTCTTCCATCTCGGCACGGATCTGGTCGGCTATTGTAGGGTCTTGTGGCTGTGTAGCGGCAAGGCTTATGATGCCTTCAGCAAAATTCCGCATTGGGGCCAACAATGCCGTTGCCAGTACATCAGAAATGCCTGTGAGATACACTCCTTGCAGACCACGGCCATTCGTTTGAAGGGGAGCATATTTGTGGGGTAGCAAAGGAGCTATCGTTTCCATCATATCAGCCGGGCGGAATGGCGTAGGAATTTTGTACCATGCTACTTTTACCAGCCACCCATCGTTATCCCAATCTTTCCCTGCCTCGCCGAACTCTACCGGCTTGTGTGTAGACAGAGCTGCGTGTGTGGCAACGCCAAGGTGTTGAATCTTTGTCTTGTAGAAGGAAAAAATGATATCTCCGACCTCAACGGCCGCCATGGTGTCATAGAAGTAGTTCTTGGCGCCGTTCTTTTTGCGTTTAGGCGACCAGAGGTAGCCGCCTGCTATTTCATATTCCGAGCTTTTATTCTGATTCACCCACCAAAAAGCCATGGTTATCTCTCTTTGCTCGCGCTGTTGGTGCAGTCTTCGTTCACCACATGCCGGCGGCGACACACGGTTGCTTGACGAACATATTCTCGTTACCCTGCAAGGCTTCAATGCGTTTTGCACGGGTGCATTCCCATTTATCCACTGGATACTGCTTGTCCCAGGCCTGCATCAACTGCTCGTGCTGGCGGCTCATGTGGTAGCGCGAGTAGGAGTCCTGCATATAGAAGTAGGTGCGGGCGATCTGTCCACGGGCGCGAGTTGGTGGCTCGGCCTTCCTGTCTGCGATCTTCATGTCGCATGTGCCGAAAGTAGGTTGTTCCCCGGCGAGCATCTGGTAGTTGAAGTTTGAGCGCATTGCGTTGACCGCGCCAATCGCAGGATACAGGTTGTACATATCGGCTTGCATGCGCCTGTATTCTCCGTTGACCTTCTCAGCACATTTGCGCCCGCGAAACTCTTTGCCCCGGTTGTCCACGCATTCGGGTGAGCCCTCGCGCCATTCTGGGAAAGTCTGACCGAAGTTTTCGGCTGGTAAGGCGTGCTCCCATTCGATTTTGTCAGCGCGCTTCTCATGTTTCGGTGTCTCGAACCCATCTGGCAGAGTCACGTTGCCCTGAGCGTCGTATGTGGCCCCGCAATAGAATGTCACGCGGTGGTCGGCGTAGACCTGCGACAACATCTTCTTTGAGTGCGAGAAACTGTCGTTGGTCGTGTTGCCGGCAGCCATGGCCAGAGCGGGGAGCAGGAGCGCGGCCAGTAGGGCCGAGAGAAGGAATTTGCGCATTATACACCATCCTGACGTTCAGCGCATTCAAACGTGATGGATGCGGTTGCGCCGTCCGGCGTTGGCTGGGTTTCCATGGTCAGGATGTTTGCCCGCTTACCCTTTTGAGCGCAGAAATCATTTGCGATTTTGATTGCATCCCGTTTGGCGTCCATCTGCGCGCCATTCAAAAGAGCCTGTGTTCTTTCAATGTCTACGTTGTAGACATTGGGTCGAATTTCTAACGGAGCACCGACTTTTGTGCCGCAGGCCGAAAGCGCCCATGCGCAGCAGACCAACAGAATAAGGTTTCTCATCCTTTCCCCCAAGCTTTTTGGGTTTATCTATCAATCGCTATGCGTTGGCGCAAGGGGAGGTGATGAAGCACGCTCTGTATGGGCCCCTAAGACTTGTTGTCGTTAGGGTGTGCGTCTGTGTCTGCGCGGCACTTACACGACGGGCTGATAGATCCGTCGCGGCAGACAACGCGGCCATTTTTGCACTGACCAGACATGCCGCCGTGATGGGAACAGCAGCCACGGGCAGCCTCAAAGATGCCGGTCAAGTCGTTTGGTTGGGAAGTGGTGGCGCACTGGTCGGAGATGATGGGTTGGGTGGCAGTGGTGTCGTCGGCAAAGGCCGGGATGGCGAGGAGAAGGAATAGGAGAGCGGTGGCGAGTGTTTTCATGGTGACCTCCTAGGAAGGAGGGTAGTCGGGGGTGGAGAAAAAAGAAAGGCCGCTTGTGGCGGCCATATTGTTATTTGTCAAAAATTCCTTGCCATAAGGGTAAGTTCTCCCAATCGTCTGGAAATCCCATAGAATTAGGATGAATATCGGGATATTTTTTTAATAACTGCCCCAATCTGGTTTTCCAACTGTGACTTGGATTAATTATGTTCATCATATGCAGGAGCATGCATAATTGATTATATAATTTATTTTTAGTTTTGTTGTTTGTGTAAACAGAATCAGATAAAATTTTAGGGTTTTTGGGGAGTTTTATTCCGAATTTTAAGCTTCTGTTCCAAACACGACAATGATGTGCACATCTATTTCTCAAGATATTTAAAGCATGTAAAAAAGAACAAAAGACAACCTCATCAAGCCCGTATATCCTGGAGATCATATTTCTATCAGATGGATCTTTTAAATTTTTAATCCATTTTGAAATCTTTCCGAAAGACATGATTTCGCAAACTGCCCATAGAGGGGGCAAGTTCTCTGAATATTTATTTGAAAAATGTTCGATATATTTTTCATCACTTTTTAAGCACGATGCCTTAAGTTCAACTATTGCTTCAAAGTATGAGTCGTCATCAAAACTAAAAAGAGCTTTATCAAGGTGCGCATGAGCTCCGTATTTTATTCCAAGGGTATATGCCCATTGCGTCCTTATAGAAATTTCAATTCGTTCTATTGCGTCTAACAGTAATATACGCAGCTCTCGATCAAAGAGATAATTATTAAGAACAGAATCAAAGGTTGTGGATTCGTGGAATTGGTGCGGATCTCGGCTTATCTCAAAAGGTAGCCAGTATGCTTCTAGGTGGTAATAATTAATGTGAGCTAGGTATCTCATTGCCCGTTCTGGGTCATCAATAATCATTCCTCGCTCTGAGAGTATTTCGACTTGTCTTTTAAATGTGGTTGCGGGTTTTCCGTAGCATTTTTTTTCATCCATGCTCTCACCACCCCTAAAAAAAAGGAACCGCCCTGGTGCGCATTGTTAAGAGGCGTGGGCGGTGTTGTTAGAAGTAATCTATGTATTCATGCAAATTTCGTCAAGAGTAATTTGCATAAAACCGATGATGAATCTGCGGCGTTGCGACTGGTTATCGAAGGAGTTTGGTAGGTTCAAATCGAATTTCTTTAGCCGATTGGGAAGTGCGAAGGAGATTGCGGCAAAGAATTTCCTTAATAACTCGCCCCCTTCCATACGTCCAAAACGACGGAGGTTGGACCCGACGCGGCATATGGCGAGTTCATGGAATGAATAAACTCATTTTTGCATGTTGTCATCGGGAACAAGGAGAAGCTTTCCAATAAGCCCCATCCTTGTCAGCAGTGCTATTTTCATCGCAACGGATCACCTTCAAGAAGCGCCTGCCGTCAGTAATTGGGGGTGGGGTTTCAAGACAGATGTAACCAGTTCGCATGAAATCCAATTCGCTTGAGACGTAATCTTTTGTCGATTCAATGTCGTGAAACTCAGGGGAAAGCAAAACAAAATATTGTTTCGTACTTTGGAATAATTCTTTCATGCCTTTAAGTCTTTTAATTTTGCTATCCAATTGTTTCCTGTCCCATCTAGAAGATAATTTTGCTTCGACAAATATAAGTGTATTTTCAGTGCAGATTATGAAATCGAAATCTTCTTGAGTTCCAGAAATTTTATAGTTTATATTTTGAATTGTCTTTTTTTCTTCATTTTGTTCGTTGTATCTGGTCAGTGCTGCAATGAGCCAATCAATATGATAATCCATAGCCCACCAAGCATTTTTAAGATCAGCATTCAATAATTCAGTGAATTTTTTTGTCAATTTCTCAATAATCGCATCGCTAAGAGGCAATGATAGGTCTGCTCCGTTTCCACAGCAGTTTCGGATGAGCCAGTACCGTTCTTTCCGGTTAAAAATTTCCAGACATTGCGCCAGTGTTTTGCGGCTCATGGTTTGTCTCGTGGTGTTGTAGTTAAACTTATCGGAACGTTTGAAAGCAATTTACGTCGCCTGTCATACTATTTTTTGAGGTAGTTCGTTCGGTATCAACCACCGTAAGTATGTTCAACCTTGCGCAGAAATAGGAAAGGCCGGGATTAGCCCAGCCTTTTTGTGTCCTTCCAGTTCAATTTTACTTCGCGGCTTCCTGAGCCGTAGGCACTTCGGGTGAATTCACCGACGATGGGAACATTTTGTCGACAAGCTCGCGTATCTTTTTATCGCCTTTGACGAATTTCCCCATGTTCGCACTACCATGTCTTGAATCGTAACTTGCAGTACCTATCGTCCGATTGTTGTGCATGACGTCGATACGGGCATACGAAAGGTATAGAGCTAAATCCCAGCTCCACAGACCCAAATAAGTTGACGTAAAATTACATTTTTCTAGTTCAGGGGAGGATTTTTGTAGAACTTTGACACGATAGCCTTTATCGCGCAGGGCAGCCACATATGTCGGCAGGAAACCTTCACGCACGGCTGGGTCTTCAATAATACAAATTTCATCCATTCCTATTGGCTCGCCTACAGGGTGAACCTCTTGTTTGATGGAGCATGCTGTGGTCAGTAAGGAAAGAACGACAAGACAAATTTGAAAAATATTCCGCATAATTTCTCCCATTTTCTTATGACTTAGCAGCCCATAAATGTTGGTGCAACCCAGTTTTTGAATATGGGGAAAGCAAAGGCCGGGTATCCCTCGGCCTTTGCTTATACTTCTGGCATTATAGGCCATGGTGTGGCATCGCCGCCACCATCCCACGGAGCTCCATGCTGTTCGGGCAGGTCACGCAGGGCAGCACGGTAAGCCCGGACTGCCACAAGATCAGCCTCACCGATGGGATAGTCCGACAGCATATACTTGTCCGTAGCCATAAGGCGCGCGTCACGGGCGGCGCGCAGGGTGGCAAACATGCCAGTCTGCAGTGCCTCAGCATGCGCAGTGCACAGGTCTGCCCATGTGGGTTTTGCGCGCTCGTCTTGACGACCTTTGGAACGGCGTGAGGAACGCACTGTGGGCCGTGTTCTGGACGGGGGCAGTATGCTTCGCGCTGGGCATCATCAATCACTTGGAGCAGATGGCATGGTGACATTGTTTCTTTTCCACAACAGCGAGGCCGTGATTCTGGTTGGAACCATGGCTTCCGTCATGGATCAGCTTCGCGCATGGTGCCCTGATGGCCCAGTCATTGACGTTTTCAGACGGGGGAGGGTGCAATGAACGTTGCGCGTATCGTGCGGGACGCGCCGGATGTTTACCACGGCACTAAGGCGCTATCGAAAAGCAGCATGGATGAACTCTTGCGCTGCCCGGCGCGCTTCAAGGTTACCTTTGACGCCATGGGAAGCGGCGACCACGACCAGACAGCCGCCATGCTTGAAGGCGGATTGTTCCATGCCATGGCACTTGAACCAGACACCGTTTCAAGTCGCTACCATCACCGCATTCATGACGGGTCCACAAAGGCCGGGAAAGAAGAAGCGGCGCTTGCTAGAGACAAAGGACTTGAGCTGGTCAGGGCTGGCATGTGGGATGAATGCGCGGCCATGTCCGAGGCCGCCAGAGCGCACCCACTGTTTATTGCCGCATCAAGGTCGGGGACGTTCATCACCGAAACCTCGATTTACTGGCAGGAAGGGCCGGTGCCATGCAAGGCCCGCATTGACCTCATTACTGAGCTGCCGATGTTCGGGCGCTGCGTTGTCGACCTCAAAAGTACCCAGGACGCAAGCCCGTCAGCTATCGCAAAGAGCGTTTACAACTATGGCTATCACCGCCAAGCGGCTTGGTATCTTCGAGCACTTTCAGCTGCTGGCCTGCCAGCTCAGGCATTTATCCTGCTCTTTGTTGAAAAGGCGGCACCCTATGTGGTGTCTGCCTACAACGTGTCTGAGGCTGCGCAGGGAGTTGCCCTGAACGAAATACGGTACGCAGTTAACCTTTTTAAAGACTGCTCGGCTTCCGGCATCTGGCCCGGGTACACCAGCGATATCATCACAGAAATAGACCTGCCCGAATGGGTATACAGGAGGAGTGCATGAACGCACCCACAAAAATTCAGCCAGAAACCGTCGGCCAGCTTATCCAAAAACAAATTCCAGCAATCGCCATGGTCGTTGGCGGTAGCACAAAGGCAGAACGTGAACGACGCGCTGAGCGTTTTGCCCGCATCTGTCTTACAGCCGTGCGCAATACTCCGAAACTTGCAAACTGCACCATGGAAAGCTTTGCTGCCTCAATGATGATCTGCGCACAGCTCGACCTTGAGCCGAACACACCACAGCAGCTTGCCTTCCTCATTCCTTTCGAGATCAAAAGACTGGGCATAACAGAATGCCAGTTTCAGGTCGGCTATCCAATGACAGCCACTTCATCACGTCAGAGCGCATCACTGTGCGGCAGGAGCTGACCCAATCTGAAAAGGCTGAATACGCCGAGGAAATGAGCCGACTTGATGCCAAGATCGAAGAGCTCGAAGAAGAACGCGATCGGCATATGAAAAGCCTGAAAAAGCAGATTGACGCCATGGAAGAAGAGCGGCGCTCCTTGTCGAAGATCGTGCGCGAGGGCAACGAGGAGCGTGAAATCTACTGCGACAAGTGCGCCGATTATAATGCGTGCGAAATCGTCTGGACGGATGCTTATCCGCCTCATGCCGTGGTACAGCGGCGGCCCATGACTGCCGAAGAACGGCAGCTGCCCTTGGAAAAGAAGGCCAAGCCCGATCACGCGGTGGGAGAGCAAACGGAAGCTGCCGGTGACGGTGGTCAGGAAACGGTAACCCTGTCAGGCACAATCGTGAGCTTTGCCGAGGACTCCATTGAAATCGATTTTGGCGAGGCGGGTACATTCACCCTGAATTCTGATGCTGTCAGCATTGAGGGCGGTCAGGAGCCCGGCGAGCAGGCAGAGTTTACCATTGAACGAAACGTGGCCATTGAAGCCGGTATCATTCAGCCCGATGCGGAATCGCAACCAACCCCCGAAGAGCAGCTGCACCAGATTGTTGGCGAAGTCCTGCCAATGGCTCTTGAAGCCGCCGCAGAATTTCACGATGCCGCAGCCGACCTTGCCGACGGTCTGGGCATGACGCTGCGCTCTTGCGGCACATGCGCCCACATCAATGAAACCCCGCAGGACGGGGAAGATGATCCCTGCGCCACTTGCGGAAGCAACGATCTTCCCAACTACGCCCCCATAAACGGCGTCACCAGCCAGCGCGCCGCCAGCGTTCAATAAGTCTCCTCTCCCTCTCTGACCTTGCCTGTCAAAACCTCTCAGCGGACGGGCAAGGGATTGGGTGGAAGAGCCCATTAATTCCGCCGCAATAATGCGGCCTTTTTATTTTCAGGAGGGTAATATGGGTACCCAGGCATCTGCATCGAAGCCAAAGCACAAGCAGAAGAATTTTGCTCAGATCAACGGCAACTGCAAAATGGCAAAGCTCAGTGACGGATTGCAGCCAAGGGCATGCGAAGGATGCGGCACTGTCAGCAGGTTAAGAGTGTGCCCTTTTTGCGGGTTTAGCAGGGGCCGCGAGCAAGACAAACTCGCTACCAAAGGGCGCAAGGTCAAAATTAAGAAGCAACGTAACCATTCCACAGCCTGATAGCCGCGGATATACTTACTGACCACTGCTGCGGATAATCTCCGCATTCACACTTGATGCGGTAAATATCCTTAGTCCTGCCTTCCGGGCGTGCGGTCTCAACTTGTGGAGTTCTGCCACACTTAATACAGGGACGAATAGTAGGGAATTTATCTTCGTTCATATGCTTTGAATAACTAAAAATGTGTGCATCGTCAAAAAGTTTCAGGGATAGAAGGAGGTAGGTGCATGCAATACTTGCTGACAAAAGAAGATGCTCGTCAGTTCTTTGGATTCAAAACTATTGAGGCAACAGAAAAAATGTTGCAGCGCCTTCATGTTCCAAAGGTGGATTTTTCAATAGTTGGTGGCAAAGGCATCCGATATAGACGGAGCGACCTGGAAGAAGCCCTTTCAAAGATAGAAATTCGACCCAAATCGTCTGGACGTATTTCAAAAAGAAGACGGCCACGGACAGATATTTTCGACCTTTCTGTCAATGAACAGCTGGCTATCCTGAGCGCAGAAAAAACACAGCAGTAGGTTCGGGAATGGCTATCCGCAAACGTAATGGCCGGGCATCTTCCTATCAAGTTTACTGGAACAATCCATTCACGGGAAAGAGGGAAAGCGCTTCTTTCCCCACGCTTGCCGAAGCCCGCAAAGAAGATTCACTGATTCAGCACCGCTTGAAGTATGACCGCGAGTCATTCAGACCGGAAGAAGATGAAAATATCAGCACCGGCGGCACGGTCCGCGAGGTTGTTGCCCTTTACCTGTCGGCCAAAAGGTTTAGCGACAAAAATCTGCGTACCATTCTCGAACACCTGAAGCATGTGCATGCCGTGTTCGGGAACCGAGAAGTGTCCAGCCTGGAAAAGCGGGATTTCGTTAAGTTCATCAGCGATGAAGCTGAGCGAGGCGTTAAAACAACCACGTCACACCGTCGACTTACCATTCTCCGCGCGGCCCTGTCCTGGGCTGCCGACTCAGAGTTCATTGAATCCAATCCAATGCAAGGCATGAAACTACCCAGGGGACAGCATGAACGGATTGCTCCCCCGACGCCAGCAGAGGTTTCCGCAATTCTTGCGGTTGCCAAGGGGCACGTATACCGAGCCGTCATGCTGGGCATTTTCCTTGGGGTCCGTATTGGCCCGACCGAATTGTTCCGTCTCAAATGGGAAGATGTCGACTTTGAAAGAAGGACGATTCGAGTGTGGAGTGCTGCCAAAAACAAGAATATGCCATTCCGAGACGTGCCGATTCGAGAAAATTTGTTGGAAGAAATGAAGGTCTGGGGGCGCTCTGATGTTGAGGCCGGATGTGAGTTCATCATCCACTTCAAAGGCAAGCAGATAGACAGCATGAAATCAGCATGGCGAGACACCAAGAAGGCGGCTGGCATCACCAGGCGCATGCGCCCATACGATTTGCGCCATGCTTTTGCCACCTACGCCTTGGACAACGATGCAGACTTGAAGTCTGTTGCTGAGATCATGGGACATTCAAACCCCACCATGATCCTTACCCACTATCAGCACACATCAGAGTCGTCTCGAAGAGCAGCCATCGAATCCTTTCCCGACATCATGCCCTCATGTGCCCAAGCCATGTGCCCAAAAAAATAAGGGGTCATCCTTTTTAGGATAA
Organism: Desulfovibrio sp.; assembly: GCF_009712225.1. Lineage (NCBI taxonomy): Bacteria > Pseudomonadati > Thermodesulfobacteriota > Desulfovibrionia > Desulfovibrionales > Desulfovibrionaceae > Desulfovibrio > Desulfovibrio sp. The sequence continues at coordinate 542,274 of NZ_WASP01000006.1, read as the reverse complement.
CCCCTTGATTTATTTGGTGGGCAGTACAGGACTTGAACCTGTGGCCCCCGCCTTGTAAGGGCGGTGCTCAACCAGCTGAGCTAACTGCCCGAAACAGCATAGCGCTGGCGGTTATATGCCCTGTTCTTGCATGCAATGCAAGCGTAATTTTTGCACAGAAGCGTATTTTTCGCCGTCATTGTGTTCTGGTCGGGCAGTATACCTGTGCTGCCAGACTGTTTTGGCTATTTCAGGCCGTTGATGTAGGTGGCAATGCTCTTGGTCTGTTCCGGGGTCAGGGGTTGCAGCACCTGCTGCATGCGCGCGGCAGCGCCCGTAGCGTTGCTTATGTTTTTAACCCTGTCCATGCCTGCCAGCAGGGCATCAACCGGTTTGCCCTTCATGGCTGGGCTGGGCGAATGACAGCCAGAGCACAGCTTGGTGTACAGTTCTTCGCCTGAATCGGCACTATAGGCTACCACCGCCGTGCCAGCAAGCAACAGGCCAGCAGCCAGCATCAGTTTTATCGAGTCTGCAAAAACTGCCATAGAATCCTCCAAAGGGTTTCGTTTACAGGCAGCCTGCCCGCACAGTGCAAGGCAGGGCGCTTTTACAAGCAGTGTCACTATAGCCACGAATACAACCGAACCACAATAGATGCGCAAAGCCCCAACGGTCGCCGGTGGCAGCCGTTGGGGCCTTTTGATTGGTGTGGGCAAGGTAGCTATTTAATGCCAGCCCGCATGAACGACTGCACAAACTGCCGCTGGAACAACAAAAATGCCACTAGCAGCGGGCCGGATGTCATGAGTGTTGCCGCGGTAATGATTGTCCAGTCCACTCCCTGTTCTGTGGCAGAGAATATCTGCAAACCCACGGTAAGCGGGCGCGAGTTGACGGAATTTGTCACAATGAGCGGCCAGAGAAAGTTGTTCCAGTGCGTGCTGATGGAAACAAGGGCGTAGGCCGCATACGTGGGTTTGGCCAGCGGCACGTACACGTGCCACAGCACCTGTAGGGTGTTGGCCCCTTCAACCGCAGCGGCTTCTTCCAGCTCTTTGGGCACGCTTTTGAAGGTTTGGCGCAGCAAAAATATGCCAAAGGCCGAAGCCATGTACGGCAGGCTGATGGCAAGGGTAGAATCAAGCACGCCGATCTTGGACATGGTGCTGTAGTTTTCCACCACCAGAACGTCGGGCATGATCATGAGCTGCATGAGAATAAGCGCAAAGGCGATGCCCTTGCCCTTAAAGTCGTAGCGGGCAAATGCGTAGGCCGCCAGGGTGCACAGTACAAGCTGCATGCCGGTGGTAAGCGTTACCAGCATGATGGTGTTGATGAAATAGCGGGCAAAAGGCGCGGCTTTCCAGGCATTGGCGAAATTTTCAAGCGTAAGAGGTGCCGTGAGGCTGAAACGTGTTGAAAATTCCGCCGGGTGAAAGGCAGTCCAGATGGCATAAAAAAGCGGCAGGGCCCACAGAATGGCAAGCATCCAGGCTGCCGTTGTGTCCAGCACGCGCGAAAAGCCGCGGCTGTCGTACATGTTGCGCTGTTCGTTCATCTGTAGTGCACCCTCTTTTCAATGATGCCAAACTGCACAAAGGCGGCAAAGCCCAAAAAGGCCAGCAGCACCATGGTCAGCGTTGCGCCGTAGCCCGTATCCCAGAACTTGAAGCTGGTTTCGTAAATGTAGTAGAGCAGCAGCGAGGTGGCATTGTTGGGGCCGCCTTGGGTGAGCACAAACAGGTGGTCCACCATGCGGAAGGCGTTGATGGTGGCATTGATAAGCACAAAAAGTGTGGTGGGCATAAGCAGGGGAATGACCACGCGGCGGTAATAATAGGCGCGAGAGGCACCCTCAAGCATGGCAGCCTCGCCAAGACTCGGCGGAATTTGCTGCAATGCCGCGAGATAAAAAATCATAAAGAAGCCCGCGTCCTTCCACACTGCCACGCTTATTACGCAGAACAGGGCTGTTTCTTCGCTGCCCAGCCAGTTTATGCCGGTGGTGGCCCCCAGAAAAAAGCGCAGCTGCTCAAGCAGGCCGTAATCGGGCGTGTAAAAAAACAGCCAGATATTTGCCACGGCGATCATGGGCAGCACTGTGGGCACAAAGTAGCACAGGCGCAAAAAAGCCTGCCCTGTGAGCCGTGCGTTGACCAGAAAGGCCATGAGCATGGCCAGCGATATGGAACAGGGGATGGTGCAGCAGGCAAAAATGATGTTGTTGCGCAGCGATTTGAAAAAAACCTCGTCATCCAGCAGATAACGGTACTGCTCAAGCCCCACGAACTGGGCAGGCGCTCCTCCTCGGCCATCCATAAAAAAACTGTGGATAAAAGTGCTTACGGCAGGAAAGTGCGTAAACGTCACCACCAGGGCAAAGCCGGGAAGCAAAAGCAGCCATGCGTTGATCTGCCGCATGGTTTCCGGTTTTAACATAGGCCTGCTCTCTTGAATCTGGGTGAATCTGGTTGGATTGAACAAAGCTGCCAGAGGGGCAAGCCCCCCTGGCAGCACAATAACTGCTTCTTTTACTTCTGATAGCGGCGCAGAATGCGGTCCGCCTCGCGCTGGGCATCCTTGAGTGCGTCTTCCGATTTCTTGGAGCCGTTGACGGCGGCCTGAATGGCGTCGTCGAGGGCCTTTGTTACACGCTGGTTTTCGTGGGTAGAGAGTTCGGGCACGGCGTGGGCCAGCTGGTCGCGGGCCACGGCGGCATAGGGAAAGTCCTTTACATAGGCTTCCATTCGGGCGGTCTTCCAGGCGTCGGGGCGCACGGCCACATAGCCGGTGTCGATACCCCACTGGGCGGCGCGTTCGGCGGTGGTCATCCACTGCACAAACTTGACGGCAGCCTTGCGTTCTTCAGGCGAGGAATTCTTGAAAATGTAGAAGTTGCCGCCGCCGGTGGGCGAGCCAAGGCGGGCATTGGCGGGCAGCATGGCCACGCCAAAGGGGAACTTGGCGTTGGTACGCACGTTGGTGAGGTTGCCGGTAGTGGTCCACATGATAGCGGTTTTGCGCTCAAAGAAATCGCGGGGTGTGGTAGACCAGTCGATGGTTCCCTTGGGCGAAACCTCGTACTTGTAGGCCAGATCGGTAAGGAACTGGAGGGCGTCGATGTTTTTGGGATTGTCGAAAAACACCTTGTTGCCCGCATCATTCATCAGCTCAACGCCGTTGGTGATGGCCAGAGCCTGCAGCATCCAGTAGGCATAGCCGGTGCTGGGAATGGCAACGCCCCATTGACTGACCTTGCCGGATTCGTCCTTCTTGGTAAGCTTTTTGCCCATTTCAACCAGCTCCTGCCATGTGGCGGGGGCTTTGTCGGGGTCAAGGCCGGCATCCTTGAACATTTCCTTGTTCCAGTACATCACGATGGTCGAGCGCTGGAAGGGAATGCCCCAGGTCTTGCCATCGGTCTGGCTGTTGCGCATGAAACCGGGAAAGTAATCCTTGGTGAAGGCCATGTTGTCTTTGCCCACGATTTCGTCGTAGGAAACGATGGCGTTTTCATCGATAAGGGTAAACATGTCGGTAGAGAGCAACACGGCCACATGCGGCGGCTCGCCACCGCGCTGGGCAGTAAGAGCCTTGGTGAGCGTATCACGATAATTGCCCGAATACACAGGCGTAATCTTGATATCAGGGTTCTCTTTCATGAATTCCTGGGTCATGCCTTCAACAATCTTGGTGATGGGGCCGCCTACGGAAACAGGAAAGTAGAACGTAAGATTGGTCTGTGCCGCAAGCGCATTGCCAGCGCACAGGCAGAAACACAAAATTGCCATACATAAAGAGCGGATACGTTTCATGTATTTCTCCTAGCAGGGGTTTGGGGGCTGCATCTGTACTATCGTTTGAATGTTACAGGCCGGGAACAGTCGTGTAACGAAACAGGATCATAATTATCTGGTAATATTAAAAAAATAGGGCTCGTGCCTAGGTCCATTCTCTACGGGCGCCCGATTGCGCCTCAAAGTAATGCAGCGCATCATTGCCAAAGCTCAGGCGTAGTTTGTGGCCGGGTTTGAAGCCGGGGTTGCCCGCCACCTGCACCGATATCTGCTGCTGACCAAGGCTGCACGCCAGCACAGAATCAGAGCCAAGGTATTCCATGCTCAGCACCTCGGCTTCCCATGGGCCATCTTCCGTTACCAGCACATGCTCTGGCCGTATGCCAAGGGTGCATTCTGCACATACGGGGCCGGGCACGGTGCAGCCCTTGCTGCCTGCAATCACTGGCTGGCCGTCTGTCATGGCAACGGTCAAAAGGTTCATGGGCGGCGTACCGATAAAGCTTGCGGCAAATGTCGTAGCCGGTTTGGAATACATGGCCACAGGCCCGTCGTTTTGCACAATGTGCCCGTGCTGCATCAAAATGATGGTGTCGGCCATGCTCATGGCTTCGGTCTGGTCGTGGGTAACGTAAACCATGGTCATGCCCAGGCGCTGCTGGAGCTCACGTATTTCGCGTCGCATTTCAAGGCGCAGCTTGGCATCAAGGTTTGAGAGCGGTTCGTCCATCAGACACACCGCCGCCTCGGCTACCAGCGCCCGACCAAGAGCCACGCGCTGTTGCTGACCGCCGGACAGGGCAGAGGGCTTTCTGTCCAGCAGGCCCGCGAGGCCCAGAATTTCAACGGCTTTATCGAGCCGGCGCTTTTGGTCGGCCTCGGCCACTTTGCGGACTTTAAGGCCAAAGAGGATATTTTCGCGCACGGTAAGGTGCGGAAAAAGTGCGTAAGACTGAAAGACCATGGCAAGGCGGCGCTCTGCGGGGGGCAGATCGGTCACATCGCGGTCGCCTATATAGATACGCCCGCTGGTAACGCTCTCCAGCCCGGCAATGAGGCGCAGCGTTGTGGATTTGCCGCAGCCGGAAGGCCCCAGCAAAACCAGCAGCGAGCCTTCATTGATCTCAAAGGACACATTTTGTACAGCGTGGGTCGCACCCCACTGTTTACATACGTTTTCAAGATGTATCGCGGACAATTTCGGCTCCTTATGTGACAGTGAAGGCTAGGGGAAAAAACAGGGGCTACACATGATTGTATTGGCTTGTCTGAGTTAAATTTTGTTTAAATTACCACCAATTGCGCGTTGTGGCAAGAACACAGGCTTTTACGATTGTTACATTACAGCCGATTACGTTACAGTTTTGTGACAAGGTGTGCTTGACTGCAACTTCCCAAAGAGATTAGGAATATTACATAATAGAATTGCTGGAGGGGTGGCATGTTCATAGCGCAAATATCGGATTTGCACGTGGCGGAAGGGCGCGGGTTGGCATTTAATGTTTCCGATGGCGCTCTGCTGCTTGAAAAGACCGTGGCGCATCTGGCATCGCTGCCACAGCGCCCCGATTGCGTTGTGGTGAGCGGCGATATATCGGTCAATGGGCAGTCTGGTGGTTATGCTATTGCTGCGGAAGCTCTGGGCTCACTCGATATGCCGGTGTATGCGCTGCCCGGCAATCATGACAGGCGCGAAAATTTTATGACCGGGCTTGCCCGGTTTTGCCCGGCAGATCCTGCTGTTGCGCCCTATTTGTGCTATACAGTTGAAAAATATCCGCTTCGAATGGTGTTTTTTGACGGAACCCGCCCCGGTTCGCATTCCGGCCATTTTGACGGCCCTGTATCGCAATGGCTGGAGCAGACGCTGGCCGCGCAGCCAGAAAGGCCCACCCTCGTATTCACGCACCACCCACCATATTTCACGGCCCTTGGCGTGATGGATGAACCTTACGAGAACGCCGAGAAGCTTGGCCGGATTCTGCAAAAGTTCCCCAATGTGCGCCTGTGCTGTGGGCATCTGCACCGCTATATGTTTACCGTGTGGCATGGGGTAGCGGCGGTCACGGCCCCGCCAGTGTGCATGCATATTGTTCCCGATTTCTGTCCCACTGGCGGCGATGCCTTTACGGACGAAGCCCCCGCATTTTTGCTGCACCACTTTGTTGATGGCCGGGTAAACACCCATTACTGCCGTGTGCCGGGTAAATTTGCCGAGCGTGGGCCGTTCAGTTTTTCCCACCCGCCGAAGCTGGGTTAGTGTAGGGTTTTGAACATTATATGTAACAAAAAAGGCCGCTTGTGCGGCCTTTCAAGTTTTACTTCAAGTTTTATTTTAGAGACAACTTCAGCATTAGAACAGAAAATCCGTGGACAAGAAGTTGGACTTTCTGTTGCGCACGATGTCAGAAACCAGTGCCTTGTTGGGGACAGAGCCCTTGGCCGCCACCAGTGTGCGGATGGAAAATGCCCGCAGCGCATCGCTGACTGAGAGCGTACCCTCGGCGGAATCCTTGCGCCCAGTGAAGGGGAAGGTATCCGGCCCGCGTTGGCATTGACTGTTGATGTTCACGCGGCACACCTGGTTGACCATGGGGTCGATGAGCGCGGCCACAGCATCGGGATCAGTGCCAAAAATACTGGCCTGCTGACCGAAGGGCGAGGCGATCACAGCTTCTGCGGCTTCTGACACGTCGTTATACGAAACCACGGGCACAACCGGCGCAAACTGCTCCTCTGTGTGCAGGCGCATTTCTGCGGTTATGCCAGCCATGAGGGTGGGATAGTAAAGGGTGCGGTTATAGGTGCCGCCGTGCGGGTTGGCGATACGTGCTCCCCTGGCAACTGCATCGTCCACCAGTTCGCACAGTTCGTCCACCTTTCCGGGCACGGGCAGCGGGGTAATTTTAACACCCGGCTTCCAGGGCAGGCCCATGGGCAGGGCGGCAATGGCCTGGCTGAACTTTGCCAGAAATTCCTCTGTGCGCGAGGCGTGCACATAAAAGATCTTGAGGGCCGTGCAGCGCTGGCCGTTAAAGCTCAGCGCACCCGTAACCGCCTCTGAAACGGTCAGATCCATGTCTGCGCAGGGCAGCACAATACCCGCGTTTTTGGCATCGAGTCCCAGCACGCAACGCAGCCTGTGGGGTGAGGGATGGTGTCTGCGCAGGGCATCGGCAGCCTTGCTTGAACCGATAAAGGCCAGCACGCTGATGTGGCCCGATTGCAGCGCGGGGATGGCCACGCGTCTGTCGCCAAAAAGAATGTTCACCACCCCTGCGGGGAAGCATTCGGCAAAGGCCTCAAGCAGCGGCGCGTACAGCAGTTTGCCTATGCGCGGCGTTTTGACAATGACAGGGTTGCCCATGATCAGCGCGGGAATAAGCGTGGTAAAGGTCTCGTTGAGGGGGTAGTTGTACGGCCCCATGCAAAGCACCGGCCCAAGCGGAGCGCGGCGAATCTGGGCGTAAATGCCGCTTTCGATCACAAAGCGCGACGAAGCCCGGTCAAGGTCCTTGAGTGCGTCTACGGTGGCGCGGATGTAGTCAATGGTGCGGTCGAATTCTGCGCAGCAATCGTTGAGCGGCTTGCAGATTTCCCACACCATGAGGCGAACCACTTCTTCGCGTACGGCAGCCATACGGCGGGCGAATTCTTCCACGCGGGCAATGCGGTCTTCAACGCGCATGGTGGGCCACGCGCCACGGCCATTGTCCCACGCTTTGCTTACAGCCTCCACCGCGGCCAGCGATTCGGCTTCGGTCAGTTCCGGGCAGGAGCCGATGACGCGCTGCTCACCGTTTACATACAGGGGTGAAGTAACCGTGCGCATGGGGCCGGTCCATTCAAGCAGCTTGCCGCCGATCAGGTAGCGGCGTTCGTCGAGGCGCTCAAGTGTGCATTCTTCGGGTATGCTGTCCACATCCGGCGAAAAATTTGCGCCGGGCAGGCTCGATATATCTGTCATGTTCTACTCCCAACCTTCAACTGGTGAAGGTTTTGAACTGAATTTGTGTCGCAAGGGTATGGAGCCGCAGCGGGCATGTCAATGCTGACCTGTTCAACCTACTGGTACAGCTGAATATCCTTCCATACTTCATACACCCTGTTGTGCGGGTTGGATTCCACACTGTTGTTCTGGTCAAAAATATAGGTGAGCCGCCGCTCAGAACCATACTGCGGCCATGCCGGCGTGATGCCGGGGCCATTGGGATTGCCTGTTTTGACAAAATTTAGCCATGCGCCGTGCATGGACTGCGTAAGTTCCTTGCGGCGCGCCGAGGGCGTGAGCAGCCAGAATGGGTGGTCGTTTGTAGCAAGGGCGGTGGTAATTTCCGTAGAATGGGCCGCACCCAGCATCAGCAGTTCTGGCAGCAGCGGGGCGTAGTCAAAGCGGTACACGTATGTGTTGGCAAAGGCGCTCTGCACATCTGCGCATTTGACCATATCCACCACAAAGGCCCGATCGCCAGCGAGGGTGGTCATTTTCTTCATGCCTTTTTCATTGGCGTACAGATCAGTGACAGCCGGGATATGCGCTGCGGCGCCGTTGTCGCGCAGCATCTTTTCCACCTGTTGCCAGTTTTTGGGCAACAGGCCCAGCAGGGCAAACAGTGTGCCTTCATTGCGGTTTGTGCCCAAAATGACCTTTACATCGCGGGCGTTGCCCTGGGCCATGGCTTCCCACGGATGCAGGGGCAGCAGATCGTCCTTGACCGGGCCGGGCATGAAGATGCCGGGGTGTCGGCGGGGGCCTTCCCTGAGCGTGAATGTGGCCGCAGCAAGCATGTCCTGCGCAGGCATATCCAGCAGCCTGTCTACGTCGGTACGCGGGTTGATGCCAAGCTTTTCAAAAAAGATGGCGTTGTTCATCTCAACCATACGGCGGGATTCGGTATTTCCTGTTACGCCGCTTTCGGCAATGGCCTTTTGAAAGAGCCTCTTTGCGGCAGGTGAGGCCAGCATGTTGTACACGCCTGTGCCGCCAGCAGATTCACCCGCAATGGTAACGTTGTCGGGGTCGCCACCAAACGAGGCAATGTTGTCGCGCACCCAGCGCAAGGCGGCAATCTGGTCTGATACGCCGCAGTTGGATTCAAACCTGCTGCCGTACATGGAAAAATCGTAGAAGCCCAACGGCCCCACGCGATAATTGAAATTGACAAAGACCACGCCATCACGGGCAAATGATGTGCCGTCGTACATGGGGTCGCTGCCTTCGCCCATATGATATGCGCCGCCGTAAATCCACACAAATACCGGCAGTTTTGTATTTGGGGCGGCAGTCCGCGGGGCCCACACGTTCAGGTACAGGCAGTCTTCGCTGGCGGGCACGCGCGAGCGCTCTAGCCCAAACATGTTCATGTACTGAATGGGTTTGTTGCCAAAGGCCACGCACTTTTTTACGTCCTGCCATGGCTGCGGCGGCTGGTTGCGCCGAAAACGCAGTTCGCCTACGGGCGGCGCGGCATAGGGAATTCCCAGCCATGTTTTGACGCCAGAGGCAACAAAACCCTGCACCTTGCCATACATGGTGGATGCAAGAGTGTCGGCTGACATTTCATGACGGGATACGGGACGGGCGCAGGCACACAAGAGCATTACCACCAGAATGAGGATGCGGTTTTTCATAGAAGTTTCCTGAAAAAAACCAGGGTACGCTGCATGATTTTTCGCATTGAAACTGCGGGCACAGGCGCATCATCTGTGTATGCATGACTGATGGTGCAACGCCTCTGATAAATGTGGCGTGTTGCGGGCAAAAACGCAAGAACGGTTTGAATCTGTGTTGAGCCGTGCCGACTACGTGACATGCCTTGCTGCATGCCACGCACAATCTCCATAGAAAAAATTCCCGGTCTGCGCATGCGCTGCGCAAACCGGGAACTTCTTGACCTGTTGTATGAGCGTGTAGCTTAGTCTTGCTGCATTTCCTGAATAAGAGCGGCAAGTCTTTTGGCCTGTTCGGTAAGGTCGGCCACGGCTGTGGATGCCTGACTCATGGCCTCTGCAGTTACGCGCGAAACCTCGTTGACTTCCACAATGCTGCGGTTGATTTCTTCGCTGGCAGCTGACTGTTCTTCGCTGGCGGCGGCAATGGCATTTACCTGATCAGCCGTGGCGGTAACCACGTCCACAATGCCTTGCAGCGCTTCACCAGACTGCCCGGCAAGCTCTGTGGCCACGCCGATGGAGCTCACCGCGTTCTCCACGCCCTTCATACTCTTGGCGGTGCTATCCTGAATGGCCTGAATGGCCTTGGCCACGTCGCTGGTCGAGACCATGGTCTTTTCTGCCAGCTTGCGCACTTCGTCTGCCACCACGGCAAAGCCACGACCGGCATCGCCCGCGCGGGCCGCTTCAATGGCGGCGTTTAATGCCAGCAGATTGGTCTGGTCTGCGATATCGGAAATAACGCCCATGATCTGGTTGATGGCCTGCGCGTGTTCGCTCAGGCGGGTCATGTCTTCCTTGAGCGAGAGCGAATGGCTCTGCACTTCAGTGATGCTGTTTACGGCATCCTGCACAACCTTGGCACCTGCAAGGGCCTTGTCGCGCGTTTCAAGCGACGCGCTTGAGGCAAGACCGGCGTTGCGGGCCACATCCTGCACAGTGGCGTTCATTTCATTCATGGCAGTGGCCGCACCGGCCAGGCGCTTGGAGGATTCCTCGGCGCCTTCGTCCGAACGCTGGATCTGGTGCGAAAGATCAGATGAAGCGGCAGACAGGGCTTTTGCAATGGATTCCAGCTGCTGCGCGGCTGCCAGCATGCCCTCCCTGCGGGCCGATTCTGCACGAAGCTTGGCTTCTTCGGCTGCGGTCTGGGCCACCTTGGCGTGCCCAAGGGCTTCGTCGGCCTGACGGGTTTTGTCGGCTGCTTCCTTGATACGGCCATGCAGATTCTCGATCATCATGCCCAGCGAACTGTTGAGCCTGCGAATTTCGAGAGGACAGGACATTTTGAGCTGGGGCAGGGCAGCTTCTTCACCCTGGGCGACTTTCTCTGCTTCAACAGTGATCTGGCGCAGGGGCACACAGATGATACGCGTGATCAGCCAGGCAAAACCCAGAATGATGGTGAGTATGCCAGTACAGATAAGCAGCTCAAGGTTGTCGTAATGGTCGTTGCGTTCCGAAACCAGTTTGGCGACACGGGTGCGCTCGGCTTCAACGCTGTCGATGTACACGCCTGTGCCGACAATGACATCAGTGCCGGGTATCAGGCGGGTATAGGCAAGCTTGGGCTGCACGCCGGCGCCAGGCTTGTCAAACCGGTAGGCCACAAAGCCGCCGCCTTTTTTGGCAGCTTCAATAAGCTCGCGGATAAAATAAACGCCGTCAGTGTCTTTGAGATCTATGACATTTTTGCCATTTTGCGATTTGTTTGTGGGCACATTGATGCGTGTGCCATCAGTTTTGTAGGTAAAAAGATAACCCTCATCATTGGGGAAAAAACGTTGATAATCTGTGTGTTTCTCAATAAGCGTGTATTGTTCCTTGGGATCGGTAACGCCTTTGAGTCTGTCGGCCAGATCCTGCGCCGCAACGTCCACAACGCTTTTGAGGCCATATTCATATTTTGACTGCAGAGCAGCCGAGAGTTGGGGGATTGTTACTTCCGTAAAAACAAGTGTGGACATGTGGGTGCTGGTGAAAAAAAGAGTTGCCATACCCACAACGAACACACCGCAAAGGGTAACAAGCCACATTCTGACATTCATCTTTAACCTCGCATGGCGATTGACTATATCTCGACAGTAAATTCAACATATATTCGCTGAATTATTCTAATTTTTAGGTTTATGTGAGCCTTAGTCTAAATTAAATATCGGTCGCTGCCAATATTTTGTTATGGCAATATGGCAATTTTGCAAAAAAAATGTTTCAAAATTGCCATTCAGGTAAACATATATAATTTTTTGGATAGAGAATTTATTCACTGCAGTTTTATACACTACGGTGATGCTACTGATTTTTTTGCAATGAGGGGACATTTTATTCTTGCCCATCGTAAAGGTTTGTAGCAAACTCATTTTCCCCCCTGCGCCAGAGGCCGAACGCAACCGCCAGTGTGGGCCCGCCGGTTGGAGCGCAGAGGCTGTCTTTTGACAGTCGCTACTGCTCGGCTCGTGGTGCGTTTTGGCCACGTCTTCTGACAACGCCAAAAGGTCTGTCAACTTTGCACCCCTAATATGAGGGTTCATTCGCGTCTTATTGTAGCCCTGTTTGCGGCTGGTCTTCAACTGACGCATTTTCCTGAGGTTATCAGCTATGTGCAGAATTGGTTCCATCAAGAGCAAGACGCCCGTACCCCCCTCTATGGCGCTCAATCTAATGCTGCCGCAGCAGGAAGGGCATGACAATTCAGGTTTTGCTATGGTTATGCAGGATCTGGAAGGCGTGTTTAGCCACTACAAGGACAAGCCCCTGCTTTCGTTGGCCTGCACCCCCGAGGGTGTGCAGCTGGTCAATGATTACATGGAAGAAAGGGCTTTTGTTCAGGTGGCTCAGTGGGTCCCCGAGGTGGACAAGCGCCCCGATCTCAAGATCAATGCCATGCCCCGTTATGTTTTTCGCAACTACGACTACCCCGAGGAATACCGCACGCGTAGTCAGAAAGAACGCGAAGACCTGTTGCTGGACACGCGTCTTGAGCTGAGGGCTTTGTTGGCCGAGAAGCAGAATGGCTTTGTCTATTCCTTCTGGCCTGATGTGCTGACCCTTAAAGAAATTGGCGATCCTGCCGACATAGCTGTCTATTTTCGACTATGGAACAATGACGGCCGCCTGACTGCGCGCAACATCGTTACCCAGTGCCGCCAAAACACCAACTACGCAATTGTGCGTTACGCCGCGCACCCCTTCTTTTTGCAGGGGTACACCGTGTGCGCCAATGGTGAAAACACGTTTTTCACCAAGAACAAAGAATTTCAGAAGTCGCTGCACAGAGGGTATGTGGGTTTTGAATCTGACTCGCAAAACTTTCTGTACACGCTGCACTATGTGCTGCATGAGCTGCGCTGGCCCATCAAGTATTACAAGCACGTCATTACGCCTCTGCCCTTTGTGGAAGTTGAAAAGCGTGCCGACCGCAAGGTGCTGAACCTTATACGTGAATCGCTTGCGCATCTTGAGATCAACGGCCCCAACACCATCATCGGCCTTCTGCCAGACGGCAAGATGATTACCTGCTGCGATTCAAAGAAGCTGCGGCCCGTTGTTGTGGGCGGAACCTCGGACATGGTGGCCATCGCCTCAGAGGTCTGCGGTCTGAACGCCATCATGCCCGACCGCGATCTTTCCAAAGACATCTACCCCAATGAGCGGGAGATGGTGGTTATTGACAACGATCTGGCGGTGCAGCGATGGAATCAGTAAGAACTCAGGACGTCAGCGTCAACGACCTGCGCTGGAAGATAGAATACCGCCCCGATTTGTGCACCATGTGCGGCTCGTGCGTGGCGGCGTGTACATTCAATGCCATTGATGTGGGCATGATGCGCCGCAGCATCACGCTTTCGCGCAAGGCCTTTCCCGACCCCACGCAGGAACACTCCGCGCGGCCGGTCATCATGCAGAAGCCCAGCATTCCCAGTGCCTGCGTTGGCTGCGGCATGTGCGAAAAAATATGCCCCAACGCTGCCATTAAGCCAGTGCGCAACCAGGATACGCGGTTTTCCGTGCTGGCGCGTCAACACGGCCCCGTCAAGCGGGGCGGGCGCACCAACCTGAACCCCCCGCGTACGCTCGATTCCATCTTTGTGGGCCGCATCAGCCAGATGACCGACCCCGCGCTGGATTCCGAGCGCCATACCTTTGATATCCGTTCGCCCCTTGGCCGCGTTATGCTTGCCAAGGAGCTGCCCCTGCGTGTGGATGGCGACAGCCTTGTGTTGACCGAAAGCACCCCTCCGGTGCACTGGATTTATCCCGCCATCTTCAGCGACATGAGCATTGGCGCGCTTTCCACCCGTGCGTGGGAGGCCATCGCCCTTGCCGCAGCCTATCTTAATGAAAAGTGCGGCATGCCCGTGCGCATGTGCTCGGGCGAGGGCGGCATGCCCATCAAGCTGCTGGAATCTGATCAACTCAAGTACATGATCCTGCAGATCGCTTCCGGCCACTTTGGCTGGAACCGCATCATCAAGGCCATGCCCCGCATGAAGACCGATCCGGCTGGCGTGCTGATCAAGATCGGTCAGGGTGCAAAGCCCGGCGACGGCGGTCTTTTGCCCGCCGCCAAGGTGGCTCCGCACATTCAGGCCATCCGCGGCGTACCAAAGGCAACCCTGCATTCGCCGCCGAACCATCAGGGCCTGTACTCCATTGAAGAATCGGTGCAGAAAATGCACCTTTCGCTCAATGCCGCCTTTGGCTTCCGTGTGCCGGTCGCCATCAAGTGCGCGGCGTCGGCTACCTCTGTTTCCGTTTACAACAACCTGCTGCGCGATCCCTACAAGATCTGCGGCGGTTTCTTTATGGACGGTATTCAGGGCGGCACCGGCGCGGCCAACGAGGTTTCGCTCGAGCATACGGGGCATCCCATTGTTTCCAAGCTGCGCGACTGCTACATGGCAGCCGTGGCCCATGGCCTGCAGGGGCAGATTCCCCTTTGGGTTGGCGGCGGTATCGGCCTTACCGGCAATGCGGCTGCGGATGCCTTCAAGATGATCTGCCTTGGCGCCAATGGCGTTATCATCGGCAAGATTCTCATTCAGTTGCTGGGCTGCGTCGGCAATGAACATGGCCGCTGCAACGCCTGTAACACCGGCAAATGTCCCACGGGCATATGCACCCAGGATCCGCGTCTGGTCAAAAGGCTGGATGTGGACAGGGGCGCACAGAACATTGTGGACTACATGCTGGCCTTTGACTCCGAACTGCGCAAACTGCTGGCCCCGGTGGGCAACAGCTCGCTGCCGGTTGGGCGTTCCGACGCCCTGGTTACCACGGACAAGGCTGTGGCCGACAAGCTGGACATCCAGTACGCCTGTTAGACATTGGCGAGGAGCAGAACATGCTGCGCGTTAGCACGGTAGACGAACACAAGCGCATGTCCACCCAGGACCTGCTGCTGGCTATTGAAGCCGCGGTAGAGAAGGGCGAGACTGACTTTTATATTGAGGCTTCGGGCCAGCACGACATCGGCGGCCCCCTTTGGAACAAGGAAGGCAAAAAGCTTACCTTCAAAGTGAAAAACCCCGGTCAGCGGGTGGGCTCCATGTGCCTGCCCAATACCGAAATACTGGTTGAAGGTTCTGCCTCGGCTGATGTGGGCTGGTTGAACGCGGGCGGGCGCATTGTAGTGCGTGGCGACGCGGGCGACACTGCGGCCCACTGCGCCGCAGCGGGCACCGTTTACGTGGGTGGCCGCGCGGGTACGCGTACCGGCTCGCTCATGAAGCACGACCCCCTCTATGAAGCTCCCGAACTGTGGGTGCTCAAGAGCGTGGGCAGCTTTTCGTTCGAATTCATGGGCGGCGGCAAGGCAGTTGTCTGTGGGCACGACTGCCAGGGCCTTGGTTCTGTGATGGGCGAACGCCCCTGCGTGGGCATGGTGGGTGGTGCGGTTTATTTTCGCGGCGAAGTGGGCCAGATGCCCAAGGACGTGCGTGTCAATGAACTGGACGAAGAAGACGTTGCCTGGCTTGATACTGGTCTTGATGACTTTTTGATGGCCATTGACCAGCCCAGCCTGCGCAATGAATTGTGCGACTGGAGCCAGTGGCGCAAGATCACCCCCCTCATGTACGAGGAACGCGGCCAGAAGGAAGTAGTGAGCCTTGGGCAGTTCCGTAGCAAGGAATGGATCACCAGCGGTATTTTCAGCGACGTTGCCCCCGACGACTTCATGGTCAACGGGCTGGTGGCGCGCGGCGATTACCGTCTGCGTGTTCCCATGTGGCAAAACGCCGCTTTTGCTGCGCCCTGCGAGTTCAACTGTCCGGCCTCCATTCCCACCCAGCGCAGACTTAATCTTCTGCGTGAAGGAAATGTGGACGCAGCTTACCGCATGGTGCTGGATTACACGCCGTTCCCCGGTTCCGTGTGCGGCAGCGTGTGCCCCAACCCGTGCATGCAGAGCTGCACGCGCACCGATCTCGACAGCCCCGTGCAGATCGGCAAGCTTGGTTCCTTCTCTGCCGATATCAAGGTAGAAAAGCCCAAAACCCGCACCGGAAAGCACATTGGTGTTATCGGCGGCGGCGTGGGCGGCCTTACGGCAGCCTGGCAGCTTGCCCGCATGGGTCACGATGTGACCGTGTACGAAGCTGATTCCGTCATGGGCGGCAAGCTTGAGCAGGTCATTCCCCGCGCGCGTCTCAACCATGACCTTCTGCGCAAGGAACTGAAGCGCATTGAAGACATGGGCGTGACCTTTGTGAACAACTGCCCCGTTGATGCCCAAAAGTTTGCCGAGCTGCGCAAAAAGCACGCCGCCCTGGTGGTTGCCACCGGCGGGCACGTGCCGCGCATCTTCCCCTGGCCTGGGCACGAAAAGATCGTGGCTGGTATCGACTTTTTGAAGGCCGTCAACAAGGGCGATAAGCCCGCCGTGCCCGACAGCGTGATCGTTATTGGTTGCGGCAATGCTGGTATGGACGCCGCCGTGGGCGCATATGCCATGGGCGCCAAGCAGGTGACCTGTATAGACGTGCAGAAGCCCGCCGCCTTTGCCCACGAAATTGAGCACGTTGAAGCCCTTGGCGGCAAGCTTGTTTGGCCTGTGCAGACCAAGGAAGTGACCGACAACGGCATCATCAGCCAGGAAGGCACGCTTATTCCCGGCAAGATGGTCATCATCACCATTGGCGAATCGCCCGACCTTTCCTTCCTGCCCGAAGGACTGGAAAAGTTCCGCGAATGGATCGTGCCCAAGCCCGACCTCAGCATCATGGACGGCGTGTTTGCCGTTGGCGACGTGATCAAGCCCGGCCTGCTCGTGCACGCCATCGGCACTGGTCGTGATGCCGCCCTCGCTGCCGATGCCTGGGTAAAGGGCGAAAGCTATACCCCTGAAAAGAAACAGCTTGTGCCTTCCACGCGGTTGCACACGGCCTATTTTGCCAAGTGTCACGACCGTGATCTGCCCACGCCACAGGATGAGTTTTCCCGTTGCGTGAGCTGTGGTACCTGCCGCGATTGCAAAATGTGCCTTAAATCCTGCCCGGAAAAGGCCATTGACCGCAAGGAAACCGCTGGCGGCGGATTTGAGTACGTCTCTGATCCCGCCCGTTGCATCGGCTGTGGCATTTGCTCTGGCATCTGCCCCTGCGGCATCTGGACCATGTACCCCAACTGGGACATGAGCTAGAAAATAAGCTTGCCTGAGTCTCTCAGGTATCTGGTTACAGCAAACAGCCCCCTTTCACCCGATTGAACCGGGACTGAAAGGGGGCTTTTGGTTACCGCCCTCTGCAGGATATGTTTCAGCAGTGTCGCAGCTACTGGTATATTGTTGGAGTTGTTGCAAATCATGCGGTGTTGCCCGAGCCGGAGCGCACCATCTGGGCCGCAACAGACAAGGAGTTGATTATGGATGTTTTTGATGCCCTGTTTACCCGCCGCAGTATTCGCAAGTTTACCGCCGAACCTGTGAGCGATGCGGATCTGCAACTGGTGCTCAAGGCGGCCATGTGCGCACCCAGCGCGCACAACAAGCAGCCTTGGCACTTTGTTGTGGTGCGCGACGCTGCTTTGCTCGCGGGCATTGCCGAGCGCCACCCCTACGCCAAGATGGCCGCAGAGGCGTCTGTGGTGATTGTAGTGTGCGCCAATCCCGAAGAATCCAAGTCTCCGGGTTACTGGCAGCAGGATTGCACAGCTGCTCTCGAAAACATGCTGATCGCCGCGCGCGGCCTGAACCTTGGCACTGTGTGGTGCGGCATGTACCCCTTTGAGGACCGCGTTGAACCCATACGTGAGCTGCTCAAGGTCCCAGCACACATCAACATGCTTGGACTCGTGGTTATGGGGCATCCCGCTCAGCCCTTTAGCGAGGCGGACCGTTTCAACGAGAGCAAAATTCACTACAACTGCTGGTAAATCACACTCTGGCTGCAAGGCAGGAAGAAGCCTGATGGATACGTTATTCCCGGTATCGGGAGGGGTCGGTTCCGCAAATGTGGTGGTGGAAGATGCGCGGCAGCAGGATATGGCCGCCGTGCAGGCTATCTATGCCCCGCACGTGCTGCAGGGATTGGCTACCTTTGAGGAACAGCCGCCAGATCTGGGCGAGATGTCGCTGCGGCGTGATGCTGTGCTTGCGCTTGGTCTGCCGTTTCTGGTGGCGCGGCAGGGCGGAGCTGTCGTGGGATATTGTTATGCAGGGCTTTACGGCTCGCGCTCAGCCTATCGCTACTGCCTTGAAGATTCCATTTATGTGGATGCCCACTGTCGTGGCCGCGGTATTGGCCGGGCCTTGCTGCACGAGCTTATTGCCCGCTGCGAGCAGGGGCCGTGGCGGCAGATGATTGCGGTGGTAGGCCACAGCGGCAACGCAGGCTCCATTGCCCTGCATTCCAGCTTTGGTTTTCAGCACATGGGTGTGCTGCGCAGCGTGGGCTTCAAGCTTGGTCAGTGGGTGGATATTGTGCTCATGCAGCGCCCGCTGGGGCAGGGTGATGCCTCTCGCCCATCAGAATAATATGCTGTGATATTTAGCCCACTGCGCAAAAAACCTGCTGCGTGGGAATGCCGCCTCTTCAGTGCATTCCCCGCAACAGGCTTTTTGCGTACAGCGCCTTTCCTGCATTTGCAGGAAAGGATGCTACAGACCCAGGGCTATCATTGCATCGGCAACCTTGCGGAAGCCCGCAATGTTCGCGCCCATTACCAGATTGCCGGCATGGCCGAATTCAGCGGCCGTGGTAGCGGCATTGTGGTGAATGTCATACATGATCTGCCGCAGCTGGTTGTCCACCCGTTCAAAGGTCCAGCGCTGCATGCTGGCATTTTGCGCCATTTCAAGCTGGCTCACCGAAACACCGCCAGCGTTGGCCGCCTTGGCGGGGCCATAGGAGATGCCCGAGGCAATAAAGGCGTGCACCGCGTCGAGCGTGGCGGGCATGTTTGCACCCTCGGCCACGCAGGCGCAGCCGTTGTCCAGCAGGGTTTGTGCGTCGGCCAGGTTCAGCTCGTTCTGCGTCGCGCAGGGGAAGGCCGCAAAGCAGGGCACGCTCCACACTGCATTGCGGCCCTCGGGGTAGGCCTTTACGGGGGTGTAGGTTGCGGTAGAAACCAGTTCCGCATAGCGGGTGAGCGGCTTGCGTTCGATTTCCTTCACCTGTTTGAGCACATCCAGCCTGATACCTTCAGCATCGTAGATCATGCCCGACGAATCGGAAACGGTAACAGGTTTTGCGCCCACCTGAATGAGCTTTTCGCAGCAGTGAATGGCCACGTTGCCCGCACCTGAAACCGTGCATACCTTGCCCTCAAGGTTTTTGCCCAGAGCTTCAAGCATGGCCTGGGCAAAGTACACCGCACCATAACCGGTTGCTTCGGGACGTGCCAGTGAGCCGCCAAACAGCAGGTTTTTGCCGGTAAGCACGCCTTCGTAGCGACGGGTAAGGCGCTTGTACTGACCGAAAAGAAAGCTGATTTCCTGGCTTCCAACGCCAATGTCACCAGCGGGTACGTCCACAGTTGCGCCAATGTGGGTGCAAAGCTCTGTCATAAAGGCCTGACAGAAGCGCATGATTTCCATCTTGGACTTGCCCTTGGGATTGAAATCAGAGCCACCTTTCGCGCCGCCTATGGCAAGGCCGGTGAGGGAGTTCTTAAAAATCTGTTCAAAACCAAGGAATTTCAGCAGCCCCTGGTTAACACTGGGGTGAAACCTCAGGCCTCCCTTGAAGGGACCAAGAGCGGAGTTGAACTGAATCCGATATCCACGGTTAACCTGTACCTGTCCTGAATCATCCATCCACTGCACGCGGAAGGAAACACAGCGCTCCGGCTCGGTAATACGCTCAAGTATCTTCATTTTCGCGTATTCTGGCTTTTTGCAAAGTATGGGCTGCAGGCTTTGCAATACTTCTTGTACTGCCTGCAAAAATACGGGCTCGTGAGGATATCTTTCTTTAAGGTTATTTAACACCTGTTCCACGTAGGCCATTTTGCTCTCCTGATAGGGGGGGTGAGGATTGCACCGAAAAAATTTCGCATAAATTGAACATAAACATATGTATGTTAGACAACATATTGCAGTTTGACAAGAATTTTACATGATACTTAATCTGATATCTGAAAATTGACAAAAGTAAGGAAAAGCCCCGGTCAGCATGACGCTGACCGGGGCAAAACCGTATAAAATGGGGGTATGCAGCTAGGCGCTGACGGTTTCTCTGGGGGCTTCAAGCGCTGCGTGCAGTGCTTCATCCAGGGTGGGGTGGGCAAACATGAAGGCGTGCAGCGCCTCGCCGTGGTATTGTCCCAAGAGCAGCAACTGGGCGGCCGTAACAAGGTGCGATACTCCGTGCCCGAGCGCGGCAATGCCCGCCAGCTCACCCTTGTGCCATACCACCTTCACAAAGCCAGAGGCGTCGCCGCCAGCCTGCGCTATGGCATTGCCCATGAGCTGGGCTTTGGCAACCGTAACCTCGCCACCGCAGGCCAGAGCCTGTTTGGTGGTTATGCCCACCCGCATGATCTCGAGGCTGCCGTACACGCACGAAGGCACGGGCCCGGAAGCATACTGGGCCGTATGCGTACCAAGAATGTGTCGCGCCACATAAGAACCCTGGTGCTCCGCCGCGTGTGCCAGCAGGGTTTGCCCGTTGATGTCGCCAATGGCGTACACCGAGGGGGCAGCCATAAGGCTGTCGTTCACATCAATATACCCACGAGCCTTGAGTACGCAGCCAGCGCTCTCAGCGCCAACCCCGTCGGTATTGGGAGTTCTGCCAACGGCCACGAGGGCCTTGGCAGCCGTGAGTTCGCGGCCATCTTCAAGGGCCAGCACGGCCATGCCGTTGATGGTGGCGAGTGAGGTTGCCTTTACCCCGGTAATGCAGGTGATGCCGGTTTTGCCCAGCAGTTTGGCCATTTCCTGGCCCAGGTCGGCATCTTCCGTGGGTGCCACATGCGGGGCGGCTTCCACAATGGTCACCTTGCTGCCCATGGCATTGAAAAAGTCGGCCATTTCAAGGCCAATGGCACCAGCGCCCACCACAATCAGGCTTTCCGGCACGGCAGTTATGCGCAGCATGTCTGTGCTGTCCAGAACCGCATCGTGGTCGGGTGCCATGCCGGGAAAAGCCGCAGACCGCGAGCCGCCAGCCAGTATGATGCGATGGGCCTGCAGGGCCTGGCTGGTGCCATCTGCACAGACAACCTGCACCTCGTTGGGGCCGGTGCAGACCGCACGGCCATCAATAAGGGTAACGCCAAGCTGCTCAAGGCTTTTACCCAGAGCTTGAGACGTACCTTTGACAAAGCGCTGAATACGTTTTTGCAGGGCATCGTAATCCACCTCAATGGATCCCTTGGCCACGCGCTGGCGCTCCAGACCCCGCAAAAGCCCCTTGGGCGCAGTTGCGCCAAGCAGCAGCTTGGTGGGTATGCAGCCGCAATTAAGGCACACACCGCCCAGGTGAGTGCTCTCAACCAGAGCAACCTTTTTTCCACCACGGGCGAGTATGCCAGCGGCCTTGGCTCCGCCTGGCCCACCGCCGATAACGACGACATCAAATGTATTCATGCTTTCTCCACTATTGGCAAAGGACAAACATTTTTGCTGGCATGCCGTAGCCCGGACAGGGCGCAACTGCAAGGAGATACGGCAGCAATACTCAGACTGGCTCCCATCCGGCGTCCGGCTGGCATGGTACGGTGTCTTTGAAAAATTGTCATCTGGTGGCTGGCTGCAACGCATGCAGCTGGAAGCATTGAACGATTTGAACTACGCGCCCTCTGAATTTAATTTTTTATGCAATATCAGGTTATTATGAAAAAGGGTGAACATGTAACTGTCTATGATAAAAGTAAAAAATTGCAATTTTATCTTATGGTGTGCGTTGTTGGCTATCTGGAGAAAGAGCTAGTAGGGTTGAGTCATGCAATGCGGAGGAATACCTCCCCCCATGTGTTATGATTATCACTCCGCGAAACTACAGGAGAATAATATGGAAACCAGTGCAAGAAATGTTTTTAGCGGCAGGGTTGTTGCTGTAAACTCCGGCGCCGTGAATGATGAAGTTGAGCTTGCTGTTGATGGTGGCATTAGCATTGTTGCTTCCATCACCAAGGTGAGTACCAACAATCTTGGCCTCAAGCCCGGTGCAACCGCCATTGCGCTTATCAAGGCCAGCTTTGTGCTGCTGATGAATGACGCGGACAAGTACCTGCTCTCTACCCGCAACCAATTTGCTGGCACTGTGAGCAAGGTTACCCCCGGCGCGGTTAATGCGGAGGTTATCGTTGATCTGCCCGGCGGCGCTTCCATTGCCTCCATCGTGACCATGGGCAGCATCAAGAACCTTGGCCTTGAAGCTGGCAAAAGAGTTACCGCCATCGTCAAGGCTTCGCAGGTCATCCTGGCTGTGCCTAAATAGCTCTTTCCTGGTAGTCTGCAGGCAGCCGCATTTACTGGCATGCCGTTGTTACGGCCCAGCTGTTGCTTCACAGCTGGGCCGTTTTGTATACGTCAGTAACATTGCGATTTTGTTGAAACAGGATTGAAGAAGCAATATTGGCTGAAAAAAAATGGCACAAGAGTATGGCCTCGCGTGCCCCATTCTGTTATTTGAGGCGGCGGCTGACGCTTTGGCAGTAAGCCACGGCATACTGTAGCGCCTGACAATAAATTTATTATTGGAATCATATGAACAAAAAACTCTTGCGTGACTCGTTTATAGTTGGTGCAGCGCTGTTTTCCATGTTTTTTGGGGCTGGAAATGTGGTTTTTCCTCTCTATATCGGGCTTACAGCTGGCAATCAGTGGTTTACAGGATTTTTGTGCTACTATGCCGCAGACGTGGGCCTTGCGCTGCTGACTATCTACGCCATGCTTGCATCTGACTGCATAGACACCAAGGAAGGCCTTTTGCACAGGCTTGGTAGTGTGCCAGCAATGCTTATGATGAGTGCGATTATTCTGTGCATTGGTCCCTTGCTGGCCATTCCCCGCACCGGGGCCACGGCTTTTGCCATTTCCTTTGCGCCACTGGGCTATTCTTCTAAAGGCATATCGTTAGCCAAGATTCTGTATTCTGTAGCTTTTTTTGGCATTTCAACCATACTGGCCTACCGCGAATCAAACATGGTTGATGCCATTGCGCGCTATCTGTCGCCTATCAAGATCGGTGGTTTTATTCTGATTGTTATCGCCGCTGTGGCCTGGCCTCTGGGCGAAATCAACCCCACGGTACACGATGCCAACGTGACCTGGAACAGTATTCTGGCTGGCTACCAGACCCTTGATGTCATGGCTTCGCTGGTGTTTGGTTTTGTCATTGTGAGCGCCCTGAAAAACAAGGGCTATACCTCTGGCAGTCAGAAAGCGCTTTCTGTGGGGCTTTCAAGCCTGGTGGCCGGCGCACTGCTGTTCGTTATTTATGGGGGTCTGTGCTATCTGGGAGCCACGGGTTCTGGCCTGTACCCCGCAGATACAGAAAAAGGCGCGCTGGCGGCCTATCTGGTGGGCGGGCTGTTTGGCCGCGCCAGCAACGTGGTGCTAGCCGTGGTGATGAGTGTTTCGTGCATGGCAACGGCCGTGGGGCTGATTGGCACCACGGGCACCTTTATTTCGCAATTCAGCAAAGGGCGTGTGAGCTACAAGTGCGTGGCCGTTTGCACCGGGCTTTTCAGCATGGTGGTTTCAAACGTGGGACTGGACAGTATCATTGCCTTTGCCGCGCCCATACTCACGTTTTTGTACCCCGGCACACTTGTGGTTATTGTTCTTTCACTTTTTGACAAGCACATAGGCAACGACAATGTCTTTCGCTTTGCCACAGGCGGTGCTCTCTTGTGCAGCGGCATAAGTGTACTGGAAGGATTTGGGCTGCCCATCAAGCTGACCGCCTACCTGCCTTTTGAGGCAGTGGGGCTTGGCTGGATTGTTCCCGCCTGCATATTCGGGCTTGTGGGCTGCCTTGTGCGACAGAGAAGGCAGCAGATCTAAAGAGTATCTCGCTTGCCCTGACGTATTGCTGCAGAATTTATCGGGCGGGCATCGGTTTGTTCCGGTGCTCGCCTTTCCTATTTTGCGCAGGTCTTGTCCGCAATGTTATTTTTGCCAAATCAGGTGCAGCCAATCATGCGGAACTGCTACCAAAATTGAACCATATTGCCTTGTTGCAAAACATATAAATTCAGGGCGAAACTCTTGCAACAGAGTTTCGCCCTGAATTTATAGTATGGCTTGTATGCGGTGTGTGTTAGTCGAGGGTGAAAATGGACTTGAAGTCTACATTTTCCTGCCACTCAGGCTGGTCACGTTTGTCAAAAACAATGTCGCCCAATACAAGAAAGTCCATTTCAGTACGCATAAAACAGGTGTATGCGTCAAGCGGCGTGCACACAATAGGTTCGCCGCGTACGTTAAAGCTGGTGTTTACCACCATGGGGCATCCCTGTTCGCGCCTGAAGGTATCAATCAGCCCCCAGTAGCGGGGATTTGTGCTGCGCGAGACGCTTTGAATACGGGCAGAACCGTCCACATGCGTGATTGCCGGTACCGTAGAGCGTTGCAGGTACAGGCGGTCGTAAAGTGGCAGTTCACGCACATTGTCCGGCAGCGGTATGCGGTGTTTTTGCGCCACCGGGGCACACACCAGCATGTAGGGCGACGTGGGCTCAAGATCAAACCATTCCGCACAGTATTCTTCAAGCACCGAAGGGGCGAAGGGACGGAATCCTTCACGGAACTTGATCTTGAGGTTCAGTTTTTTCTGCATTTCTGGCCGCCTGGGATCGCCAAGAATGGATCTGTCGCCAAGGGCACGGGGACCGTATTCCATGCGCCCCTGAAACCAGCCAACCACCGCGCCGTCTGCAAGGTGCTGCGCAACAGTAGAGTACAGCACATCTGTGCTGGCGTATTCCTTGTGGGGCGCATTGAACCTGCGCACCACGCGCATGATATCGTTGCGCGAAAACTCTGGTCCCAGGTATGCCCCCTGCATGGCGTCAACGCCATTAGGGGAGGGGCGCTCATTGCCCGCCCAGATGTGCCATGCGGCATACGCTGCGCCCAATGCGCCGCCAGAGTCGCCCGATGCGGGCTGAATCCACACATTCTTGAAAATGCCCTTGCGTATGAGCAGGCCGTTGGCCACGCAGTTAAGGGCCACGCCACCAGCCATGACAAGGTTTTCGCAGCCGGTCAGCTCGCGCGCGGTGCGGGCAAGCCTGAGCACGATTTCTTCTGTCACCTGCTGGATGGCAAGCGCGAGAGCCATATATTCCTGGCCGATTTCGCTTTCCGCATCGCGCGGTGGTATGCCCAGAAGCTTTTCCCACTTGGCGCGCTTGTACATGCGTAGGCCCGTTGCATAATCAAAGTAGTCCATGTTCAGCAGCAGGGAGCCGTCTTCACGAATGTCCACCAGCGTATCGCAAATGGCCTTTTTAAGCCTTGCCACAAGCTCAAGGTCGCCGTCGCCGTAGGGCGCAAGCCCCATTAGCTTGTATTCGCCCGAATTGACCTTAAAACCGCAGTATGCCGTAAAGGCCGTGTACAGCAGTCCCAGTGAATGGGGAAACTGCTGTTCTTTGAGGATGCGTATCTGGGCGTTTTCACCCATGCCGATGGTGGTGGTTGCCCATTCTCCCACACCATCGATGGTCAGAATGGCCGCCCTGTCAAAAGGCGAGGGATAAAAGGCACTGGCCGCATGAGAAAGGTGGTGCTCTGGAAAAAGCACCTTGGGTGAGCCGGGGCCAAGCTTTGCAATGGCATCGCGCAGCATGCCGCGCATGAACAGTTTTTCCTTGATCCAGACCGGTATGGCAGAAAGAAAACTGCGCAGCCCGGAAGGGGCAAAGCCATTGTATGTTTCGAGCAGACGTTCAAATTTGAGGTAGGGCTTGTCGTAAAAAGCGACAGCCTCCAGATCAGCAATATTCAGCCCGCCCTCGCGCAGAACATAGGCCGCCGCGTTACGCGGAAAGCCTGAATCGTGCTTGATGCGCGAAAACCTTTCTTCATGAGCGGCGGCCACAATTTTGCCGTCAACAAACAATACGGCGGCAGAATCGTGGTAATAAGCAGATATGCCAAGAATGGCCATGGGCATTAAAGACTCCGTGTATTGCAGGCGCGGCGCGCCAAGCGTGCGTGATTAGAAAACTGAATAAATAAAGGGTGCTATCGCCGAGCCGCTGGTCATCACCACAAGTACGCCAAAAAGCAGCAGAACGATAACAAGAGGGAGCAGCCAGAATTTTTTGCGCTGCATAAAAAATTGCAGCAGGTCTTTAAGAAAATCCATAAATATCTCCTGTGGAACGCACCCTAAAATGGATGTTCCAGATCTTTTGCTTCGACAAGATAGTCACGAGTTACAAAGGTGGAATCCGTGCCTTTTTTCCAGGCCTTGCGGCGCATGGGATCGTGTCCGAACAGACGCATGACCAGCGCGATGGGCGTTACAATAACCGCAAAGATTATGCTCAACACAACGCGCGACATAACGGAGCCCAGCAGCAAGGAAATGCCAAGCCAAAGCATTGCAAGTGGCTTGTACGCGCGAGGCCACACCATGCCAAGCAGCAACAGCACGATGGCAAGGGGCAACAGAGCAAGCGAGCGGATATACGTAATCACCAGCAGACATATAAGGGTCATGGCCATGGCGGTATCGGCACATTCCTTGTCGTTCACGGAAGCAGGTAAAAAACCAAAATAAAGTTTGCGTTCTTGCATCAGTTACCTTTTGCAGCGGGGGCAGATTGCAGCGCGGCTCGCACGTAGGGTTCCAGAATATCGGCGGCAACGGCGTTGCCAAACGCATTCCAGTGCTTGTCGCAACTAAAGTACAGATCAGGGTATTTAACGCCTCTGGCTACCATGGCGGGCATAAGGTCCACATAGGTTGCGCCTGTGCGGTTTGCCAGCTCTCGCAGTTTCTGAGCCAGGGGTGGCTCCTTGCCGTCGTAGTGTTCAAAATCCTGATAGGCTGGAATGGTGAACAAAATAACCTTGCGTTTGCCCGCTTCGGCTACAAGTTGTTCAAGCGAGTAGCGCATGATGTTCCATTCATTATCTGGAACTGCATAATACATGGAGCTTCCGGAAGGGTCACTTGTTTTTTCCGGTGCCCATCGCGGCACAAGTTTCATGTTGTCGATCTTGAAGTCGTGCAGGTAAATTGCCACACGGTACAGGCAGCTCCATTCCAGCACCGTGAGTTGCAGACTCTTGCCAAAAGCCTGCAGGCGCGTGGGGTTTGGCAACGTATTTACAGGATAAAAGAGTTTGTAACTCGGGTACTCGCCCACGAGAAAAGGTCTATAATCGTCTGTATCCTGAGTATGGTAAAATTCGAGGCTGTTGTCCTCAAAATCGTTGCGGGGCAAAATACCCAGCATGACAACATCGTGCCGGAAATTTTTTACCATATACTTGTATTGAAGCCATTCCTGAATGGTGCCAAAGCCACCAGAAGTGCCAAAGTTCAGCACTTCCTTGCCTGTTTTGACTTCCAAGAGGTTTGACAGCCTGTTTTCAGCCTTGTTGCCCCAGCCTTCTATAAAGGAGTCACCCAGAATTACAACGCGTTGCTGATCTGCGTCCCTGGTGCGTTCCTTGTCGCGCATGCCGTAGGCGTTGGAGACGTAGGTTTCTGTGAAGCACGCCTTTTTATGTAAATATGTGGACGATGGATGATGCCATACACCAAAATGCTCGTCACTGAATGTCCAGAACTTACTGTTGACATTTACAAAGCTGTAGGAAGGCATCTGGATATTTGTATTTACATATTTTATGTAAAAAAAGGACGCCACCTCAAGCATGGCAATACTTATAATCAAATAAATCAGAATTTTTTTCAACATAACAAATTCATGTCGCACTTTATGCGTCGTGTATAATTTCTTGGCACATACTCAATCTCAAAAGAGAGAGAGGGGGTGTTACACACCTTATATGTGCATGGATGGCATTCCACACAAGTAGAATGTCACAGCAGGGTAATAGAAGCAATGTCTTTCACGTTGCATAACCGTAGAATACAGAACATTGCGAATGAATGCCTCCCACAAAACAGAGATAAAGCTTTGGGGAGGCTCAACATTAGTATCCATATTGGGTTCAGCGAATTGC
The DNA here is from genome assembly GCF_009712225.1 of Desulfovibrio sp. Lineage (NCBI taxonomy): Bacteria > Pseudomonadati > Thermodesulfobacteriota > Desulfovibrionia > Desulfovibrionales > Desulfovibrionaceae > Desulfovibrio > Desulfovibrio sp. Next base: position 514,221 of record NZ_WASP01000006.1, on the reverse strand, counting down.
ATCCTCAAAATATGGAAACAATGTTTCAGCGGCCCAAATATGCCCCTGGGTATTCCAGTGTCCGTCATGGCTGAAATTTGCTTCAGAAGGTAGGTGCCCCGAATTGAGTATTGTGTCGCATTGATCGAAATGCTGGATGCGATATTTATCGAAAATTTGAACAAACCGTTCACGTATGAGTGAATCCTTTTGGCAGTACATGCTCGTAGAATGAGATAATAATGCTACCAATTTAAAACCATCTGCCTCTGCACGGTGTTTCCATTCCGAAATTGCAAAATCAGTTCTTGCAATGCCATCAATTGTAAGTGGTGACATGTCCTTTTTGTCAAACTGATAATCTAGATTCATTAAATCAACACCATCTTCATCTTTAACTAGGTCATGATACTTTTTGTTTTGTTTCAGAAAGTTCAATCTTTGACCAATAATGTTGTCATTGGCATATTCTCCTGAGAATATGCCAATATTTAGATGATAGTTAAGCTGCAAGGATATTGAAACATATTTATACAGCATGCTGTACTTGAAGAGCCCTTTGCGAATTTTGGCAAACAGGGTGGTCGCAGGGGTTGTTGTACTGGCAGGCAAAAGGTATCCAGCGTAATCTAACTGCGGTTCAAGTATGAAAAATTTTCCATCTGGGTCTTTTTGCACCGTGGGGCGGGGGTTGTGTTCTGGATCCCATCCATTTCTCAACGCAACATGAACAGGACAATTGTCCGAAAAGTCATTGCTGACAATCACGAGCACAACATAATCCGGCCTAAACTCTTTTGCAAAAAAATCATAGTACGGCAGTTGGTTGACCTGCCCAGTACCTGAATAGCCATATGCTGCCGCAGTAAATTTGTACTTGCTGTTTTTACTATTCAGCCATTTTTCTAGTATAACATGGCTTTTTTGATTGTTATGAACCTGCAAAGATTCAACAAAGCTGTCGCCAATAAATGCAATGCGCACTTCGTTGGGTTGTTTTTTTGAAACGGGGGGCTCGCGATCAACAAAGCCAAGAGAATTTACTTGTTCTGTAACAGAAAAATCTGTGTAGTTTGTCCAATGCACTGTAGAATTTGGAGTGTAGATATTTCCAATTTGCGGAACAGTTTCAAGTAATGTTGATGAATTTTTAATTCCCTTGACCATCCGGAGATATATTTCACCAGCCGCACAAACAATAATGATCAATCCCAAAAAAAATGTAAAATTTAAGATAGATATGCGAAAAAAAGAATATCTCATCAGAAAGGGCAAATAGCTGAACGCCAATATTCCACCAGAAACAAAGCTCAGTAGTGTTATCCACCAGCGAAGTCCCAGGCTGACCTTTATGGTATACGTGCGGCCATTAGCTCTGGGGTCAGTATTATCGGAGGAACTAAAGTACAGAGCTCCGCCCCAGTGTGAATACGCACCAGTGCCTTTGGAACGAATATCACTATGTGTACTATGTGCAGGGCCAAGCTGTGTACCGTTTTCAAAAAGCAAGAGGTTTGATTCTTGTGGCGAAGACTCGGAATCTCCATTTTCCAATGTCCATACCGGGTTTCGCCAGTATATATAGCGAGACAGCGGTGAAATATAGGCATTATTCTGTTTGTCTGACGGTGCTGGGATAGGACCTTCATAGGTGGGATTAAAAAAGTGCAATACTACTGAAATTAACAAGACAGCTGTCGACAAAAATCTTATTTTTCGGAGGGTTGAAAAAGAACTCAATTTATTTTTAATGCTTAGCACGATACAATCCTTGTTATTAACTGTTAGAAAGAAAAACAGTGGTAACAATATAAAGTATTTAATTAAAATTGCAGTCATATGACAAAATATACGGACTGTTTTTCTATCATAAGGGCGGAAGAAGAAGATCAAAAAACATTTCTTTTTCTTGTAATCATACCGTATTTTTTATTTTTTGGCAAGAGATTGGTCGTTTGTAGCATATGGGTACGTGGGCTGCACTAGCATATAAAAAACACGCACTATCCCTCTGTCGTTCAGAGCGGCAGTGCGTGTTTGTTTAGCTCAGGAATATGGCAGCGTTTACTATCTGATTTCGCGCGTAGTGTGGAAGGTGATTTGCGGCCATTCTTCAATGATACGCGAAAGCTTCCATTCGCTGGTAGAAAGTATGGCCAGGCATTCGTCGCCATCATACGCGAGGCTTGACTGCTGGTCAGACTTGAATGACTCAAGGGCGGCCCGGTCGTTTGAGGTTATCCATCGGGCAGCCGAAATAGGCGAGGGTTCGTACACCGCGGTAACGCCATACTCTGCCTTGAGGCGGGCAATGATGACATCAAACTGCAGCACACCCACTGCGCCAAGAATATGTGAGCTGTCCATGATGGGTCGAAAAACTTGAATGGCACCTTCTTCGGCCAGTTGCTTGAGGCCCTTGGCCAGCTGTTTTGAACGCAGCGGGTCGGCCAGCTGCACACGGCGGAAATGCTCGGGCGAAAAATTGGGGATGCCCGTAAACTTGAGCGGTTCTGAAGTGGTGAGCGTGTCGCCGATCTTGAGCGTGCCGTGGTTGTGCAGGCCGATAATGTCGCCGGGCCACGCATCTTCCACACCTTCACGATCCTGGGCCATAAAGGTGATGGCGCGCGAAAGCTGCACTTCCTTGCCGATGCGGTGGTGTTTGACCTTCATGCCGCGCTCAAACCTGCCGGAACAGATGCGCATGAAAGCTATTCTGTCGCGGTGGGCCGGGTCCATGTTGGCCTGAATCTTGAAAACCACGCCGGAAAAGTCTTCTTCAAGCGGATTAACAAGCCGTTCGCCCGTGGCGCATTCGGCCACTCGGGGAATCGGGCCGGGTGCAAGACGCACAAGGGTATCAAGCAGCTCCTGTACGCCAAAGTTGTTGACGGCGCTGCCAAAAAATACCGGGGTCTGCTTGCCCTTGAGGTACATTTCCTTGTCAAAGGGATAGCCAGCGCCCTCCAGCAGGTCGATTTCAGTGCGCAGCTGCTCGGCAGCATCTTCACCAATAAGTTCTGCAAGCTGGGGGTCGTTAAGGCCGTTGATGGTCAGGGCTTCCTTGGGACGCGAGGACTTTTTGCCGTCTTCAGCAAAAAAGCGGATCGCCTGACGCTCGATGTCGTACACCCCCTGAAAGCTCTTGCCCATGCCGATGGGCCAGGTCATGGGGGCAGCCTGAATACCCAGAGTCTGCTCGATATCACTCAGCAGGTCAAAGGCGTCGCGGCCTTCGCGGTCAAGCTTGTTGATAAAGGTGAGAATGGGCGTGTCGCGCATGCGGCACACTTCCATGAGCTTGCGGGTCTGCGTTTCAACACCCTTGACCGAGTCGATGACCATAAGGGCAGAGTCCACCGCCGTGAGCACGCGGTAGGTGTCTTCTGAAAAGTCCTGGTGACCGGGTGTATCAAGCAGATTGATGATATGGTCGGCGTAGGTGAACTTCATCACCGATGAGGAAACGGAGATGCCGCGCTCGCGCTCCACTTCCATCCAGTCGGACGTGGCGTGGCGCTGGGCCTTTTTGGCCTTGACCGCACCGGCCATCTGAATGGCCCCACCGAACAGCAGCAGCTTTTCGGTAAGGGTTGTTTTACCTGCGTCAGGGTGCGAAATAATGCCGAAAGTGCGGCGTCTGAGCGCTTCACGGCTTATGGCCGACGATATGTTTGTTTGCATAAGAACTGCCTGAAATTCAGAGGTCTGGTGTGAGCGGCAAGCACCATTCGGCTGACGAAGTGCAAGAGCCGACGAAAGGCAGAAGTGCTGGCTGGCCCGCTATCGGCGCGCCACATGCGGCCTGCGCGATCTTGGGCGCGCAGTGGACAGCAGGTTGGAGCGAAGAGCGTAATCGGGGAAAGGCATGCCGAGCATTTGCCAAAACGATAAAATAACCTGTTGTCGTATGGCAGTCAAACAATTTGGGTATGTCTCAGGCTCGCCTATTGGGGAGCATAAAGACAGCCCGGGCACGCCGGGGCACGGCGTTTCATGCCCAGGCGTATGCCGGTGTTGCTTGTAGGAGAAGTACGGTTTTACGAAGGGGAATTATTCAATGCGCAGCATGGCAACAAGGTCGCGCAGGCGATCCCTAACACGTGCGAATGCCGCCACAACCTTGGGGTCAAACTGGCTGCCCGTGCCGTGGGCTATTTCGCGGCAGGCTTCATCAAATGTTTTTGCTGCGCGGTAGGGCCGCGACTGCAGCATGGCCGAAAGGCTGTCTGCCACAGCAATGATTCTCGCGCCAAGCGGAATATGCCCACCAGCAAGCCCCTGGGGGTAACCACTACCGTCAAAGCGTTCGTGATGCGCCCGAACCATATCCACAATGCCACATTCTCGCAGGCAGGCGATGGGAGCCAAAATGTCTGCGCCGATATCCGGGTGCCTGCGAATTGCCAGCCACTCTTTTGGCGTTAGGGTAGTGGTTTTGGCCAGTATTTCATCCGGCACGCCAATTTTGCCAAGATCGTGCAAATGCCCTGCCACGTGGATAAGGTCTGCCATCTGGTGACCAAGGCCCATGGAGAGGGCCAGAGTTTGGGATATGACAGCTACTTCTTCTGAGTGAGCCAGTGTATAGGTGTCTTTTGCGTCAATCGCCTTGCCCAGTGATTCAGCGAGCTGATGGATTATTTCGGTAACCGCACTGGCGCAGGGCATGGTCCGGTTCTGGCGATGAGCATTTTCGGCAAGGCTTAGGCTTGAATTGCACAGCATTTACATGTCCTTACTGCCATCGGCCAGAGTACCGGCATGGCGCAGATTTTTAGGCACAGAATTGACAGGTGATTCGTGAAAACACGGATTATCAGATTTGAAAGTTAATTTCAATATCAAATATGCCGTTTTGCCATGGGAGACAGGTAGCTGTTTTTCTGGCAGGCACTGCTGCACACATATATCGTAATGTGCTGTAATCAATGACGCAGGTGATGGGGTAAAACTTTGCAACGGGTAGACAGATTGCGTCAGTAACAGTGGCATTTTTAAACCATCAGCCAAGATATTCGGCCTAATCCGTCACTCAGACGCAAAAAAGGGCCACCCAACGGGCGGCCCTTTTTTGTTGAAATGGGCAGAGCTAATGCGCTACCTGAAGGGAAACGTTACTCCTCAATCCAGTTTCTGGCACGTTCAACGGCGCGATGCCACTGGTGCAGCAGTTCCTGCCGGCGGTCTTCGGGCATGTTGGGCTCAAAGCGGCGGTCAAGCTTCCATTGGGCGCAGAGCTGTTCTTCGCTTTCCCAGAAGCCCACCGCAAGGCCTGCAAGGTAAGCAGCGCCCAGCGCGGTTGTTTCCGTAACGATGGGGCGTTCAACCACAACGCCGGTAAGGTTGGCCTGGCACTGCATGAGCATGTTGTTGCGGCTTGCGCCGCCGTCCACGCGCAGGGTGGTAAGGGGAACGCCCGCATCCTTCTGCATTGCATCCATGATATCAAGGGTTTGCAGGGCGATGGATTCGATGGCGGCCCTGGCTATGTGCCCTCGGTTGGTGCCACGGGTTATACCCACCATTGTGCCACGCGCGTACTGGTCCCAATAGGGGGCACCCATGCCCACAAAGGCGGGCACAAGGTACACGCCGCCGTTGTCGGGTACAGTGATGGCGAGGCTCTCCATTTCGGAAGAATCGCGAATAAAGCCAAGGCCGTCACGCAGCCACTGCACAACCGCACCACCCACAAAAACGCTGCCTTCCAGGGCATAGTAGCGGCCTTTGGGGGTTTCCCATGCCACGGTGGTAAGCATGTTGTTTTTGCTTTCGCGGGGCTTGGTGCCAGTATTGAGCAGCAGGAAGCAACCCGTGCCGTAGGTGTTCTTGGCCATGCCCTCGGTCATGCAGGCGTTGCCGTAGGTGGCTGCCTGCTGGTCGCCCGCCACACCGGCAATGGGCACAGCCTGTCCGAAAAATTCGGGGTGCGTCTGTGCCATAACGCTGGAAGAAGGCGCAACTTCGGGCAGCATGGCGCGCGGCACGCCCATGATTTCGAGCAGTTCATCATCCCACTGGCCGGTGTGAATGTTGAAAAGCAGGGTACGGCTGGCGTTGGAGGGGTCAGTTACGTGCGAACCACGCTTGCTGAAGTTCCAGATAAGCCATGTGTCGATAGTGCCAAAAAGCAGCTCGCCCGCTTCGGCCTTGGCACGCGCCCCAGGCACGTTGTCGAGTATCCAGCGAACCTTGGTGCCAGAAAAATAGGCATCAAGCACAAGGCCAGTCTTCTGGCGAATTACCTCGGCTTTGCCCTCTGCACGCAGTTGGTCGCAAAAACCTGCCGTACGGCGATCCTGCCACACAATGGCGTTGTACACGGGGGCGCCGGTGGCCTTGTCCCACACAACGGTGGTTTCGCGCTGGTTGGTGATGCCCACGGCGGCCAGTTCGTTGCCCTGAGCATTGGCATGCTTCAGGCATTCCTTGGCAACGTGCGACTGGGTGTCAAAGATTTCGTTGGGGTTGTGCTCAACCCAGCCCGGCTGGGGAAATATCTGGGTGAATTCGCGCTGGGATACCTGCACGATATTGGCATCGCGGTCAAAAAGAATGGCACGGGAGCTGGTGGTGCCCTGGTCGAGCGAGAGTATGTATTTCTGAGCCATAAATTCCTCCGAAAGCATGGTTGGTGCTTGTAGGCGCCCGGGCGTGGCCTGTGACCGTCTGCCCGGCAAAAGCACGGAGTTGCTCAAATTACGATATTAGATCAGGCCGACGGCCTTGCCCACAACATAGGCAAGAGCACCGCCCACCATGGGAGCGCAAACGGGAACCCATGCGTAGGCCCAGTCAGAAGAGCCCTTGCCAGCGATGGGCAATACGGCGTGGGCAATGCGGGGGCCAAGGTCACGGGCAGGATTGATAGCATAACCGGTGGGGCCACCAAGGCTGAGGCCCAGCGCCCACACAAGAATACCAACAAGATAGGGGCCAAAACCGGCAGGCAGGGCGCCGTTGTTCTTGTGGAAAATGGCAAAAATTGCAAACAGCAGCATGAACGTGCCGATGACTTCGCACAGGAAGTTCTGGGGATAGCTGCGTATGGCAGGGCCAGTGCTGAACACGGCAAGCTTGAGGCCAGGATCTTCGGTGGGGGCCCAGTGGGGCAGGTAGGCAAGCCAGACAATGGTTGCACCGGTGAAGGCCCCGGCAACCTGTGCCAGCATGGTGGCGATGGCCTGGGCGGTACCGTAGGTGCCGAGCATTGTTTTAGCCAAGGTTACCGCAGGATTAAGGTCAGCCTGCGGGGCGCCCAATGCAACAGCGGTGAATACACCAAGAATAACACCAAAGGCCCAGCCAGCGGTAATGACAATCCAGCCGCCGCCATTGCCTTTTGAATCTTTGAGCAAAACGCAGGCAACAACGCCAGCACCAAAGGTTATCAGCATCATAGTACCAAAAAATTCACCAAGAAGATTTGTCATTGGCAGATCCTTCACAAGTTAATGATATGCTTGCGAGCCGTAGCTTACTACATCCAGTTTCCATATCTTGCTTGTTTATGAATGGGGGGACTGCTTGGCGCAAAATTCCTTTCTGCTTGGGTGCTGATGGCTCATTAGTGTTTTGTGATTTTTTTGCTAGCGTGAATATCCGATTCTGGCCGAGCCGGAGCACCACAATTGGTTATAAGTTGTATGGAATACTAATCCTATAATCGATATATAAAGAGATGCAAAAAAGATTGCAAGAGGATTGACAATGTTACAAACGGTAAATGTAATCATTAGTGTTGCATAAAAAACAACTTGTGCAGCCTTTATCTGGCAAAACAACATGAAAAAAGGCCGCCTCAAAGGGCGGCCCAATACTTGACAGGCGCAGCCATGTTTGCCGTAGCACTGGCGTCAGCCGTGATTTTTCATTTCATTTATGAGTTGTTGCAGCGTGGAGGATTGCCGCGTTAGAGCATTTACTGCCTGAGCGGCGTTTTCCATGGCCTGCGCTGTCTGGGATGAAATGGTGGCAACCTGTTCCACAGACCTGTTGATTTCTTCACTTGTTGCCGACTGCTGTTCGCTTGCGGCGGCTATGGCCTGAATCTGGTCGTTCACGTGCTCCACGTATTCAAGAATCTGGCGCAAGGCTTCGCCCGACCGGACAGACAGGCTGGTGGTTTGTTCAATAGCCGCGCCCACATCCTCGACGCTGTCGATGTTTTTGCGCGTTCCCTGCTGGATGCCGCTTATGGCTTCGCCCACTTCGCGGGTTGCTGTCATGGTTTTTTCTGCAAGCTTGCGCACTTCGTCTGCTACAACTGCAAAGCCTCGGCCAGCATCGCCAGCCCGTGCCGCCTCAATGGCAGCATTGAGGGCAAGCAGGTTTGTCTGGTCAGCTATGTCGGCAATGACATTCATGATCTGGCCGATGGCTTCTGCCTGTTTGCCCAGTGCTCCCATATCCTGCTTGATTGCCAGCGATTTTGTGTGAATGGACTTGATACCCTCGACCGCGCCGGTAACAATCTGTACGCCTTCAAGGGTCTGCTTTTGGGCGTTACCCGACACATCGGCTGCAAGCTGGGCGTTTTTGGCAACCTCCAGCACTGTGGCGTTCATTTCTTCCATGGCTGTGGCTGTTTCGTGGATGCGGTTTGCCTGCTCATCCGCGCCACGGCTGGACTGGGAAATCTGGGTTGCAAGCTGCTCGGAAGCAGTGGAGATTACTTCAACAGCCGCATCCAGTTGCCTGGCTGCCTGTATCATTCCTTCAACTTTTGCTTTTTCGGCCATATGCTTTGCTTCAGTGGCTTCGGCCATGGCCTTGTGAGCGGCTTCTGCCTGTTCCACAGCTTCGGCCTGACGCGCTGTAGCCAGGGTAAAGCTCTCTTTCAGTTTATCGCGCATTTCACGCATGGCGGCAAACAGCCCGCAATTCTTGCGGCTGCCGTGCAGGGTCATGTCAACCTCAAGGTCACCACTCGAAATTTTACGGGCAACTTCTGCCACGTCTGAAGGCTCTGCACCAAGCTGGGCCATGAACGCGCGTATTGTAAAAAATGCGCCAGCTGAACCCGTAATTATGGAAATTGCCGTCAGCAGCCATTGCATCATCAGGCTTGTGGCCAGCTCGGCCTTCAAGGTACCCAGATTGCTTTTTGTCGCGTTCATCTGTTCATTGATGAATGGGTCCAGAGCGTCTGTGAGCGATTCTGTCGCCTTGTCAAAATCGTCCATGAGCTCATTGCCAGCTTCTATGCCCTGATTGATGTAGGTATCGGCCATTTTGCGGCCAAGGGCATACATTTCGTCAAAGGATTTTACTGTTGCCGCAAGGCGCTCAAGGGCTTTCTTGTCGTTTTCGCTGGAGAATTTGTTTTTGAATCTGGCGGCATGCGCGTGAAAAGTATCTGCTGATTCCTGCGCATCCTTGTAGCCATCGGTATTGTGCGTGGCAGACACGTCCGAGAGAAACTGCTGCACCTGCACGGTCTGCAGTTTCATGTCTGCTGCAATCAGGGCCATGGGCAGACTTTCCTGATTGGTAATGTCGGCAAGCATATCTGCCTCATTCAGATAGTGGCGCATGACCAGGGTGCTGAGCAGCATGAGAAAGAATATGGAACCAAAACCCAGCCAAAGCCGGGTTGCAACTTTAAACTGCATTGTGCGCCTCCCTGGAGGGGGTGGGTTGAACATGTGGGGCAGTAAAATCGCAGAAAGCCGACGTATCAGTTTATCTGTTCAGATGCCTGTCTGTCAGACCATGGAAGCGAATGCTGCCGCAAAAAGCCTAAAATATTACATGCGGCTGTGCGGTAAGGCTTCGGCCAGTCGATGAGCAAAGCTGAGCGGATTACTTGTATTCACCGTAATGTGACTTCAGGCTTGTGTCCATATGCTGTGGGCAGATTTATGGCATAAGGTAGAAAAGCTGTTTTTTAACAAGCTCAATAAAACCGGGAAATCAAGGATACAAAGGAACAGCCGAGCCAGGCAGGGGGGCAGGCCGAAGGATTTTCAGCCCCAAATCACATCTGTATCTGCAACACATCGCCGCTCAGGCTATGCTCCGGAATCAAAATCGCATTCGTTGTTCTCAATGCGGCAATACTGGTCAATAAAACTGGCAAGTCGCACGGATCCTGTGTTGGATATTTCAGTCCAGTTCAGATTGAACAGCGTACTATGCAGCTCAAGTTCGTGTGTAAATTGCATGCGCAGCTTCAGCATGTTGCTCATACTACTGCTTGTGACGCCAATTTTTTTGCCCAGAAAAATGTAGGCGTCGTTCATCATGTCTGATCTGTCCGAAAGAATGTAGAGCATCAAATGGGTATCTGCAGAAAGGCTTTTCAGCTCGGCCTCTTCGGGTAACAGGACGCAGGCCCCGGCTGCGGAGATGTTTATGATCTGGGTTTTGCCAGCAGAGCTGTGATAGTGCTGCTGTATAAGATTTTTGAGGTCAAGTTTGTCCTCTGGTACGGCGTCAAGACGTATGATGCCCGATACTCTCGAGTATTCCTGCTGCCATTCAATGCGCCTGTCGCGTCGCATGCGGCGTTCCACGCTTTTGGCGGCAAAGCGCAGGTGCATGGCGCTGATGTTGCCTTCACGGTCTTTTTTGACATCAAGAATTTTGCCCGTTCCAAGGTAGCCCAGACGCATACGTTGCGGGAAATTTTTATCCAGACAAAAAAAGTATTCAAATTCATTGAGGTATATTTTGCAGGGGCGTGAAAGAACTTCCTGTTCAACGATCGTGACAAATGCTTCACGACCTTCAACGCTCTTGATATGGCCATAGCACATTATATCTTTCAGTTTACCCTGGTGCAGCATGCAGCCGGTAACCTTTATAAGCGACTTTGCATTGCGAGCAGCTGCGTATATTTCGTAATTATTCGATTTTGGTACATAGCTGTAATTTTCTGTTTGGGAAGACATGCAGATCCTCTCAATAAGGCAACAAGAAGAATTCTATTTGCTCAAACTGACAATTGTAAAAATGTGATTCCTAACAGGGTGTAGTAATGACCTGATTTTGCACAACTTCATAACCGACCTTATTACAAGACTATTGTGAATACTTCAACTGGTTATCATTAAGCAACATGATACTTTTTATGGGCGCTGTCGACTACCGCCAGGTACCCCCGCCACCGAGGTTATTGTGGTAAAGCATGTCGGATAGGGTGGCTGCATCGCCCAAGGCACAAGTATGGTTGAAATTGAAAAGGGGCTTATGAACTGCGTCATAAGCCCCTTGGGTGTAACAAACCAATCCGCTTTCTGCTAAAAAACCGTGTGTGCTGCCTTGCTGCTAGCTCGGGGTTTTCATGTTGAGGATAAGCTGCCGGAGCACCTGCGCCTGTTGTGCAAGGCCCTCCACGGCGTGCGAAGCGTCCTGCATGGTGTGGGCAGTTTCGGCAGAGATGTTTGCAACCTGCTCTACAGATCTGCTGATTTCCTCACTGGCGGCAGACTGCTGCTCACTTGCAGTGGCAATGGCCTGAACCTGATCATTGACCATATGCACGAATTGTAGAATTTGCTTGAGGGAATCGCCAGAGCGGATGGAAAGTGCTGTAGCTTCTTCAATGGCACTGGCGCTTTGTTCCACATTCAGAATATTCTTTTTTGTTCCGCTCTGGATATCGCCAATGGCACGGCCTACCTCTTGCGTGGCGGTCATGGTTTTTTCCGCCAGTTTGCGTACTTCGTCTGCCACCACTGCAAAGCCCCGGCCAGCATCGCCAGCGCGAGCGGCTTCAATGGCGGCATTGAGCGCCAGCAGATTTGTCTGGTCGGCAATGTCGGCAATAACAGCCATGACATTGCCGATACTTTCAGCCTGCTTGCCAAGCATGTCCATGTCTTGCCTGATAGCGAGGGACTGTGCGTGAACCGATTCAATGCCCTTAACGGCGCTGTTCACTATCTGTGAGCCTTCCTGGGCCTGCTGGCGGGCCTGATCGGCAATGTCTGCGGCCTGCTGGGCATTTTGGGCGACTTCGCGCACTGTCGCGTTCATTTCTTCCATGGCCGTGGCCGTATCACGCACACGACTGGACTGGTCTTCAGCGCCACGGTGTGACTGTCCGATTTTTACGGCCAGACCCTGCGAGGCTTCGGATACTATTTCAACCACTGCTTCAAGCTGGTGGGCAGCCTGTAGCATGCCTTCATTTTTGGCATTTTCGGCAAGCGCCTGTGCCTGCCTGGCCTCTGCCAGCGCTTTTGTGGCTTCTTCCCTTTCGTGCACAGCCTCGGCCTGGGCCTTTGCTGAAGATTCCCGGTAGGCGGCCAGGTTGTCTGCCGTGGTGTTCAATGCCTGCGCAAGTACACCAAGACTGGCAAATTTGTTTGCAGCAAGCCGCTCGTCAGCATCCTGTCTGCCAAGTTTTGCGGCAAAGGCCACGCATTGGCGCATGGCAAAGAGGTCGCGGTTGGTCAAAAAGTACCCGGCGCAGTATACAAGGCAGATGGCAAAAACAAACTCAATCCACATAAGGGTGCGACGCGATGCGATGTCCTGATTAAGATCGGCCATGGCCGTTTCGGCAAGCGTGGTGATGTTTGCGTCAAATTTTTCAAAGTGTTCCCTGAAGGCCACGGCGTAGGGCGTCGCCTCTTTTTCGTAGGTTTTATAGGCAAGGTGTCGCTGGTCTGCGGGCACATTTGCCAGGGGGGCCACAAGACTCTGCCCGTTGTTCATGAATGCAATGGCAGCACTGTGCGCCTTTTCGGTCAGATTTTTTGATTCAGCAGGCAGATTGAGTGCAGAGAGTGTAGCAAAATGCTTTTTTACCGTTGCTATTGCCGTATCGATCTGCTTGAGGTCCTTGTTTATATCGCTCCCAAGCATGATGTTTCTTGTTAATCTACTAAAATAATTTATATTTTTTGTAATATCGAGTGCAAGAACCCTTCCAGCAATGGCCGTATCCCGGGTGTGGGCATATTTGTGTTCGATATCGTTAATGGACTGTAATGAAAGGAAAAATAACCCAGACATGGCTATGACCCCCACGGAGATGGTGAGGATAAACTTTCCACGCAGTGTGTGCAGTATCTGGCTAAACAAAGCGGTTTCTCCGTAATAAATGAAAGTGTGTCGCAGGCGTATTTAGTTTGTAATACAAACCATGCAATAGCATAATTTATAATACAAAGCTGTATTTTGGCAATTAGAGGCAGTGCTATTAATAGCAACATGTAAGTTTTGTTGGTGCGCCATGGCCTGATAAAGCGAAAGAATCGCTATAAATATAAATTTTTTTTCAGAATTCGTCTACTTTTGTTGATATTTTTTGAATAAATAATGTAATCGATATCATTATGCTTTGAAAAATTATTTTCTTTATATCTGGAGCAGGGCTTGCTTCCACTGTGATCCGCCTATAGTTCAGCACAGGGAAACACTGCTGGATGTATGGGCGGCTTGCTTGCCCACGGCCATGGGTTTTGATGATTGAGGACTGTGGCAGATTGACGTATGATGCTAAGGTTACTTTAGGCTCAGGGATTGAGCACGTTATGTGCATGAAATGTCATGCATGTTATGATGTTAATGTTTTGATTGCTCTCGTGTGGATTTCATTCCACAGTACGCAGCGATACGGAATTTCATAAAAGGCCTTGTGAGTTACGGGTAGAGCATGAACAGGATTAATATTTTGAGTTTCCTTAAACTTGATACGATTCGCGGGCGCATACGATTTTATGTAATGCTTGTTGTGTGTATTCCTTCTGTCACCGCAGCGTTGTTCTTTTTTCTTTTTCAACGCGGGCAGGTGGTTGAAGCGGAAAAAATACTGATTGTGGAAGACCTTAATAAAAATAGAAATACGGTTAATGGCTACATCAATGTATGCTTTGAAGATGTAAATTTTTTGATCAGAATTGTTCAATCGCACCGCTCTGAAATCTCCAGGGTAGCCATTGAGTTCGAAGAATACATTGCCACTCATCCCGATATGGCATCTGCGGCATTTATTGGCGCAGATGGAAATTCTGTAATTGATACCATGGGCGTAACAGGTATTTACACAGGCGACAGGCATTATTTTACCGAGGCAAAAGCGGGCAGGCCAGCAATTACAACCATCACCAAAGGGCGTATTTCCGGCAAGCCCATATGCATTTTTTCAGCGCCTGTATTTGATGCCGCCAGTAAATTTGACGGCGTGGTTTTTTTGACCATTCGCGTTGGAGAGCTGGACGCCTGGATGCGTGGCTCATTTGTTCCAGATATCCGGGGGCTGGTGCTGTGCGACGCAAAAGGAAACGTGCTTGCCCCGGCCAACGCCGTTGCCGAGGGCAATGACGGCGCAGGCGTCATGGTTTCTGCACAGCTCAGATCGCTCAGCGATTCCGGTCAGGTTTTTGTCAATGAGGCCGGAACTCGCATGGTTGGCGCATCCGTTGATGTGGGCAATGACGGGTGGAAACTGATCTATTTTCAGACAGTGGACAAGATTCTTGCCAGTTACCGGTGGCAAACCCTGTCTGTAAGTTTGGGGGCACTTTGCGCCATTTTGCTGGTAATGCCTTTTATTCTGCGCTTTTGTCGCAGTATTGAAGTCCCCCTTGAAGAGCTTACTGCGTATGCCCTTGAGCTGCGCAAAAATGATTATGCCCAGGCAGGCAAGCTGCACTCGCACAATAACATGCCCACAGAGCTCAAAATTCTTTTTGATGCCTTTACAGTGATGAGCTTCAGGGTAAGCAGACAGATAAAAAATGCAGAAGCGCAAAGCCTTAGTGACCCCCTTACCGGATTGTACAACAGGCGCTTTTTGCAGCTGACGGGAGCGGATTTTTATCGAAAAACCCTGATCTTTGGGCAGTATTGCTCGTGCCTTATGTTGGACATAGACCACTTTAAAAAGATCAACGATACTTACGGCCACAATGTGGGCGACATGGTTTTGGGAGTGGTTGCAAAAATCCTTGGCGGCAGTGTGCGACAGGCCGACCTGCTTGTGCGGTACGGCGGCGAGGAGTTTGTTGTTCTTGCCAACTGTGCGCACCCCAGACAGGGCGAAGAGCTGGCACAGCGCATACGCCAGGCCATAGCTGCTCATTCTTTTGTGCACGATGGGCAAACGCTGCACGTTACTGTGAGCGTGGGTGTGGCAGTAAGTGAAATGAATGGGCCAGAAGAGCAGGTGTCTTCTGCCAACGACTCACTTCTTCAGCTGCTGGTCAAGGCAGACAAAGCCCTGTATGCCGCCAAGGCCGCAGGGCGCAACGCTGTGAAGGTTGCCGAATAAACCTGGATGGCCGTCAGTACCCCTTAGGCCGCATAAAAAAGTTAAGCCCCAGAACGCCAACGCGCCTGGGGCTTTTTTGCTGCAAGGTGTTTTGTCTGTTCTGTTACCATGCGGCCAGCACGGCCTCGGTAGCCATGCGGATCATGCTCTCGGGTGCCATGCCCAGAGCCAGCACCAGCCCCACAAGGCATATGCCAGCCAGACGCGCACCAGCGTGCGGCACAATGCCCTGTGCGTTTTCGGGTGCGGGTTCTGTGTACACGGCCCGCACCACCTGCAAATAATAGTAAATGCCTATGGCGGTATTGATGGCCGCTATGATCACGAGTGCCGTATGGCCCGCGCGCCAAGCGCCGGTCAGCAGCATGAATTTGCCCATGAACCCCACAAATGGCGGAATTCCCGCCAGCGCAAACATGCTTACGCCAAGCACAAATGCCAGCAGGGGCGAGCGCCGTGAGAGGCCGTTAAGATCCTTGATGCTCAGGTTCTGGCCTTCAGTCGAAACAACGCACAGCACCAGAAATGCCGCCAGCATCATGAACAGGTAGCCTGTGGCATAATACAGCGATGTGGCGATGCCCCATCCCTGAAGGGTGGCCATACCCATAAGAATGTACCCGGCATGCGCGATGCCCGAAAAACCCAGCATGCGCTTTACGTCTGTCTGCACCAGAGCGGTAAGGTTGCCGTAGCACATGGAGGCGATGGAAAGCCCTGTGAGCAGCATGGCCATATGCCCCTCATCGGGAAAGGCCAGGGCGCAGAAACGCGCCAGCACGGCCACGGCCACAATCTTGGGCATGGAAGCAATAAAGGCCGTGGTGTCGTTTGACGCGCCCTGATACACATCTGGCGCCCAAAAATGGAAGGGAAACACCGCCAGCTTGAAGAACATGCCGCAGAGCATCATCACCAGCCCCACCAGCGCGGCCGCATTCAAACCCGTGGGCTGGGCAAGGGCTGTGCGCATGGCGGGCAGTATCTGTTCAAGATAGGTGCTGCCAGCTATGCCAAAAATCCAGCTCATGCCAAACAGCATGATGCCCGAGGCCGTTACGCCAAACAGCAGATACTTGATAGCCGCTTCCATTGGCGCGCGCATGCTGTCTGACGGCGTGCGCATGGGCACGAGCAGATAGAGCGAATACGACGACAGCTCCAGGGCAATAAACAGGGTGATGAGCTCCACACTGCTGGAAAGCAGGGTGAGCCCCAGCAGGCTTGTAAGTAAAAAGAAATAATATTCCGGTCGCATACGTACTGATATGCCCTTGGTATCTGCGCCAAAAAGCAGCATCAGCGTAAAGCCGACCGACATCACGCTTTTTACCATCTGCGAAAACAGGTCTACCCTGTAGGCTCCGTAAAACAGGGTTCCCTTGGCGAAAAGGCAGCTCACAGAGGTGGCCGCAAAGGCAGCCCCCACGCACAGAACCAGCAGACGCAGGGTTTGCGTGCGCGCTTCTGTGAGGGTCATGCAGAATGCCAGCAGGCAGCCCGCAAGAAGAACAAGTTCCGGTGCAAAAAGATATGCGTTCATGCGTAGGCCTTTTGTCCTTGCTTGGGGTTCGGTCAGCGAGCAACAAGTTCCGCAAGGGCCAGAGCGCTTTGGGCATGGTAGCCTGTCTGCGCCAGCAGATGGTCAAGGCTTGGCCTCATGACGCGCAAAAACGGTTCCGGCGCAAGCCCTATCCAGAAAACAAACACCAGCAATGGGGCCAGGGTCACCGCCTCGCGCCAGCCCAGATCGTACATTCGCGACTGGTCTGGGTTGTTGGTGCCGCCCCATATCACGCGCTGCAGCATGCGCAGCATGTAGGCCGCCGCAAGTATTGCCCCCGGCACGGCACACACTGCCACGATCTTGTTGTTGAAAAAGGCTCCGGCCAGGATGAGAAATTCACCCACGAAGCTGTTTGTGCCGGGAAAGGCCAGTGACGACAGCGAGAAAAACGTCAGGTACGTAACATAGATGGGCATGAACTTGCCAAGCCCTGCCGCGTCGGAAAGCTCACGGCTGTGCGAGCGCTCGTACACCATGCCTACGCAGAGAAACAGCGCACCGGTGGTTACGCCGTGGTTGATCATTTGCAGCAGCGCCCCTTCCAGCCCGCGCTGGTTAAGGGCAAATATACCCAGGGTCACAAAACCCATGTGGCCGACGCTCGAATAGGCAATGAGCTTCTTCATGTCCTGCTGGGCAAGGGCTGTCAGCCCGCCGTAGATGATTCCCGCCACAGAAAGCCACTGCAGGGCGGGCAACAGGCCAATGGCCGCGCCGGGCGTGATGGGCAGGCAAAACCGCAAAAAACCGTATGTGCCCATTTTAAGCAGCACAGATGCCAGTATCACCGAGCCAGCGGTTGGGGCCTCCACGTGGGCCGCAGGCAGCCATGTGTGAAAGGGAAACATGGGCACCTTGATGGCAAAGGCAATGAAAAAAGCCAGAAACACCAGCAGCTGGAAACGCTCGGAATACTGCTGCCCCATAAGTGCCGGAATGCTGAACGTGCCCTGATTGATGTACAGGGCCACAATGGCAACAAGCAAAAATACCGAACCTGCCAGCGTGTACAGGAAAAACTTTATGGAAGCATAGCCCTTGCGAGGGCCACCCCACACGGCGATGAGCAGATACATGGGAATAAGCATTGCTTCCCACAGTACATAAAACAGCACCAGATCCAGCGCCATGAAAACGCCAAGCATGGATGTTTCCATAACCAGCAGGCAGATCATGAATTCCTTGACGCGGGTCTGAATGTACTTCCATGATCCCAGCACGCACAGCGGCATGATGAGGGTTGTCATCATCACCAGCAGCAGTGATATGCCGTCCACCCCAAGGGTGTAGTTGACGTTCAGGCTTTCGATCCAGGGATGGTGCTCGGCAAACTGGTACTGGGCCGATGTGGCGTTAAACCGCGTAAACAGCGGCAGTGAAACAACAGCATTGGTCAGTGTGACAAAGAGCGTCCATATCCGCACACTGTTTTCTCCCGGCAGCAGGGGCACAATGACAGCCCCTGCCAGCGGCAGAAAAACAAGAATACTGAGGATGGGGTAGCCCAGGGTGTTCATGCTCAGAAAATCCATCGCGGCGATCTCCTTTCTGCGCGGCTTACACAAAAGCCAGCAGCGTGAGCACCAGGGCCACCACGGCGGCCATGGAAATGATATTGATTTGCAGGCTGCCGCTCTGCACCACACGCAACACGCCGCCCAGGGCGCGCACACTGCGGGCCGTGCCGTCGACAACCGTATCTATGCCGTGCCAGTCAAACCACGACCAGAATCGCGCCGTGCGCATGAGCGGCACAATACCCTGACGGTTCCAGGCCTCGCCCACGGCATTGTCCACTGACTGCACAGGCTTGCGGGCAACCCAGTAAAACAGCCTGCCGCCCATGCGGTAAAACCAGTCCAGATCAAGGCTGATGCAGGGCTCTGGCGTAAGCTTTTTGAGCAACAAGAAGAAGCCAACAGCCGTAAACAGCAGTATTTGCAAGGTCTCAGAGATATGGGTCGCCGTGTAAGGATCGTACTGGGCGGCCACACTGGGGAAGGGCAGCATATCGTACAGGTAGGGCGTATAGCAGCCAATAAAGATGCACAAAAAAGCCGCCATGGCCATGGCCACCTGCATGTTACGCGGGGGGTCGCCAGCGCGTTCCCATGTTTCCTGCGAGCAGTTGTTTTTGCCAAACCAGATAAAGTACGGAACCTTCAGCCCCGTGTGCAAAAACGTACCGGCAGAAGCCAGCGTGAGCAGAAATCCCGCCCAGTAGTTGTGGGCCTCAAATCCGGCGGCCACAATCATGGCCTTGGACACAAAACCGCTGAACAGCGGAAAGGCCGAAATGGAAAGCCCGCCAATCAGGGTAAACACAAAGGTTTTGGGCATTTTTTTGTACAGGCCGCCCAGCTGTGTAAACTTGCTTACGCCAGTCATGTGCAGCACTGAACCGCAGCCCATAAACAGCAGCCCCTTGTAGAGAATGTGGGCAAAAGCGTGGGCGCAGGCCCCGTTGATGGCCAGCGGCGTGCCAATGCCCACGGCGGCTACCATATAGCCCACCTGACTGATGATGTGATAGGCCAGCAGGCGGCGGGCGTCGTTTTCAAGCACGGCGTACACAACGCCGTACAGGGCCATGCACACGCCCAACGGCACCAGAATTTCCATGCCTGCAAAACTGCGCGCCAGCACGTATACGGCAGTTTTAGTGGTAAATGCGCACATGAATACCGCGCCTGTTACCGTGGCTTCGCCATAGGCATCTGGCAGCCATGCGTGCAGGGGCGGCACAGCCGCGTTAAGAATAAACCCGGCCATGATCAGGTAGGTGTACAGTTGCGGGTCGGCCACGCCGATAGGGCCAAAGCTCAGGTCGCCCGTGGCGCGGTAGCGCAGCACAAGGCCCGCCAGCAGCAGCAAACCGCCAGCGGTGTGCACCAGCAAATACCGGTAGCCCGAAGCCAGTGATTCCTTACGCCGCCGAAACCACACAAGAAATACGGACGAAAAGGCCATCAGCTCCCAAAACAGGAAGAGCGTGAGGTAATCACCGCAAAAGATAACGCCCAGCGAGCCTGCCACATATGTCCAGGCGGCGGAATGCTGCGCGGCTTCTTCCACATGCAGACCGTAGATGGAACCGATC
Organism: Desulfovibrio sp.; assembly: GCF_009712225.1. Lineage (NCBI taxonomy): Bacteria > Pseudomonadati > Thermodesulfobacteriota > Desulfovibrionia > Desulfovibrionales > Desulfovibrionaceae > Desulfovibrio > Desulfovibrio sp. Next base: position 494,343 of record NZ_WASP01000006.1, on the reverse strand, counting down.
ACGCACATGAGAGTCATGATGTAGGCAAACACCATGCTCAGCTCGTCAACCTTGCCGAATATGAGCTGCCATTTCATGAAGGGAACCACGCCGTACACGCCGTTGTGCCCCTGCATGAGCAGCACCGCGCAAAAAGCCAGCACCGGCACAAGCACAATGAAAATACGGCGCACGGCCCGCGGCAGCAGCGGCAGAATTACCGCGCCAATCAACAGAATGGCAGAGGGGTGAATCCATGGTTCAGTCATCGTAATAATCCTCGCGGGTCATGATGCCCAAATGGCCGAACCACTTGGAAACGATGATAATCACAACGCAGGCCACAAAGCCGAACACGGCCCAGAATCCGGGTATGCGCTCAACAAAGGTGTGAACGTGCTCTTTGGAGACAAACAGGGCATCCCACGCTACCAGCGCTGCCAGCGCAACCAGGCACACGCGTATGGTTGCCTTGAGGCGGGCGCGAAAGAATTCGATTATGTTCACTATCATCCTGTCACCACCTTCACGAAGGACATGATGGCATCTGGGTAAATGCCAATGAACACAGAAACCCCAGCCGCCACGAGTATGGGTATGACCATGCTCAACGGGGCTTCACGAATGCCGGTCTCTTCGTTTTCCGGCCGTTTGCCAAAAAACGCCTTGTAGGTCACAGGCGCAAAGTAGGCCACGTTGAGCAGCGTGCTTGCCAGCAGCACCAGCAAAATGCCCATGGAATGAGTGGGCATTTCCATGGCACCCACCAGCAGCTTCCACTTGGTTACAAAGCCAGCCACGGGCGGCGCGCCGATCATGGAAAGCGAGGCCACGGCAAATGCAGCAAAGGTAAAGGGCATGGTGCGGCCAAGGCCGCTCATCTCAGAGATGCACTTTTTGTGCGTGGCCACGTAGATTGCGCCCGCGCAGAAGAAAAGCGTGATCTTTGAAAAGGCATGGTTGGCGATGTGCACAATGCCGCCCTGTATGCCGTCAACCGTCAGCAGGGCCACGCCCAGCACGATGTATGAAAGCTGGCTGACTGTGGAGTAGGCCAGCCGCGCCTTGAGGTTGTCCTTGGTCAGGGCAATGATGGACGCCGCCAGAATGGTAATCGACACAAAGTAGGCTGTGGGCACACCCAGGTTCAGGGCTTTCATCAAGTCTGTGCCAAACACAAACAGCATGACCCGTGTGGTGCAAAATACGCCCACCTTGACCACGGCCACCGCGTGCAGCAGTGCCGAAACAGGCGTGGGAGCCACCATTGCGCCCGGCAGCCAGTGGTGGAAGGGCATGATGCCATTCTTGGCAAAGCCAAGAATGCAGCACACATACAGCACCGTTGCCAGCGCGTCGCTTGCTCCGGCGGGCAGAATGCCCGTGTGGCTGTTGTGGGCAAAGTCCAGATTGCCCGTCAGTACATAGATGACGATCATGGCGGGCAGCACAAGCCCTTTGGCCGTGGTGGTAAGGTACACAATGTACTTGCGCGCGCCGTCGTATCCCTCGGCATCCTGATGGTGGGCCACCAGAGGGTAGGTACATACGCTCACCACTTCATAAAACAGGTAGAGCGTAAACAGGTTGTCGGCAAAGGCCACACCCATGGCTCCAAAAAGCGTAAGGGCAAAGCAGGCGCTGAAGCGTGTCTGCGCGTGCTCGTTGAGGCCGCGCATGTAACCCGCCGCATAAAAAACGGTGATGATCCACAAAAACGAACCAACCAGCGCAAATACCATGGAAAAAGCATCTGCCCGCAGGCTTACGGAAAGCCCCGGCAGAATGGCAAAAACCGTAAGGTGCAGGGTGCGGCCAAGCCCCATGGGCGCAGGTGCAACCTCGCCAACCATGGAGGCGATGATGCAGAACATGACCACAGCTGTGATGAACGAAACGGTTTCGCGCAGGTTGGGCCGACGCCCCGTCAGCATTATGAGGCATGCGCCTATCAACGCTGCAAGTATGGCGGCCAGGGGTCTGACGGATTCAACAATATCCATATGCTGTTCCCCTTAACCTTTGAGGTCTGACGGAGCGTCTGTTTCAACAGATCTGTACAGCCGGTACACCGCAATGATGATGGAAAGTACGATAACCGCTTCTGCGGCAGCAATGGCCATGACAAAAAGGGCGGCTATCTGCCCGGTTGCCGTATCGGCCGCGCTGAATCGTCCAAAGGCCATAAAGTTGACCGAAGCACCGCAAAGAATGAGTTCCGAGGCTATAAGCATGCCTATGAACGTGCGCCGCATGGCCATGCCAAACAGCCCCAGGCCAAACAGGGCAGCGCCGATAACCAGATATGTCTCCAAATTCTGACTCAGGCTGGCGTAGTGCATCACTTGTCCCTCCCGTGGCGGGCCAGCGCAAGCGCGCCCACCATGGCAACCACCAGAACCACTGAAATGAGTTCAAAACTCATGGAGTATGTGCTCAGCAGCGATTGCCCGATGCGCTCGATGGTGCCCTCTGTCTGCACTGGCGGCGTGTCTGGCCATGGAGCCACGATAGACTGGGCCACCAGCACGGCAGTAATGGCGCAACTGGCCGCAGCGCCCAGAAACAGGCTGAGCTTGTGACGGCGCGGGCCGCGGTTTGCGTCCGATGTTTCGGCCAGCATGATGGCAAATGTTATGGTAACGCACAGCGCGCCCACATAAACAAGCATCTGCATGAAGGCCACAAAGGGGCTCGACAGATAGTAGTACAACCCCGCCACGCCGGTGAAGCACAGGGCAAGCCCGGCCACGCGGCGTATGAGCGTGCGCGCCGACACAGCCAGTATTGCGCCGCAAAAGGTCACCAGCACAAAGAACCAGAAGATGCCCTCGGCCAGCGATTGCATGGTTTCATGACTGTACATCAGGGACGCTCCTTGAGCCGCCGTACAAGGTCAAAGTGGTACTCTGCCTCGTCAAAACCGGCCAGATTGTAGTCATGAGAAAAGGTGAGCGCGTCGGTGGGGCACGATTCCACACACATGCCGCACAGGCTGCACTTGGTAAAATCCAGTTGGTAGCTGGTCAGGGTTTTCTTTTTGGCTCCTTCCAGCTTTTCGCCCGCAAGCTCTATGCAGCCAGAGGGGCAGGCCTTTTGGCACGATCCGCACACAATGCAGCGGTCTGTGCCGGTTTCCGCATCATACACAAGGTCGATATGGCCCCTGTAACGCGGCGTGATGGGCAGAACCTCTCGCGGGTACGACTTGGTAACCCCCGGCTTGAAAAAATAGCGCAGCGTTATGCCCATGCCCACAAACAGGCTCCAGCCGCCTGAAAAGATATTTTTAAAGTATGCGTTCATGTTACAGCACCTTGAGCAATGCGCTGGTTATGAGAAGATTGACGAGCGCAATGGGTATGAGCACCTTCCACGAAAGGTTCAGCAGGCCGTAAAAGGTGGTGCGCGGAAATGTCCAGCGAACCCATATGACCGTAAAAATGACCGCGTACAGTTTGATGGCAAACCAGTGCGCCCCCGGCCACAGGCCCAGCGGGCAATCCCACCCACCAAGAAAGAGCAGGGTAAGCAGGCTTGAGCCCACAACCACGTTGGCATACTCGCCCATAAAGTACACGCCAAAGCCCATGCCGGAATATTCCGTAAACGCGCCAGCGATCAGCTCGCTTTCGGCCTCGGCCATGTCAAAGGGGGCGCGGTTTGTCTCTGCCAGCATGCAGATGAAAAAGATGATGCACGAGAAGGGCATGAGCGGGCTTGCCGAGAGGCGCAGCACATTCCAGTGCCAGAACCCGCCCGACTGCGCGGCTACCACTTCATTAAGATTAAGGGTGCCCATAACCATCACCAGGCTCACCACCACCAGCAGCATGGGAATTTCGTAGGCCACGTTTTGCGAAACCACGCGCGCAGCAGAGATAACGGCGTATTTGTTGCGCGAACCCCACGCGCCAAGCAGCAGGCCCAGCACGTTCACCGAGGCAAAGGCATAGATGGCCAGCAGCCCCAGGTTAAGGTTACGCGCCACCAGCCCCTCGGTGTAGGGAATGGTTACAAAGCTCATGAAGGCAGGCGTCATGACCAGCACGGGGCCAAGGCAAAACAGCACGCCATCAGAATCTTTGGGAATAAACACCTGCTTGGTCATCAGCTTGAGGCCGTCAGCCAGGGGCTGCAACAGGCCGTAGGGGCCAACTTCCTTGGGGCCGATACGCCGCTGTATGTGCCCGGCAACCTTGCGTTCTACCCACACAAGGTAGGCCGCATTGAGCGCCACAAAGACAAGAAACCCCACCAGATACCCAAGAAGACGCAGCATTTCGGAGTAAAACGTCATGGCTGTTCTCCTCAGCGGTCGATATCAGGAATAACCAGATCAAGGCTGCCAAGCAGCGCCAGGGCATCGGGCAGCAGCATGCCCCTGCACGCCTCGCCAAAAAGAAGCAGATTGGCAAAGCAGGGCGTGCGCCACTTGACCCGCCAGGGGGTGCCGCTGCCATCGCTGAAAGCATGGATGCCCAACAGGCCGCGCGCTGTTTCTACCGCGTGGTAATAGTCGCCCTTGGGAGGCTTGATGGTTTTGGGAACCTTGGCAGCCATGACCGGGCCATCGGGCAGCTGATCCAGCGCCTGTTCGATGATGCGCAGGCTCTGCTCTATTTCATCCATGCGCACATGATAGCGTGCCATGGAGTCGGCCTCGTGGTACACGGGCACGTCAAAGTTGAAGCGGCCGTAAACGCTGTAGGGCTCATGCTTGCGCAGGTCAAAGTCGATGCCAGCGCCGCGTGCCACTGGCCCGGTAGCGCCGTATTTGCGGCACATTTCGGCATCAACAATGCCCACATCCACAAGACGCTGCTGGATGATAAGGTTCTTGCTTACAAGCGAATGATACATGGGAAGGCGCATGCGCATGCGCTTTATAAAGGTTCGCGTACCTGTAACAAAGGCATCGTCAATGTCGTTGTACACGCCGCCAAAGCGAAAATAGCAGTATGTGAGGCGTGACCCGGTGACAGATTCAAGCAGATCAAGAATCTGTTCGCGGTCGTCAAACGCGTACAAGAGCGGCGAAAACCCGCCAAGGTCGAGCACAAAGGCTCCAAACCACAGCAGGTGGCTTGAAACGCGGTTCAGTTCGTTGGTGATTACACGGATGTACTCGGCCCGTTCCGGCACTTCAATTCCGGCGGCCCGCTCGACCACACAGGCATAGCCGTGGTTGTAGGCCAGAGCGTGCAGGTAATCCATGCGGCCTGTGTTGGGCATAAACTGCGCCCAGGTGCGGTTTTCAGCCATTTTTTCGTGCATGCGGTGGATGTAGCCAAGCACGGGCTCGGCCTCCACAAGATATTCGCCGTCCATGACCAGTTTGACGCGCAAAACACCGTGCGTTGCCGGGTGCTGCGGGCCAAGGTTCAGAACAAACCGCTCGTCTGTGGGACTTTGGGCAAGATAGTTCATGCGCTGTAGTCCTTGAGCAAGGGGTGGTATTCCGCGTCTTCGGGCAGCAGAAGGGGAATCAGGTAGGGATGCCCGATAAAGACGATGCCAAAGAACTCGTGTATTTCGCGTTCCTGCCAGTGGGCTATGGGGTAGATTTCGGCAATGGTGGGGATTTGCGGATTGGAGCGCGGCGTGCGCACCCGCAGGTTTACCCGGTGGCGGGCAGAAAAACGGTTGAAGACATAGACAACTTCAAGCGAGTCTTTCTGCGGTATGGAATCTTGCGCGAGCTGCTCTGCCTCCACAGCCTGTGGCGCTGCAGGGGCATCTGGCGCGGCTTCCGTTGCCTCAGCACTGGCTGCAGCTGCCTCTGCGGCCTTTTTGGCCTTGGCCTCCGCCTCTTTGCGCAAGGTCGCGCATTCGCCAAGCCAGTCAACGCCGGTCATGCATTCAAGAAAGTACCCGGCTTCATCCATGATTGTTACCGCGGCAAGCAGGGAGCTATCTGGCAGCGCCACCGAAATATCATAGCCCACAGCGGCATGGTCGGTAGCGCGGGCTGTGGCTCCGGGCAGGGCAGCCAGCTTGTTGGTAAGCGTATCTGTGCTCATGCCTGTTGCCCTCCTGCCGCATCTGGGGGCGATTTCATTTCGGCCCCGGATCCATCATCTGCAATCGTGGCCGGGTCTGCCAGTGCTGCCGCTTTTGCTGCCGCAGGCCCCGGCAGTCCTGGTGGCGTAACCACTGGCCAGCGCCGGGTTCCGGTAAGCTTTTCTTCCAGCTTCAAAATACCTTCAATAAGCGCCTCTGGCCGGGGAGGGCAGCCGGGAATAAACACATCCACAGGAAACAGCTTGCCCACGCCTTCCACAACGCCGTACTGCCCTTCGTACACAAAAGGCCCGCCAGAGATGGCGCAGTTGCCCATGGCGATAACCCACTTGGGTTCGGGCATCTGGTCGTAAAGAATCTGCACAGCCGGGGCCATCTTTTTATTGATGGTGCCACAAACGATCATCACGTCGCTTTGCCGGGGCGAGGGGCGGAATACCTCGGCCCCAAATCGCGCCAAGTCAAAGCGCGATGCGCCGGTGGCCATCATTTCAATGGCGCAGCAGGCAAGGCCAAAGGTCATGGGCCAAAGCGAGTTGGCGCGGCACATGTCAAACAGCGTATCGAGCCGCGAAAAGTGGACTACCGATCCGAATATATTTTCCGTTGCCATTGGAAGACTCCCTTTTTCCACGCATAAACAATGACAAGGGACAAGATGCCCACGAACAGAAAGACTTCTGCGAAGGTTAAAAAGTCGCTGACAGGCGAGGCTTTGTTGTAGATGACGGCAACGGGAAAGAGAAAGAGAATGTCGACCGCAAAGGCAAGAAACAGCAGAGAGTACATGTAGTACACAGCGCCGAACTTGATCCAGGCGTCACCAATGGGGTCAATGCCACATTCGACAATCTGTCTGGTTTTGCCAACGGTGTTGCGTGTAAGGCGGGGGGCGAGAAAAAAGACTATTACAAAAGGCCCAAGAGCAAAGCTCATGCCGCCAAGGCAAAATGCCATGATGTAGACAATATCAACAAGTTCACTGCTGGACATAATTTCTTCCTTCTTTGCAGGAATAAAATTAATACATCTGTCAGCAACAATACAAAATACTGCAACTATGGCGATTGTGAATTTTTTATTATATTGAATATTAACACCAGTAATATATTGTGTCAATATTTGTTAAAAAAATTACATAGTTCTTACCAAAAGGATACAATGTAAACCTAATCATATTTATAAAAATATGAGCATAATCACATATGTAACATATAAATATCTGTTCTTTAGCCTAATGTGCTGAAAATGCACAGTTATGGATTACAAACGAAGAGCAGGGCTGCTTGTAGGATTTAATGTTACTTTTTTATAAAAAGTAACACAAGTAGGCGACGGAAAAAATCACCAGAGGCGATGAAACATGCGATGGAGAGAAGCAATGGCGGCGTGTGAGTGAAAGGCGGATATGATCTGAGTGAAAAAGTGTCATCCCGCCTTAAGGCATCCTTTGATCACCGCACGAGCCTCTATGGATTTTGACGGATAGCGGATAGGCATTGCAGATATGCGTGCTTGGTGAGAACTGACTTGCTTTGGGGAGTTTTTCAATGCGCTGTGGCATTCGATTTGAGGTGACTGAAAAATATTTTTTGGATGCAACGCTGCGTTTTGGGCTTAGAGTGGGCATACGGCCATTATGGGGCGTTTGGAGGGTGCGGCTGTTTGGAGTTGATTTTACCTTGATTTCATCACCTGACACATCAAGAGAAAGCGGGAAGTCGCCAAATAAAAATTGGGTAAGCGCTTGAAAAGCAGGTTCAGCCCACGCTGAAATGGCACGGCAAGCTGCCTCTGTGTCGTCCGCATAAGAAAAAGCGTGTAATGATTATAAAAGTTGACAGCCGCGGCAGTTCGGCGTAGTTACTTCTCTCGCGTCGGGATGTAGCGCAGCCTGGGAGCGCACTTGAATGGGGTTCAAGGGGTCGAAGGTTCAAATCCTTTCATCCCGACCAGAAATTTAAAGGGAATTCATGGAAACATGAATTCCCTTTTCTCGTTTCTGCCTTTTCGCTTTTTGCACTAGCGGCATTAAGCTTACTTACGATCTTCTGCTATTTGCTGCATGCGCTCGCGATAATGGTCGGAGTGCATCTGTATATGCTCAAAATATCCTTCAATCAAAGTGCGTAGCGACTTTGGCCCATCCGGTCGCTGCCATATGTTCTCAAGTGCATTGGCCGGAATTATCTGCATGATGTGCATGAGCAGCCAGTTATACTGCCGCCAGAAGTTTGCCATCTCAGCAAAATCACAGCCGTCATATTGCTGGACCATCACAAAATTTTCCGCCTCATAAGGGGGGAACTGCTCAAGGTTGCCCGATATTAAACGTGCAAAGCGCTGATGGTTGTTGGCAGCAGAATCCACCAGATGGCCGACAATTTCCGTAAGTGTCCATGCGCCAGACGTCACCCGCACATGTGCCAGTGCCGGGTCTGTAGCATGCAGCAGCGCGTCAAAGCCCTCAATGATATCTTGCCCTTTTTTCAGGTCCATAATGTCTCCTGTGGCTGGGTGCGATTATGTAAGCATTATTTACCGCCATGAGTGTGCAGTCAACTGAACCATGTGTGAAGACATGAAGCGACAGCGCACAATCCATGAGGTTGAGGCGCAATTTTTTTGTAAGCCCTAATCGCGAATCTGCGCTGTGTTGTTTGTCCAAAAAACCTGTTCAGGGCACCTGCGTTGTTTTTCCCAAAAAAATGGGCCGGAGAAATCCCCGGCCCAATGAACTTGCAGCAAACGTTTCGCTGCATTCTTGATGTTTAGAATGTATAGCGCAGACCAAGGCTGAATTCATTGGCATAAGGAGCTGAGCCAATGGATACCTTGTTGTCGTCAGCGCGCTTGCTGACATCGGTATAACCCAGCCCCACAAAGCGGTAGGCCAGATCTGCCGACAGGTTTTCTGTAAAGGCATAGGAACAGCCTGCGCCAAGATTCCAGGCAAAAACGGTATCATGCTGCGTCAGGCTGCCGGAATCGCCGTCGCCGTCAACGTCGGCAGTGTACTTTGTTTTGATGAACCCCAGGCCAAGACCGCCGCCAATGTAGGGGGTAAAGGCCGTGGAGTTGTGGAAGTCCCAATATGCGTTGGCAAACAGCGTTTGCAGGCCCCATTCGCCTTTAAAAGATGCAGCGCCGGCTGTTCCTCTCGCATCCCAGGTTTTGGTAATGTTGGTTCTGATTGCGTATTCCAGCTCAGCGCGCATGGGCACCTGAAACTGCGGATAAAAATCATAGCCCAAAAATACGCCGCCGCCCACAGAATTTTGCGAATATTGGCCAATACCAAGGCCTTTCACATCACCGCTCAACGAGAAGGGGCCAGTGCTCTGAATGGAATCAATAAATTTTATACCAGCGTAAACGCCAGTGGTTTCTGCCGCCGCAGGAGCAGCAAGAGCCAGTGACAAAACCAATGCAATCACAGCACGTTTAAACATGATGAATCTCCTTAGTTTAACAATACATATCAGCTTTTAATTAAAATAAGCTTTTTTTATTTTTTCTACAATACTGCAAGAGCATTCTGGAATAGTTTTTTAAAAGAGCTGCGTCCAAAAAATTTATATAAGCTAGTTGTTGGGCAGCGAGAAAGTCAGTTCAGCTGTCTTGTGCTGAATTGTGCAGTGGCGTGTGGGTGGGATGGAGGCCGACATGTACAAACGAGAAAAGGGAATTCATGTTTTCATGAATTCCCTTCAAATCTCTGGTCGGGATGAAAGGATTTGAACCTTCGACCCCTTGAACCCCATTCAAGTGCGCTCCCAGGCTGCGCTACATCCCGACGCGAGAGAACTAACTACGCGGAACTGCCTCACCTGTCAATATTTTTGGTAAATTATTTTACATTTTCTAGAACAAGTCCCACAAGCGGCGGCATGTACAGAGCAATATCACCCTCAATCCTCCCCGGCATAGGAGAGGTAAAATGCGCCATTGGCGGGCTTTTTACCGTCAGATTGCCATGCCCTGCAAAACGTACTTCGTCCGAGTTCAGCAGTTCATCATATTTGCCGGGGCTAACGGCAAAGAGCAGGTTTTTCTGCGCCTGCAGCTCATGAAAGTTAAAAACAAAGAGCAGTTGCCCGCGTTCAAAGGCCAACAGGCGCTTTTCTTCATGAATAAAGCGGAACACGGGCGGCTGGGCAAAGTCGTCCAAATGCCGCTGCACAAGGCCCATCAGTTCTTTATCCCAATCTGCCAGGGCGTGGTATTTAAGTTGTGGGTCGTCAGCAAGTTGCCATTGGCGATGGGCGTGTTTTTCCGCATCGAGCCATTCGGGATGGCCAAATTCGCATCCCATAAAATTTAGGTAGCCCGCATCGGCCGCAGCCAGCGTTATGAGACGCATGAGGCGATAAAAGGCCAGCCCGCGTGAGATGTTCCAGCTTTCGGAATCTATGCACATGTGGCGGTACATTTCGTCGCCCAGCAGTCGCCAGATCATGGCATCGCTGCCGTTGATGTGCTGATCGTGGCATTCCACATAACTTATGGTGCGGTCGTAGGACCTGTGGTTGGTCATTTCATACCACAGACTACCCATGTCGTGTGGCTCGGCAATACACTTGGCCCAGTAATCGGGTATCCCCATGGCAAAGCGGTAGTCAAAGCCAAGGCCGCCCTGTTCAGGCGGACAGGTGAGGCCGGGCATGCCCGAAAATTCTTCGGCAATCGTCACCGCAGCAGGGCAGATTTCGTGGGTCAGGGCGTTGGCAAGGTTCAGATACAGCTCACCGTTAATATTCGCGCGCGGCTGGCCGTTTTTATCGTAAAAGCAGCGCCCCACATGCGAAAAATCGTCGTCCGCGCCAAAGTCGTGGTACAGGGTGTTGCCCACAGCATCGAAACGAAAGCCGTCCACCAAAAATTCTTCAAGCCAGTAGCGACAGTTTGAGAGCAGAAAACGACGCGTCATCTCCTGTTCATAATCGAATGAAGGCGTGCCCCACTGGTTTTGCTGCCCGGTAAACAGATACCGGCTGCCGTCGTAGCGGGCCAGCCCCTGTTCTGTATTAGCGCTGGCGTGGCCGTGGGGCACGTCGAGCAGCACCGCCAGCCCAAGCCCGTGGGCAGTGTCCACAAGCTCTTTGAAGTCGTCTGGAGTGCCGTAGCGTGAGGACGGCGCAAAATAGCTGCTTACCTGATAGCCAAACGAACGGTAAAGAGGGTGTTCCAGTATGCCCATGAGCTGCACGACCGTGTATCCACAAGCCTTGATGCGCGGCAAAATATGGTGGCTGAAATCGGCATAGCTGCCCACGCTATCGCCCTTATGCGCCAGCGATGACTGCGCCATGCCCACGTGTGCCTCGTAAATGCGGGGAAAGACCGTGCGCGCTGGCCGCTGGTGTTTAAAACGGTAGGGCGCTTGCGGCGCCCACAGGCGCGCGCACCATTGTTCTGGCAGAGCGGCATTTTGCTCCACCCATGTGGCAAAGGCTGGCACGCGCTTGAGGGCCTTGCCGTTTTGCTTTTCTGCGCCTTGTGAAACGGCGTTACGGGCAGCGACCAGCCGAAGCTCCACGTATGTGCCGTGCTCCAGGGCATCGGGGGGCAGATCAAGCTCAAAAATATTGTTGGCGCAGCGTTTGAAGCGGTATTTTGCGTGTCGCTGAAAATTCAGCCTGTCTGTAGTCAGCCACAGGCTTTCGGTATTGGGCATGTATTCTCGCCAACGCCATATGCTGCCTGAGGGGCCATCGATGCGGTGCGCGCCAAGGGTAAGGTGCAGATCTGCATAGGAGCGCAGCGACCCAAAGTGGGTGCAGATGCGTTCCTGCTCGGCCATAAAGGCCCGGGTTCTGCGTTGAAGAAAGGGGCGGTAAAGCTCCAGGGCAGGGTCTTCCAGCGGGCTATGGGGAATTTGTGTCGGGTTGCCGGGAGCTATGGCGGGGGGCATGGCGGATCTCCTGTTTATTGTTGCCCAAATTGGCGGGCTCAGGCTCGTCATGCAAAGCGGCCCGCCCGGCCATAAGCCGGACGGGCACAAGGCCACATTGGGCCATAATTCAAACTATTTGCAGCAGGCGTTCCACTTTTTGGCCGAAAGCTCGGCCAGGCATTCCACCAGAGCCTGGGTACCCTTGCTGCCCTGGCCCTTGGCCTGCATGGTGCGGTACAGCTGGTCGGCCAGGGTAATGCCGGGCAGCACAAGCTTCATGCGGCGGCATTCTTCAAGGCAAAGGCCAAGGTCCTTGATGAAGTGGTCAATGAAAAAGCCGGGGGCAAAGTCGCCCTTGAGCATACGGCGGCCAAGGGAGTTCATGGCAAAGCTGCCGCCAGAGCCGGCAACCACCAGTTCCATCCACTTGGAAACGTCAAGCCCGGCCTCCTGCGCAAAAAGGAAGGATTCGCAGGTGCTGATCATCACGCCAGCAATTGCGGCCTGGTTGGCAAGCTTGCCCTTCTGGCCAAAGCCCGCACCACCGCAGTGCAGAATGTTGGTGCCCATCTTGTTGAAGCAGGGCAGCACGCGTTCGTAAGCAGCCTGATCGCCGCCCACAAAGATGGAGAGCTTGGCATCACGCGCGCCCACGTCGCCGCCGGTAACCGGGGCGTCGAGCGATTCGCAGCCCTGCTGCCTGGCGGCAGCGGCAATGCGCTCGGCCAGCACGGGGCTGGAGGTGCTCATGTCGCACACAATGCCGCCAGCGGCCAGGCCGCGCAGCACGCCGTTTTCACCCAGGGTCACTTCTTCCACGTCGTGGGGGTAGCCCACGATGGTGAACACCACGTCAGAGGCTTCGGCCACGGCGCGCGGGGTGTCGGCCCATTTTGCGCCCTTGTCGAGAAGGGGCTGGGTTTTGGCCTTGGTACGGTTGTATACAGTCAGCGGCCAGCCAGCAGCCTGAAGGTGTCCCGCCATCGAAAGGCCCATAACACCAGTGCCAATCCAGCCAATACGCATTTTGTCAGCCATCTATTTTCTCCTTTTCTCTACTGAAACCGACGTTCCAGAATTTCCTTCTGCATGGTTTCACGAGATAATACCTTGTTTTTACGCAACATATCTATGTGAAGCCGATACAGCTCGAGGTTTTTATGCATGTTTTCATTGAACGGGTCCGCACCGCTGAAATCCTTGACGAGGGATTCGTTGGCTGCAGCCAGCACCTCAGGAGCGAGCAAAGCGCTTTCTTCCACTTTGCTGCGGTAGAAGGTGAGGGATTTGTCCAGGCTTGTATCCAGCATGACAAGTCCTCGTTGGGCAGTATCTAATATCTTCTTAAGCTTTTCAAGCTCTGCGCCCTTGGCGGTGGCTTTGTCACGCTCCATACTTTCCATCTGTGTTTTTAAACTGTTACGCCTACTTGAATAGTTGCGGATGGTTTCGATCATATACACGCCGGTACGCAGCAGCGATTGCGCTTCCATCTGCTTTTGGCGCTCAAGCATGATATTGTTTTCTTTGATGGTATTACGCAATTCCTGAAGATTCTTGCGCGATGTTTCGTCCGGCGCGGCTGCAAGCAGCCGGTCGAGTTCCTCCAGAGGATTGCGGGCCGCCTGGCCATCGGCCAGAGGAGCCAGTTTTTCACCGGCCTTGTTCCATTCGGCGGTCAGTTCCTGTGGCCGGTCACCACCGGGGGTATTGATACCCGATATTACAGGTCTAAAACCCAGGTCGCGGGCGTGAGCCGGGCCATCTGCGAGAAAGAAGGGTGTTTCTTCCCTGCGGCCAGGCATGATTTCGGCATCGCTGGAAAGAAACGAGCCGCCCTTGCGCACAAAACCGCCCGCAGAACCGTGCAGCCGTCCAGCCATGGAAAAACGGAAGGTGTCCAGCACCATTTCAGCTGCATTGCCCGCAGTGTCGTAAATACCCAGCGGATTGGGTTTACGAGAGCCTATGTTGGCCATGCCCTCTGCGCGAGGGCCCTGTTCGGGCCGGTACACGGCGTAGTCGGCCTTGCTTTCACCGGGTTGCAGGGCAAAAAAGTTTTCCTGCAGCAACAGCTGGCTGCCAGCCGTCTGGCCGCCACGGGCCGCATATTCCCATTCTGTTTCTGTAGGCAGGCGCACAAAGCCCACGTTGCGCTGGTCACCGGCAAAGCGGGGCAGCGAATCGGGCGCGTTTTGCAACAGCCATGTGGTATAGCGGCGGGTAAAGTCCACTGCATCGTACCAGCTTATGTCGGTAGCGGGGCGGGCTGCCTCTGCGCCCGGCTGGGCAGTGTCGGGACAGGTATTGTCCATTATGGCGTGCCACTGCAGGTTACTGACCTCATACTTTGCCACAAGGTAAAAAAAGTTCTGCCCCTGCGGAGCCATCTTGCGCCACGCTGCGGGCAGGTCGTCGAGCGTAAAGGTACCAGAAAGGGCAGTATTGAAACGGCGGTCGTAGTAGGCCCTGTCCTGGTGTGAACTGTCATCCACGCCGGGGCGCATGGGCATGTCCCACAGCAGACCCTTGGCGGGCACAGCCACCAGTTTGAAAACCATGCTCAGGCCGCAGGGCATGGGTAGTATGATGTCTGTATCTGAAGGCCTGGGATTAAAGGCATCAGCCGTGTTTACATCGGCCTTGCGGGCCAGAGCGGCCAGCGCGGGGCTGGATGCGCAGGGGGCGAGCGACAGCCCGAGTAACAGGGCGCAGCACATGGTGGCGGCAAGGCCTCGCAGCAGCACTGGGGCGCGAAAACGGGAGCGCACGTTATATTTCACGGATAACCTCCGAGGGTTCAATGCGGGCCGCCCGCAGGGCGGGGCCAAGGGCAGCCAGCAGGGCAAGCCCGGCAACAGCTGCAAAGGTGATCAAAAAGTGTTGGGGCAGCAGCAGGCACACCTGCTCCAAACCGCTCACACTGGCACGGAACAGGGTATTGATGACAAGTGCAGCTACTCCGTACACCCCGGCGGCCAATGCCGTACCCAAAAGGGCCGTAAGCAGCGACTGCGTCAGTGGAAAAAGCACAAGCCTGCCCGTGGTAAAACCGTTGAGCCGCAGCAGGCCAAGAATGCGCTGTTTGCGCTTGATGCTTGCCAGCACGCTGCTGGCTGTAGAAGCCAGAAAGCCAATGGCCGTAGCTGCGCAAATAAGGGCAAAAATCATGTTGAGGGCGCGGGCAAGGGCCGTGACCTGCTCTATTTCTTCCGCACGTGTGTACACATCAAGCTTTTGCGTTGCAAAAGCATGGCGCAAAGGCATGACGTCTTCAAGATTTCGGGCGTAAAGGCGAAAACCGGGGTAAACGCGGGGCTCTTGCGGGCGCGGTTCGCCTGTCCAGCCGTTTTGCGCGCCAAGTTCGGGGACGGCGCGTCCATCGCGGTAGTCTTCTGTGGCTTCCATAAGAGGCAGGGGCACATAGGCCACATCCTTCTGCTGGGCGGCCAGAGGCAGTACTGCCGCCACGCGCAGGGCTACACGGGCTGTCTGCACCTTGCCCTGAAAACGACGTTCAACCTTTCCGTTAAGGGTGTCGCCTTGTTTGACGTGCAGCTTCTCTGCCGCAGGGGCAGAAAGCGTTACGCCAATGGCTTCAGCAGCGGGATTTTGCGGCATAAGAGGGGCCGCAGCGCCAAACCGCAGCAGCAGGGGGTCGCCCGCCGCCGTGGGTTCAAGCGAGGCAACCAGCAGGATGCGGCCATTGGCCTCGGTATTGGTTTCGGGGCGGGCCTCATTGACGCTCAGATCCATAGTGGCGGCAATGGAGCGTGTGCGGGGCAGCACAAAGGCTACATCGGGGTGAGCGGCCAGTTGCGCCAGATATTCCGGCGTGTACCTGCCGCTAACCACGGGGGAAATTTCCAGATTGCGGGGGTCGTTGCGCAGGCGTTCGGTAAGGGTTTGCACCACGCCAAACTTTACGCCATAGAGCACCATCAGGGGGGTGAGCACGGCAGCCAGACCAAGTACGGCGCAGGCGGAAAGCAGAAATTCGTGCCAGTAATCCTTGCCAGCCAGACGCAAGATGGTTGAAAAGGTCTTTGCCATGTCAGGCAGCCTCCCCGGACCAGCGCAACACGGATACGCTGCCGCCAGCATCCTGACCAACCTGCACCTGCGCCAGAGCAAAACCGGCCTGCCGTGCCTGGTCAAGGTTATGCGTGACCATCACCACCGTAATGCCCAGCTGGCGGGCCAACTCGGCAAAAAGGCGCAGC
This sequence comes from Desulfovibrio sp., assembly GCF_009712225.1. NCBI lineage: Bacteria > Pseudomonadati > Thermodesulfobacteriota > Desulfovibrionia > Desulfovibrionales > Desulfovibrionaceae > Desulfovibrio > Desulfovibrio sp. Next base: position 478,221 of record NZ_WASP01000006.1, on the reverse strand, counting down.
ACGTTGGCAGCGTGGCCAGGGTCGAGGGCGGCTGTGGGCTCGTCTGCCAGTACAACAGAAGGCCCGTGTGCCAGTGCCGCTGCAATGGCTACACGCTGGCGTTCGCCTACAGAAAGTGTGGCAGGATACTGCCCAAGCAGATGACCGATGCCAAGCCTGTCCACAACAGTTGCCACTGCATCCTGCCGCTGGGGCAAAATTCCCAGGCTTTTGCAGCGCAGCACGATGTTTTCGCGCGCGGATAAAAAGGGCAAAAGGCCGCCTGTTTGCAGCACATACCCCAGATGGTGCAGGCGCAGCAAGGCCAGAGCATCTGTGCCGCCGTGCCTCCATGCGGCCATTATATCGGTGGGAGCGCCAGAAGTAGGGGAAAATACAAAACTGGTAGAGGCACTGGCCGCTGTGGGCAGCGTACCCTGGGAAGCTGTGTGTTGGTGCGGCAGGGCAAAACCCTCTGGCGTCATATCGGGGCTGAGGGCGCAGGCCAGCATGTCGAGCGCCGTGCTTTTGCCGCAGCCGCTGGGGCCTACAAGGGCAAGCAGGCTGCCCCGCGCCACGTTCAGCTGCTCAATGCGCAGGCGAAAGCCCTCGTTGCCGGGGCGTGTTTTGCCAATATTGCGCAGCGAAAAAACCATGTCTGGCATGATCACCCCCAGGCCGAGGGCAAAGGCCGTATGCCCTTGCCCCAAGCCCAGATATTGCGGTTAGAGTATTTCAATCCTGAAATGCTCTAGTGTAGGCGAAAGCGTTATTTATTTTCGCTTGTTAGCGCCATTTTTAGGGCAGCATGCTCAACGGCACGCGGTACACCCAGTCGCCCGGGTTGGACTGACCAAAACTTTCCCAGTTGGCGCGGTCGCGGTCATATTCTTCGTAACGGGCAAGGCGCGATTTAAGACGGTTGATAAAGGCCGTCTGCTCACCCACGCTCATGCGGTACCAGTCTTCCTCACGCAGCAGCATGACGTCGCTCTTGTAGGGCAGGCCATCCAGAAATTCGGAAAGCACGCCAAGCTCGGCCAGATTTTTGCCCTGTGTGGGCATATTGGGGTCGCGGGCCATGCGGGTGGAGGCAGAAAGCACACCCTGGAAAAAGTCGCGCGCATCGGTCTTTTTGGTGCGCTCGGCATTGTCGATGATGGTCTTGAGCTGGGTGCTCAGGTCGTTGAGCTGGTTTTTGGTCAGCAGCACGGCCACTTCCACGCTGGGGGTTTGCCTGCTTTTGGCGAGCTGGTTCAGATCCATGTCGGCAATCCACGAATTGACCACTGAGGGGGCGGCATTCTCACGTGTTTTGCCCAGATATTCCAGCTGCATGGCATAGCCGAGAGTCGCGGCCAGATTGGCAGCCTGATCTTCGGCCGAAGCCGTTTGGGGCTTTTCGTCCTTGGGCTTGGTCATAACCTTGCCTTCGGCAGTGTTCTTGACCATGTCCACCATGCCGGTGCCCAGGGTCTTGGTAATGGCGGCAAACTGCTCCGCGCCCTTGGCTGGCGTGGGCGCTGCGACCACAAGGTAGTTTGAACGATTGCCAGAAAGCTTGCTCAGAGCGCGGTAGCTCTGCTCCGCATAGGCGTGGTTGGCGCTGCCGCCAGGGCTTTTAATGTGCAGGGCCGTAATCCAGATGCCTTTCTGACGGGCAAAGTCGTTTACTTCACTGGGGCCCATGCTTACAGAGGCGTATTTGTCTCCGCTTTTAAGCGGGCCCGCATCAGAGATCAGCAGAATAAGCCGCGAGGAATAGTCGCTCCAGTTGAGGGCCTCAACGGCCTTGTACACGCCAGCCAGCGAATCCTCGTTAAAATCATGGCTCGAAACCTTGGCTTCCTGCACCTTTGAAAGCTTTTCTTCAAGGCTCTTGCGGTCTTTTGCGGTAGCAAAATCGCTGACCACCTCTGTGGTGTATTCCAGACCGGGCACGGCCTTGGTACTGCTGCGAAAGGCCACAACTGCAAAGCCCACGTTTTCGGCCATGTGGTCTTTTTCAATCTTGTCGTATATCTGGCGTACCACGTTGAGGCTCTGGTCAATGTAGGGCTTCATGGAAATGGTGGTGTCGATGACAAGGGCGATACCGGTTTTGGGCGGGCCGTTTTTGCCGTCCTTGCCCTTGGAGTTGCCGGGGTCGATGGAGGCCACGCGCAGAAATTTCACACCATCAAACGGATCCTTCATGTCCAGAATGGGCATGAGATAAAAACGCTTTTCAGAAACAGCACCCTGGGCGTCAGCCGGTTCGCTGGCAAGAATGGGCATGGTTTCAGGCGCGGGTTCCTTGCTCTGCCGCAGGGTTGCAGCCTGCGCTTCCAGCGCATCGAGCCTTTTTTCCATGTCGGGTGCGGCGCACAGTTCGTTCAGGCCTGTTTCAGTCTTGAAAAACAGCACCGGATCGCGGCCCGTGCGTGGCGTGAAGAGCAGGGTGAGCGACTGGTTCCAGTCCGTTGTTTTTGCGGCTTCCATCCAGCCTTCGGGTTGGGCGGTAGAAGCGCCAACTTGAACCCAGCCATCCTTGCGGTCAAACACATACATGACCGTGAAGGGCACAACGCTTTTGCGCACTACGGCCCCATCCGCCTTTGGTTCGGCAAGCAATGCCGCTCCCGGATGGCTGACCACACGCTGAAAAAGTGTTTTTTTGCCCTGTTGCAGCAGGGGGGCGGCAGACGCAGCAGAAAAACTGTCAGCCATGCAAATGCCGAGGCCCAGCGCCAGCAACAACACAAGGCAGCAACGTCGAACAAGAGGCATGGAATGCATAGTGGACTCCTTGCGGAAAAGGGCAACCTTACACAGAGGCTGCACAGACGGGGGCAGTACCCCCCCCGCCATGGTGGCGCAAACGCCAGATAATCTTATCCTGAACCTTTAAATACGCACCAGCACAATGGCCGTTTGGCCGTTACTGCCAGTTTTGCAACAGTGAGCGGGCCTCGGCATCACCCTTGGCTTCAAGTCCACGGGCGTATTCCTTCAGTTTGTCGAGTGAGGTCTTGGCCTGAGGTTGCCCCTTTTGCGCCGCTTGATCATACCAGCGCTTGGCCTGGGTAAGATCGGCGGGAATACTGCCGCGCGGCAGGGTGCTGGCAGGGTCGTAAAACTGGCCCACAAGAAACATGGATTCGGCATCGCCCTTTTGTGCTGCGTCTTCAAGCAGCAAAAAGGCGGCGTCGCTTTCTTCCGGCGTGGCATCGGCCTTGCGCAGGGGTTTGGCCATGGCCAGACTCACATCGGGCAGGGCCTGACCGCGCAATTGTTCGCGGGCAGAGGCAAGGGGGGTAGCCGCAGGCTTGGCCGCATCGGCCCCCTGCTGGGGATCATCAGCCGGTTTTGGCTGGGTCTGCCCGGGAGTTTGCGGTTTATCCGTATTCTGGGTCTGCGCCGGGGGAGTGGGCAGGGGAGCTTTTTCGGGCTCACGCAGTAAAAACCACCACGCGGCTGCGCCTGCGGCAACGAGCGCCAGCACAATCAACGCCACAAGCATACCCTTACCGCCAGATTTTTCTGGCTGCTGGGTGTTCATTTCAAGCGGTGGTTCCTGCGGAGGCACAGGCTGTTGCGACTCGTCAAAGGCAAGAGGCGGCTCTGGCGATTCCAGCACTGGTTCTGGCTGCGACACAAGGGGCGCAGGCTGAGGGGCCGGGGCAACAGGAGTTGCAGCGCCCATGCCGTGCCCGCCCGCAATGTGCGAATACACAAGCGATTTCACGGCCAGCGCGCAACTACCCACGCCACGCAGACTGATGCGGTAGGCGTCGAGGTTGTCCACCTCGTCAACCACTGCCGGGCCCACGGCCAGACGCAGACTGCCGCCGTCGTTATCCCAAGCGTCAGGGGTGAGCAGGGTTTCACTTTCCTGCCAACCACGAGGGCCAAGGCATTTGCCGTCAGAGGCGCGCAGCAGGGTAAAATCGGGATCGCTCACACTGCCCGCGTCAAATATCTCTATGATGCCATTGCCCGGGCCACGCCCGGTATCGGCTGAAATGCTGGCACGCATGGTCTATCCTTTAAACGCCTGCAAAATTTCGCGCAGGCGGTTGTTCTGTTCCGGATTGAGGCTCTGCTGGCCGTCAAAATCCACGTTGGCCATAACACTATAGGCCATGGCCCGCAGCCAGTCTGTGTACCACAGTCGGTCGTAGGGCGATTCTGTTTCGCCTATGGGCGGCTCGCCCTTGATCTCCTGCGGCGGATTGAACAGGGCCACACTTTTGCCGCCAAAAACCACAGTGCGCTGGGGCTGTTCCTTGAAGCGCGGGTCAAAGCCCCACCAATCAACAAAAGCATTGATGGCATCGGCCGCAAGGCTCACCTGCTTCCACATGAGCCTTTCACGGGCCATGTTGCTGAATGCCGAGCAGCGCCGCAGTTCTGTTTCGAGAGTTTCGCGCAGTTTGCAGCGGGCCGCAGCCTGCGCCAGCTCGTGGCAGAACTGGTCCAGTTCCTTGGCAGGCAGGCCCAGCAGGTTTCTTGCCTCTGCGTCGTTGCACAGATCGCGCAGGCGTCCTGTCCAGTGGTCCATAACCAGCCCGGCAAAAACCTGGGCGCTGTCCCTGGCCTGGTCGTCCTGAGCATCGTCGGTAGCAGTGGTCACAGGGGCATCGTCGCCAAAAATGTCGCCCAGAATGTCATTGGCCGAAACACGAGCGCCAACCACCTGTGCTGTTGCTGCGGGTTGACCATCTTCCGGGCTTTGGCGGGCATTGAGGCATATTTCGTACAGGTCGAAATCGCGCACCTGAAGCCTGCGCAAAAACTCGCCAAACAGCTGTTTTTCCGCAACCTTGGCCATTTGAGAAACTAGCAGGCGCGAAAGCTGTTCCTTTTGCCTGCGCATTTCTTCCCTGTCGTCTGTGCGGTAAAAAGGCCCAAGCCCCGTGCGCACGCGTTCGCACTTTTCTACAAGGCTGCCGCTAATCTGCTGGCGCTTGAGTTCGGGATTGCACAGGGGGCGCAGGCTCTCGCGCAGCAGGCCCACGCCGCCGTCGTTGAGGGTCATGGCTGCCTGCCAGGCCCGCTCTGGGTTGGCCACATGCTTTTGCACAAGGGGCGAATTGAGAAACGACTGGTGCACTTCTTCCACAAAGGCCTGCTGTTCCTGCCTGATGCCGGTCTCGCGCCTGCCAGCGTAGTCAAAAATGGCCTCGCACAAAAAATTGGGATTACGCAGCAAAAACACATTGTTGAAAGGGTGCGTACCGTCCCAGTTGTGCGGCCAGTCGTGTACCTGGCCAAAAAAATTGACCAGCGAAGATTCCATGCGGGTTGTCCAGCGCGTTTCCACCGAGGGAGAGCCAGCCTTTTTTTCAAACTCCATGTCCATCTTGGTGAGCACAAAAAAGAGCGCTGGCGCTTTGCTGGCGCGCGATTCTGGTGTTTCGCCATGGGTGGAACATATCCATTCGTACACGGCCTGCGGCAGGTCCTGCACTTCCTGGGTGCTGGGTCCTATGCACAGCAGCATGCTGGTAAGTTCTTTTTCCTCGCGGTAGCGCTCAAAAAGATAGGCCACCTTGCCGCGCAAAAAGAGTTCCTTGAGCATGTCCTTGCGACTGTCCAAGGCCGCACGCAGATCGCTGAACTTATAGCGCGCGCGATAACCGGGAAAGTCGAGCAGATCGGTGTGATCAAAAAAATCGTCGGGCTTTTCGCGCATGTAGATGGTTATTTCTGCCGTGAGCGCAGTGACAAGCGCACGGGGCAGATCAGCCTTGCGGCCCTGCGCACCCACGATGGTCAGCATATCGGTGGGAGGCTCATTAAGACCCTGAAGCCGCGCCACGTCGATGATACTGTTGCTGCGCGGAATAAGGGCATCGATGGCGCAGCTGGCTTCTGTGGGGTTGCCAAGCTGACGCAGCGCCGCACCAAGCTGCACGTAGACGGCCTGAAATTCGGGTACGCTGTCCCATATCAGGCCCACAAGGCTTGCACGGTCTTCGAGCTCAAGGCGGGGGGCCAGTTCCATGGCCCGCACCCAAAAGCCATTTTGCAGCATCTGCACCCGGGGGCGCGAGATGAAGTTTTTATTAACGTAATCGCGCAATTCTTCCACATCGTCCACGCTCATGCCACCAGCCACAGGCAGGGACTGCGCACGGCTCTCCAGGCGTTCAAGCTCCTTTGCAAGAGCTTCGGCATTGGGAGAATCCTTGTGGTCACAGTCTGCGTAGTAGGTGTTGGCAAGCACGCGGGCCACGTCTGTTTCAGAAAGCAGGCGCAGCCGGATGGGAAAGGTCTCGGTAACGCCCTCTGGTGGCGTGGTGGTAAAGCGCGTGACAAGGCCGGTAGATTCCTTGCCGCCTTCCGGGTTGATATCTTTGATAAAATCAAAGGTTTGACCGCAAAAATCGGCCAGCAGAACCTTGTCGGCATTACTGGCAAGGGTCGAAATAAGGTAGGACTTGCCCGACTGGCTGGGGCCAAAAACGCCCACGCACATCTTGCGGCGGGCGGCCTGCTCGCACTTGTCGAAAAAGCGCGCCGCGTGGCGCAGATCCTTTTGCAGGGCTGCGCGCTCACTGCCCACAAGCTCGGCATTGTCCTGTAGCCACGCCCCAGCGCTACGCGAGGTCTCCGACAGTTCGCGGCAACGCCGCGCCAAATCCATATCCTGCTGCTGCATAACCATCCTCAATTATCCGGCGTCGGTAACAATGCCCGTATCCAGCCAGTAGCCTTCGTCCAGTTTCAGGGTTTGCAGGCGAATTTCAAGATCGCGTCGGTCAACGCTGCGTTCCTGACAATCCACAATGGAATCAATGCGGAATTCACCCTCGCTGCGGCGATCCTTGTCCGTTTCGCTGCGGATATCTTCTTCATCCAGGGCATCGGCAACGCTCAGGCTTACTTCAACCCGGTAGGGCAGGCGGCCCGAAGCGCGCGAACGGGCTTCCTCTGTGGCAAAGGTAAGCAGATGGTAGCGCGTGGTGGGCCAGCGCTCGGCATCAAGCTGCCTGTAGCCGATGGAAAGAGGGCCGCTAAAGGCCACGGCGCGGGTTTTGTCCGTGCCGTCCTTGCTGTCCACATCAACGGTAAACCACACCTTGGGCCGCTTGAGCTGGCTGTTTATGTCCATCTCGCCGATGTAGCGGGCTGTGGACGTGAGCTTGAGCGCACCGGAATCGAAGGAGAATCCTTCAAGGTGGCCGTCGGCCAGCGCACAAAGAATGGCCCCCACCACAACCGTGGTTTTGGGGTCGGTAATGCGGCCCTGAGCGTCGGCAAAAGGATACCACGAACCAGCATGGTAGCGCCGCATGGGAATGATTCTGTCTGGCGGCACGGGCAGCTTGGCAAGCACGGTTGCGATTACGCCGTTCCACGAGCTGGGCCGCCCGGTGAGCAGCAGCACGTCGCAGTCGTACATGTGTACTACTTCGCACAGGGCCGAAAGCGTTGGCCCAAGTGTGCTGCGAATGGTTTCTTCCACCGCGGCCTGATTGACGGAAATGGGCACATCCAGAATGTTAAAGTTCTGAATGAAGGACGCCGAACGCCGCACCATGGATGCCACATCGCGCAGTGTGGCCGGTTGTGGGCGCGGGGCAAGCACTGCCGGTCGAAAACCCGCGGCCTGGGCGGATGCCTCGCTGCCGGATTCTGCCGCTGCGGCATCTGCCACGGGGTCGGGTTCAAAAAAGTCGGCCAGCGTGCAGCTGAAACTTGCGCCGCGCAGATCGGGATTTTCGCAGGTAGCAAGCAGCCCCAGAGCCACGGGTACGGCAATCTGCCGCACCAGACGCACGCGGGTATTGCGGTCTTCCTGCGACATGCCTATGGAATCACGGCCAAAGAGCTGCCCAAGCAGCGAACGTGGCTCGGCAAGGCCTTCACGCGCCAGCGCCTGGCCTATGGCCGGTATGACGTGGTTTGCCACCACCTCGCGCAGCACTTCGTCGCCCGCAATGTTGAAGCCGTCGCGGAATTCGGTATGCGGCTTGATGCGCGCCGTATCACCCTCGCCGCTGGCAAGCTCGAAGGTGGTGATGGAAAGGTCGGTTGTACCGCCGCCAATGTCGATGGAAGCCATGCGTATGCAGGGATGCTTGGCGCACGATTCGCGGGGCTTGCCCATAAGACGGAAGAGATGATGCGCATCGCCGTGCTGTTTGACGGCAAGCTCGTTGTAGAGCAGCACCAGTTGCGAACAGCTGGCTTCGTCCCAGTCGCAGCGCACCTGCGGACTCTGGCGGTAATCGCCCGTAAGGCCACGCCCCTGCTGTCGGGGAGCGTACCACTGGTTCCAGCCCAGAGCGTCCCACACCACCCGTACGGCCCACGTGACCCAACGGCGGAAAATACGCTTTTCTGCCACAGGCATGGCCGTTGGAACGGTAAAAATGAGCCTTCTGAGCCTGCGGGGCAGGTTGGGCAGTTCACGCCGGGCGCGGGTGGCTGGCGAATTTATGGTCACAAGCGCCTGGGTCAGAATTTCGCCAAGCATAAAGAGCATGAGCGAAGAGCGCGTGAACAGCGATTCAAAAATGGGCTCGGCCTGCTGCTTTTGCAGGGCAGGGCTTTTTTTGAACATGGGATCATCAAAGCACGAAATGGGCGTGCCCTGCGGGTTCAGCTGACGGGGAAACAGACCACGGCTCACCATGGGCTCTGATTTGCCACCGCTATTGTAGCGCCAGCTCTGCTGCCAGGGGCGCTCGTCCCACAGGTAGCGCTTGGGGCTCGACATGCCGGTTGTGCCCTCGGCGCACACGGCCTGCGTCGCAAGGCGGGCAGCTTCAGGCCCAATGCGCACAGCCGAGAGCCATGCAAAGGCCGGACTCTGTCGGCCAGAGCGGCGTGAAAGGGCATCGTTGCCAAAGGCCGCGTCCACAAACTCCACCCGGGTTTCAAACGGGTCGGAATAGATATGCTCTGGCTGGCTCAGGTCGCGCAGCTCGAGCAGATAACTGTCGTTGAGGTTGGTGATGCGCTGGGGCAGGGTTTCAACCAGAATGCCCGTGGTGCGCGAGTTGCCGATGTCGAGCACCAGATCAACGTCCACCGGAGTATCGCGGTCGGGATTGATGACCTGCGCTGCCAGATCGTTGAGCGCCAGGCGCACAACTTCAAGCCATGTGAGGTAAAAGGCCAGATGCTCGAGCACATAGGGATAATTTTCGTGCCATGCCCCGCGCCCCTTGTGCTGCGACTGCTTCCAGCCGTCGTAGAGGCCGTAAAGCCATTCATCCACCCAGGCGGCATTGAGAAACCACGAATTGTCGCGCACAAGGTGGGCCAGCATGAAATGCCCGTGGGCAGTTACATCTTGCGGCGAAAGCGCATGATACTGCTCACCTTCGGCAGGGCGGTCTTCCACATTGGTGTCAAACATGAGCACCACGCGCAGCTGGCCGGGGTGTTTGTCTGACCGCATGACGCGGGCACGCGCCCAGTTTGAGGGGCCGCACTCAAAACGCTTGCCGCCGTCTGGCCAGGGCTGGTCGAGGGTGCGCAAAAAAGGAATGGGCAGCCAGTGACCTTCCCAGGCATCCAGGGCGCGCTTGGCTTCCACACTGTAATCTTCGTCGCATTGCTGACCGCTCAGCTGGTCGATAAAACCGTTTTCCGTCTCTGTCAGGCAGCGCAGATAGTGGGTGTAGCGCGTCTGCTCATCGGTCTCTTTTTTCTTTTCTTCACGAAAATACCGGCGCAGACGCTTAACGGCTTCTTCGGGAATGGCGAAATCAAGAAACTGCGGGCAGCCGCCGGGAATAATGCTGACCGGCGAAAGGTAACGGGGTATGACATCCATCATTATTTCCTTTTGAAACGAGCGTCCCACTTGAGATTGGCCCCACCAAGCTCTCTGCCCTTGCACTGGGTGGAATTTTCCTGACCGTTGCATTCAACCTTTTGCGGAACATAGGTGCCGCCACGGGGGCAACGGGCCTGGCTGGAATCAAACTGCAGCTGATTGCCCTGGAAACGCGCCGAGGCAGAACCACTGCACACCTGCCCGTTGCGCTCGCGCACAAAACGGCGCCCTTTGCCGGACTTGTCAAAGCAGTATTCGGCAATGATGGGCTCGTTGGAAGGGTGCGAATACAGGCCGGTTTCGCTTGTCCAGCAGCCTTCAAGGAAGGTCAGGTCGTTTTTCTTGGCCGCGTCTTCAGGAATGGCAAGATTGTCATTCTTCTTGGGCGTGGGCTTGGGCGGCTCTTCCTGCTTGGGTTCTTCCTTGGGAGGCTGCTGCTTGGGTTCCGGTTTTGGCTTGGGCTGCGGCTTGGGAGCTTCAGCTACCTTGGGCGGCTCAACAGGCGTTTCACCAAGGAAAGGCTCAACCACTTCCGGATCGGGCTGTTTGGGTTCTTCCTTTTTGAGATCAACCTTGGGCGTTACGGGCGGCGTAACCGGCGGGGTCACGGGCTTGCACAGGGCTGCCCGTTCCTGAAGCTGACGCCACAAAAGGGCAAGCTGGTCTTCGTTGGCGGCGGCCTTCTGTTTTTCAGCCTCAAGGGCAGCGCGGTCAACAGGCAGGCAGCCAGCGGGCAGGGGAGAGGGCAAAAGTCCAAGTGCCGCGCCCAGCAGCCAGAGCAGAAGCAGCAAAAGCAACAGGGGCAGCAGCCAGGGCAGGCAGCCGCTACGAGGCGCAACGGCAACCGGTACGGGCGCTGCTACGGGCGCAGGCGGAGCAGGCGGCAGTACGCCGCCAAGACGGGTAAGATCCTGCGGCTGTGCACCCACGCTGCCGGGGGCAAAACCCCAGTTTATAAGCACTGGCTTGCTGTCCACAGACCAGATGTCCTCATCCGCCGGGTGCTGCAGCGCAAGGCGCAGCAATTGACCAGAGAGGGCCTGCCGGGCCTGGGCATCGGCGGTCATGTCCTTGGCAAGAGCGGCAATGTCAGCGGCCAGAGCACCTGCCTGCGCGCGCAGGGCCTGAGCTTCTGGTTCTGCAAGTTCAGTCAGAGGCACGGCGGGGCCAGTACCCTCGGCATACCAGTCTACACTGTTGCCTTCGGCATTGTGCTGCGGTTCGGCCAGCAGGGCGGCGTGTTCCGCCCCCAGCTTCTGTTGCAGAATGGCCTTGAGCTGCTCGTAGCAGTCAGTGGCAAAAATCCCCTGGCTGGCAAGCGCGCGCATCTGGCCGCGCAAACTTACGGCTATGCGGATACTCATTGCTTGCCTCCGGCGGCTTCACTGGCCTGCGCCATGGTGATGGGAACGCCCGCCGCGCGTAAAAACGCGGTCAGGCTGGAGCTCACGATGGCAAGGCTGGACTGGCGATACGAGGCATCGTCAAGCTTGATGAAGGTATTGATGCCCACCACGTCGCCTTTTTCGTTTACCAGCGGCCCGCCGCTGTTACCCTGCGAAACAGTAGCAGTGTGCACGATAAGAGGCGGCGTGCGCTCGAGAATAACACTCACGACACCTTCGGTGTAAACCACCTCGGGGGCCGCAGCCTCGTCGCCCTTGAGCAGGGCTGCAAATTTGGGGTCGTCGTTGGTAACAGCGCCGGGAAAGCCCCATGCACTCACTCGTTCGGTGCGGCTTACGTTTTGCGCCAGCTTGAGCGGCACAATGCCCGAAGTTCCGTTGACGGCCAGCAGGGCAAAGTCCTGCCCGTTGTCGTGGCTGACCTGACGCACAGTGGCGGCAAAGGGCCTGCCCATGGCCTTGTTGACCACAACCGCCTCTGTGGCATTGCCCACCACATGGGCGTTGGTAAGCACGTAGCCGGGGGCCACAAAAAAGCCGGAACCCATGGAAAGGCCTTCTTCGCGCATGGCGAGCACAAGCACCGTGGCCTGTTCCATCAGCTCAGAAACATTGCGTGGCGTCTGTTTTTGCACAGGAACTGGCGGAATCTGTGTTTTTGCAGCCGCATTGTCCTGCTGAGGCGCTGCCGGGGTATCGGTACGCCCGGCGCCAGCTTTGTCTGCCGCGTCGCCGGGTTTCAGGGGCGCGGCATCAGCCTTGCCCGATCCCGAGGCCAAAGGTGGCCACATGACGCCTGCGGGCGGAGTGATGAGCCCCAGCCCCTGTTTGACCTCGCAGGGTTCCTTGGCCAGAAGGGCGCGCAACTGCTGCATGAACGTTTCGAGCGCGGCGTTGTGCTCGCGCCACTGTTCTGTCTGCGCTGCCACGGCAGCCTTGGAGGCCTCGGCCTGCTGCCATTCTCTCCAGAACAGCCAGGCGGCAAGCAGCAAAAGCCCCAGAAACAGAATAATTCCCCAGAAAAGAGGACGACGGTACCAGGGCAGGGCAGCCACGCCCACCGCAGGTGCGGCTTCTGGTGAAGCAGCAGTTTGCGGCGTTTCGGGCGGTACGGATTGTTGGCTTTCGTTCATGTATGGCTCCGCGCGGCATGCGGCGCAGTAAAATGCCGCGCAGCCGCCACAACAAAACAGGGCGGCAGCGCGGCAGCAGAGTTATCCAAGCAGGTTATTAACGGTTTCTTCGTAGCTCGACATGCGCGAATTCACATCGCGGCGCGTGCTTTCAAGGTCTTCGCGCGAGGTCTTCCATTCCGCGGCCTGGGCAGCCACATTGTTTTGCTCGGGCGTACGCGAGGCGCTGGCCGCAGGGGCGGACGAGCTTTTGGCTTGACCGGCAGAGCCCTTCTTGAACTTGGCAGCCCCGGAAGTGCCGGAAGACGAAGAGACAGAAGTCGGCTGGGCCGAAGTATAGGGCTCGGCCAGAGCCTGCTGGTATTCGCCATCCTTCTTAGCCATGGTGGCTGCGGTATCGTTGAGGATAAACGAGGTTTCCTCAAGGCCACTGCGAATTTCGTTGTATCTTTCCTGGAATTCTACGCGCGAAATCTGGCCAGCCTTGAACTGGTTGGCGGCGAGCTTGAACTGGTCGTCATAGCACTTGGCCGCGACCTTGGCGGCTGCCGTAGAGCGGTTCATGCTGGCGGCTTCGGTGCCAAGCTGCTGGCTGTACTGGTGCAGGTACGCTGCATCGCGGTCTTGCGCCTTTGACTTGCCGTACACGTTGCCTGCCACAGCGCCCGCGGCACCACCAGCGGCAGCGCCAATAAGAGCGCCGCTGGCCTTGCCGGTGGCAAGACCGCCTATGAGCGCGCCAAGCAGCGCACCACCCACAGCACCAGCCGCCGTGCTCTTGCCCGTGCTGTTTTCGTCTTGCCGCAGCTGGTTAACAGGCTGATAACACTGAGGATAATAATTGACCTTGGTTTTTTGCGCACCATACTGACTGGTGCAGCCCGAAACCAGAAGTCCGGCGGTAAGAAAAAGGCACATGGGGATGCTCGCAAGCCTTTGCATAAAACCGTCTCCTCCAAAAAGGTTGAGTCTACGAGCGCCACGGCATATCTGCCCAGAGCTCACGGCAATCCGCACAAATAACGGCACGGACTCGACTAATCACTCGCGGATAATGTACCCTGAACATTTCGTATTTACTGCAAAGCGCGGGGGGTCGGCAAGCCCTATTGCCTGGCCAATAAGGCAAGGCCGTCAAACGGACTGTCTTTAGCGCATGTAAATGTCCAAAAACCGGCCTGCCGTGCGGCAGATATAAAAAAAGCCGCCAGTCTGTTCGACCGACGGCTCAGTATTTTGCAAAAGCAGGCATCAAGCCTTGATGGAGCGCGAAATAAAATCAAGTACGTCTTCGTAGAGGGTGGGTACGGCGTAGGGCGTAAGCACGCGGGTACGGTTGGAGCCAACCATAAGGGAGATAATCACCTGGGCGGTGCTTTTACTGTCTATCTTCTGGATGCTGCCGTCTTCCACACCCTTGGCGATAACGCGTTCAAGCTCGTTGTGCACCTGCGAAAACATGGAATCCATGATATCGCGGTCAGTCTTGGTTTTCATGTCGCTGTAAGGCGAGCAGCGCACAAGAACCAGCCAGTTGGAATCCTTGTCGATGGAAAAATCAAGGTATGCCCTGCAAAACCGCATTACGCCGTCATAACCGCAGGTAGCCTCGGCGGTAGCTGCACGCAGCTTTACAAGAAAGCGTTCAAGAACATCCAGCCCAGAGGCAAGGAACAGTTTTTCCTTGTTGCCATAGTGGTGCGTCAGCAGGCCAAGAGCAACGCCTGCTTTGTCAGATATTTTCTTGAAGGTGGTTTCCACATACCCGCATTCGCCAAAAAGGTCTTTGGCGGCCTGCAGCAACGCTTCTTTCTTGTTTTTGTTCATCACGGCTTTTGCTGGGTTAGAGTGAGGCATAAGGATTTTCCATGCGTTGACCCCATTACATATTAAGTTGGTAAAGTCAAGGTATGTGTGGGGTTATTGATGTGTTCTCACGCCCGGCCGTGCCCAGTGCACGCGGCGTAATTTATCAATCCTTGGTTTTTTTGCTGCGCCTAAAAGCATTCTGCGCGTAAGCACCCAACTGTTCAAGCCTGCTGTCAACCATGTCGTACAAACTGCCCCGTGTAAAACCGCCATTTTTGAGTCTGCGGCCTACAGAAAGTCCGGTCAGAAGCCCTAGGGCTTCTTCTATGCGTCGCACGGGGTAGATGGCAAACTGGCCGTTTTCAACCGCCTTGACAACATTGGGGCTGAGCATGAGGTGATCGACGTTATCGTAGGGAATGATAACCCCCTGCGTGCCGGTGAGCCCCTGCCGCGCGCACACGTTGTAAAAGCCTTCAATCTTGCGGGTTACGCCGCCCACGGCCATGATCTGCCCGGTCTGGCTGACCGCGCCGGTAAAGGCAAGATCAAGCCGCACCGGCACATCGGCAATGGCCGAAAGCAGAACAGCCAGCTCTGCGCCAGAGGCGCTGTCGCCCTCGATACCCGCATAGCTCTGCTCGAAATAGAGCGAACCAGAAAGCACCAGCGGCTTTTTGCGGGCAAAAAGGTCGGTGAGGTAACTTTTCAGAATCATCATGGCCTTGGTGTGGATGGGCCCGCCAAGCTCGGCCTCGCGCTCGAGGTCGATGATGCCCTCATGCCCCACACCCACGGTACATGAGATACGGTGCGGCAGGCCGAACTCAAAGTCGCCGTGCCACGTCACCGAAAGACCGTTGACCTGTCCGATGCCCTGGCCCGAGGTCTGCACCTTGATCATGTCGCGGTCGTATTCTTCCATGTAGATTTCTTCTACCAGATTGGCCCGGTAAACACGCGCTGCATAGGCTTCTTCCAGCACCGGGGCGCTGACGCAATCCTGCTTTTTCATGCGTGCAAGGGCAGAGGCCTCTATCATGAGCTCGCGCAACTGCGGAAAGCGCAACGAAAGACGGCGCTGGTCTTCACAGATACGCGAACCAAGGTCGATGAGCCATGCCAGAGCCGTGCGGTCAAAGCAGGGCAGTTCCGTTTCCTTGATGATGGTGGCGATATGCCCAAGATAGGCGCGAATGTTGCCCGCGCTACGCTCGGTTGTATCGGCCATGTGCGCCTTGATACGAAAGAGCTTTGAAAACCGGTCGTCATTGACAAGCAGGCCTTCGTACAGCTCTTCGTCGCCGACCAGCACCACCTTGAGATTCAGGGGCAGGGGCTCGGGGTTGATGCCCTTGGTACGGATGGGCGTATCGGGCCCGTCACCGGAATCTTCAATACGCGCCACGTTTGAACGCAGGGCGCGCAGCAGCCCTTCCCACGCATTGGGATGCTGCAAAAGATCCTCTATGTGCAGCACCAGAAAGCCGCCATTGGCTTTGTGGATGCTGCCCGCACGGATCAGCGTGAAGTCGGTGACCAGCGCGCCCATTTCAGATTCGCGTTCCACACAGCCCAGCAGATTGACGGCGGTGGGGTGGTCTTCAACAATTATGGGCGCACCTTCAAGCTCGCTGCTGTCAACCAGCAGGTTGACCTCGTAGCGGTACAGCACGGCTTCGGCCGAGGGGCCGCCGTGCATGTCGCCCATGGGGCCCATGCCACCGTCACGAATCAGAAAGGCGTCGGTATTTTTAAGAATATCATCGCGCAGGACCGCAAAATAGGTATCAAGCCCCTTGACCTTACAGGCCTTGAGCATGCGCTGCTCAAGGGGAGTAAGGTACGAGGCAAGCACCTGATTCATGGCATCGCGTTCAAGGCCACGTTCGTCGTCCTGAAAGCTTTCTTCCGCCTTGTTGAGCTGGCGCATAAAGCCGGACATGGCCTGCACAAGGTTGTCACCCCTGCTTTTAAGGCTCAGGCGCAGGTTTGTGTCCAGCTTGTCGAATTCTTCTTCGCTCAGGCGCTTGCCTTCCACCAGAGGGTGCAGGGTAAGGCCGCCGCTTTCGTCCATATCAAGGTTAAAACCCTTGTCTACGGCCACAGAATTCATTTTGCGCAACAGGCCCATGCGGGCGTTCTGGAAGTTGTCCACCAGCTTGGCGCGGCGCTTTACAAAGGTGCTGGCCTCAAAACGGCGAGGCAACTCGACGCGTATGTGTTCAACAAGTTCCTTAAGGTTTTGCTTGAACTTTTTACCCATGCCAGCGGGCAGGGCAAAAAGGTGCGGCCTGTCAGGATCTGCAAAATTGTTCACATATACAAGGTCGTTGGGCGTAGGCAACTTTTTTGCCTGCGGGCCAAGATAGCTGAGCAGCATGTGGCTGCGGCCAAGGTCGGCCTCGCCAGACAGGTAGACATTGTAGCCCTTGGTCTGGATTTGCAGCGCCAGATCCAGCGCCTGCATGGCCCTAGGCTGAAAGGGGTTCTGGCGTCCGTTGCGCGGCAGGGGAATATCCTTGCTCGCATCCCAAGGAATACGGGCAGGATCAAAAGTGGCGTGCAGACGTGACGCAGATAAGGGAGCGATAGTTGGCATAGGGGATCGTTATTGGTGATAAAGTTTTTCCAGAATGGCGCGGCCGCCTCTGGCAAGGAGTTTTTCGGCAAGTTCCAGACCCACCTGACGGGCCATGGAAGTGTGACCCTGCTGTGAATCGCGCAGGATACTGCTGCCGTCCACCTCTGCCACCAGACCTTCAAGCACAAAGGATTCGTCATTCTCAAGCCGGGCATGACCAGCAATGGGAACCTGGCAGCCGCCCTCAAGACCCGCAAGAAAGCCGCGTTCGGCTTCCACACATACGCGGGTGGGGGTATCTTCTATTTCTGCAAGCAGGGTAAAGAGCTCGTAATCGTCCTCGCGGCATTCAATGCCAATGGCACCCTGGCCCACGGCGGGCAAAAAGGTCTGTGGGTCGAGGGCGTGCATGTAAGGCGCGCTGAGCCCCAGACGGTTCATGCCGGCAGAGGCAAGGATGATGGCATCGTAAACGCCCTCGCGCAATTTGCGCAGACGCGTGTCCACATTGCCGCGCAGGCTTTCAATGCGCAGGTCGGGGCGCAGGGCCAGCAGCTGGGCCTGACGGCGCAGACTGCTTGTGCCAACGCACGCGCCCTGCGGCAGGGCAGCCAGATCGGCATAGTTGCACGAAAGCATGCAGTCGGTGGGGGCCTCGCGTTTGGGAATGCAGCCCAGAATCAGCCCTTCGGGCAGTTCCATGGGCACGTCCTTGATGCTGTGCACGGCGAGGTCGGCGCTGTTATCAAGCAGGGCTTCCTCAATTTCCTTAACAAAAAGGCCCTTGCCACCCACCTGGGCCAGCGGCACATCCTGAATGATGTCGCCCTTGGTCTTGATGATGGAAAGGTCAATGGAGAGTTCGGGATCAAGCGCCAGCAGGCGGCTTTTTACATGCTCTGCCTGCCACAGGGCCAACTGGCTGCCACGGGTAGCGATAACTAAAGATTTACGCATGCCTTACCGCCTAATGCCCACAGCTCGCGCAGTTGCCGCCGGAACATCCCGCACAGCCGCCACCGCCGGTTGAAGCGGCATATTCGCCGCCTTCCGCGCCGTTTCTACGACGGGCGCAGCACGACATGAGTTTTTGCGTATCATTGGAGCCGCAATACGGGCAGGTGGGCGGGGTTTCGTCAAACACCAGTTCTTCAAAATCCCGGCCGCATTTCTGGCAAGAATACTCGTAGATGGGCATGGTCAAACCTCGGTTGTGTGTCGGCTTTGCAGATAGGGGGTCAGCGCGACAGCATTTTCAAAAAGATAATAGTCCGTCAGCCGGCAAAACATGTGTCCGGCTGCAAGGTGCAGCTCGTGTACGAGCGCGGGTTCCGCCTGCGGGGTTTCAATAACCACGTCGCAGTGGCGGTTAAGGTCGCTTTCCGGGCTGCACAGGCTAACGGCAAGCAGTGCGCCGCGCCTTGCCGCCTCAAGGGCGGCTATTATGTTGGCGGTATGGCCGCTGGCGGTGATGGCCAGCAGCATGTCGCCGGGTCGCCCCAGGGCTTCTACCTGACGCGAAAATATCTGGCTGAAGTCCAGGTCGCCGCCAATGGCCGTTAGCGATGTGGAGTCTGCCGACAGCGCCAGCGCGGGCAGGGCGGGCCTGTCCATGGCAAACCTGTTTACAAATTCGGCAGCCATATGTTGGGCCAGCGCGGCGCTTGGGCCGTTGCCGCACAGCAGTATCTTGCCGCCCGCCGCAAGGCAGGCCGCTGTACGCAGGGCAATATGGCGCAGATCGTCGCCCTGCGAGAGAAAAAATTCCTCGCGCAGGCGCGCGCCATCGTGGGCATGGCGTTTAATAATTTCAAGGGCTGTATCGTGCATGCTGCTCACAACTGCCGAAGCGTGACGTGGAAGCCTATTTACTTATGTCAAAGCCCCGCAACTGACAAGCGCCCACAGGCTTGCGGTAACAGACTTGATAACGTAACTTGCTGCGGTATGCAAAACGCAACATGCCGACATATTCTTTTGGTTTACAAAGCCCGGCACGAAAGGGCCGCCGCCCTTGCCGAAGAGGCTGCCCTGTGGCTGCGCCAAAAAGGTCATGAGGTAACGGCAGTGATTTGCGCGGGGGCTGATTCACCAGCCTACGCGGCAGATCCACTCGACTTTGTTGTCGTTCTTGGGGGCGATGGCACCATGCTTGGCGTGGCGCGGCGGCTTGTGGGCCGTAAAGTGCCGGTGCTGGGCATAAACTTTGGCCGTATCGGCTTTTTGACCGATGCCCAGCCAGAGCAGTGGTGTGAAAAACTGGAAGAATGCCTCACCGGCGCTGAGCCAGTGCGCTCATGTATGGCCCTGAGCTGGTCGCTGACCCGCAAGGGCAGCCAGATAGCCACGGGCAGCGCCGTCAACGACGTGGTTTTGAGCCGTGGCTCGCTGTCGCGGCTTGTACTTTTTGATGTATACATTGCGGGCGAACGGCTGGGCTCGCTGCGGGGCGACGGCATCATTGTGGCTACCCCTGTGGGCAGCTCTGGCTACAGTGTTTCTGCTGGCGGCTCGTTGTTGCATCCTTCTATGGAAGCCATAGCCATCACGCCCATCTGTCCCTTTCTCAACAGTATTTCGCCCATGGTTTTTCCCGGCAATACCGAGTGTTCCTTTCAGATATTGCAGGGCTCAACCGACTGTTTCCTTACCGTAGACGGACAGGAAGGGCAGCAGCTTGAGCTTGGCGACATCGTTACGGTTGCGGGCCTGCCCGACGCCGTGCACTTTCTTGGCAAAGGAACAACATTTTTTGAGCGGTTGCGCTCGCGGGGCTTTGTTTTGCAAGGCTCTGAATGCGGCAAGCCTGGGGAAATGCATGAACAGTGTTAGTTCCATTGATTCTGTACGCGAATTTCGACTCGGTCAGAATATACGGTTTGATGCCTGGCTTTACAGCATGCTGATGGACAATAACATTGCCTACGGCATGAACCCCGATATCGTTGCCAGTCAGGAGCAGATGGCATTTATGGTAAGCCTCGTGCACGATCAGGTATACCTGCCGTGCTCTGACGCAACCTTCAAACTGCTGTGCCAGCCCACTGCGCCCGAAGAACTGCAGCGCCAGTACAACCGCTCGTGGCGCATCATCATGCGTCTGGTGCGCTCATTTACGCCAGAAGGTGAAAAGCGCAAGCGTATCCTGCAGTTTTGCCGTTTTCGCTTTAGCCAGTACGTTACCCAGCACACGCTCATTCCTTCCCGCCTGGTCAAGCGCATGACAGATCTTGTGCTTGCACAGGGCAACCAGCTGGACGACCCCTGGCGGCAACTGCGCAGAATCTCTACCAAACGCCAGTTTGAAATGCTCGGTGAACCCTTTGTGCGCAACAATCTTGAAGCAATGCCGGCAGATGCCATGGCCGAATCAATGCCTCTGGTGCGGCGCAAGCTTGATTATGTTGAGCTTTCGCGCCTGCTGTGCCTTTCGGCCATGTCGCGCCTCTGGATAGAGGAGCAGCCAGATGCTGAAACCGTGCGCCTTGCCATGGAAAAAGTCCGTGAAACCTGCGCGCACCTGCGGTCATTTTTTGAGGCCAGCGCGGGCAAATCCAGTACGGTGCTGTTTTTGTGCGATGCCGACGGGGGCGTTGTTTTTGACCTTGCTGTTGCCAAAAGCCTCATCCGCATGGGGCACAAGGTTATTTTTGCCGTTAAATCCGGCTTCTTTTTTTATTCGCCCACGCTGGAAGACATGGAGGTTGACCCCTCCATCAGGCAGATGATCGGCGGCGGCACCGTACTGCACGAGCCGCGCATGAGCAAAAATGAGCTGCTGCGCGAACTGCGAGAGCACCGGCTTGTGGTCATAGGCGACGGTACTCGTGAGCGCATCAACCTGTACAGGGTTTCCGTAACCTTTTCACGCGCGTGGAAAGAGGCCGATCTCATTCTTGGCAAGGGCTGGCGCGTGGCTGATGTGCTCATGGGCAGCAGCCACCAGTACACGAGAGACGTGGTCTGCTACTGGCAGGACGACAAGGGCTTTCACATCAAGCTGCGCCCACATGCCAAGAGCGCACACAAATTCAGCGAGAGCGACATTGCCGCCCAGGCGTCCACCATTATCGCAGGCATGCGCGAGGCCCGCACGCAGGGGCGCACGGTCATGTTTTACAGCTGCGTTATCGGCAGCATACCGGGTGAAACCTCTACCGCAACGGAACTTGTGAGCGCTTTTGTAGACAATTTGCGGAAAAAAATGGATAATATTCTGATAATCAACCCCGCCGAGCACTTCATCGAAGGCATGGACGGCGATGACCTCATGTATATGTGGGAGCAGGTGCAACGCAGCGGTTATATCGATGTGTGGCGCTTTCAGACCGTTGAAGACATTGAGGAAAGTTTTGCACTGCTTGGCCGCAAGGTTCCGCCGCAATGGTCGGGCAAGGATTCGACATTTTCCACCGGCTGCACCAAGGAAATGCGCATCGCTCTTGATGTGCAGGCCAAAAACAGGGAAATGCAGATCATCGGCCCCGATCCGCAGCGGTTTTTCCGCAGAAGCGAGTACGGGGTGGGCAAATATTTTGACGCCAGCATCCCGCATGGACGTTCCGGCGTTTAAAAGGGCAGCCCTGGCTGCCGGATGTCTGGTTTAGAGCACTTGACCTTGAAAATGCTCTAGCGAGCGTTTATACGCAGAGCGGCGCTTTTGCCGCGCGATTACGGGGCTGAACCCCGCTGAGGGAGTAATTTGACCTATGGCCGCCTATGAAGCCGTGATTGGCCTTGAAGTGCATGTGCAACTTGCCACGGCCTCCAAACTGTTCTGTTCCTGCCCCACAACCTTCGGGCAGCCCGCCAACGCCAATGTTTGCGAAGTGTGCTCCGGCATGCCCGGCGCATTGCCCGTGCCCAACCGGCAGGCGGTTCACTATGCCACCATGGTTGGCCTGGCCACCAATTGCGCCATCAATACACGTTCCATTTTTGCGCGTAAAAACTATTTTTATCCCGACCTGCCCTCTGGCTACCAGATTTCGCAGTTCGAGCTGCCCATCTGTGAGCACGGCCACCTTGAAGTAAACGTGGACGGTCGCACCAAGCACGTGGGCATCACCCGCATCCATATGGAAAACGACGCGGGCAAGAATATTCATGCCCAGGGCGAAAACCTGAGTTACGTTGACCTCAACCGCGCGGGCACGCCCCTGGTCGAAATTGTTTCCGAGCCGGACATGCGCTCGGCCGCCGAGGCAGTGGCCTACCTCAAGGCCCTGTACAGCATTGTGACCTATCTTGGCGTTTGCGACGGCAACATGGAAGAAGGCAGCTTCAGGTGCGATGCCAACGTTTCGTTGCGCCCTGTGGGCACGGAACCCTTCGGTACCCGCACCGAACTAAAAAATCTCAATTCTTTCCGCAACGTACAACGGGCCATTGAATATGAAATTGCGCGTCAGCAGGATGTGCTGGACGACGGCGACAAGGTCATACAGGAAACCCGACTGTACGATGCGGTCAAAAACACCACCGCATCCATGCGCAGCAAGGAAGAAGCGCACGATTACCGCTACTTCCCCGATCCGGACATTCTGCCCATTGATATTACGGAAGAAGAAATGACCCGCTGGCGCGCCGAAATGCCAGAACTGCCCCAGCAGCGCCTTGCCCGCTTTGTGAGCATGGCCGCTCTGCCCGAAGCTGAGGCCGAAGTGCTGGTGCAGAGCAGGGGACTAGCCGACTTTTTTGAGGCTGCCGCTGCCAAGGCCGATGCCAAAAAGGTTGCCAACTTTGTGCTTGGCCCGCTGCTGCGCGAATGCAACACCCGTGGGCTGAATGCGGCAGATCCCTCTGCCTGGGCCATGAAGCCCGAGGCTCTGGCCGAACTGGTGCGGCTGGTTGACGGCGGCACCATCAGCGCCAAGATTGCCAACGATATTTTTGGCGATATCTTTGAGCTTGGCGTTATGCCCGAAGCCTATGTGAAGGAAAAAGGCCTGGTGCAGATTTCCGACACTTCGGCTCTCGAAGCCGCCGTGGACGAAGTTATAGCCGCCAACCCCGCAGAGGTTGAGGCCTACCGAGGCGGTAAAACCAAACTCATCAGTTTCTTTGTGGGGCAGATCATGCGCGCCACCAAGGGCAAGGCCAATCCTGCCCTGGTGAACGGACTGCTGGCCAAAAAGCTGTAACACGCCACATTACACAGCTGAAAAACGAATCAGCGGAGTCCCGGTACTGCCGGAAACTCCGCTGATTTTTTGTTAAGTGGCAGGTTACTGGCTAAACACTCATGTTCAGGCCAGAAAGCATGGAAAGACCGCCGCTGGAATAACTGCCGAACGAATTGGTGGCATTGCCCGAGCCGGACCACCAGGCGGCCATGGATTCCACTTCAATGCGCTTGCGCAGGTCAGAGGGCGAAATCTGCAGCGACTTGCGCGCGTCATCAAGGCCGGAAAGGGCCTGAATCTGACCGAATTTTTTGACCAGGGCAGGGTTGTTGTCAAAAAATTTCTGCACGGCGGCCTTGGTGGCGGCATCGCTGCTTTCTACTGTTATGCTGCCGTCGTTATTGGCCTTGAGGGTAAATTTTGCATCGCTGCTCACGGCAAGGCTGCTCATACCGGTATTCAGCGTGCTGCCAAGCTTTGAATTGTCGAGCACGGCCTGAATGGCGGCCTTGCTGGCGCTGTCTGTGCTGCTGGCGGCAATGAGCTTGCCGCTGCTGTCGACGGTCATGGAAACCTGGGTGCCGCTGCTAATGCCAGCAGAGGTGAGGGCCGTGCGCAAATCCTTGCCAATGGCTGCGTTGCCTTTAAGCCAGGCCTGCACATTGGCCTGATCGGTAGCATTGGCGCTGGTGGCGGTAAGCGAACCATCTTCAGCCAAAGTGAAAGTAACGCTTGAAGGATCGCTAACCCCAAGCTTTGCCAGGCCATCTTTAACCGCGGTGTTGAACTCGGTATTCAGCTTTTCGCGATATTTGGTGATCTGGCTAAAGGTAACGCGGCTGTTGCTTTCAAGGCCCATGGCGTCCATGGCGTACTTTGTCAGCTCTACCATGCTGGAAAGCTGGTTGGATATGCTTTTGCCGCTGAGCATCTGGCTCAGCGAACTTTTTGAGCTGCTGGAACTGTCGGAACCGGAGGAGCTGCCGGATGTGGATGTGCTCAGCTTCTGGTTTTGCCACTGGTACAGTGCGCTTGTGTAGGTGCTGATTCCCGATACGCTGCTCATGATGACTCCTCGGCATTTTTTGCCCGCACATGTGCATTGACGGGCTTATTTGCTCATTTCAGCGTAATTATGCATATTTCAGGCCATTCATTTTTTGCCCTTTTACTGTTTCGCAGCCCGCAGGTAGGAAAAATATCCGGTTGCCGAAGCCAGCAATAGACAGGTTCGGTGAAATAGGCTAGAGAGCGGCTATGGCAGTACATTCCTCCATGCTTGAGACCGTCGAATTCGACGATCCCGCGTTAGCCAATCAGCTGTTTGGCCCTCACAATGCGCATCTTGAGCTGCTGGCCGCCGCAAGCGGGGCCAATATCGGCAGCCGTGGCGCCAGCATCCTTATCGAAAGCTCCGACATGAACGTGCGTCAGCTGCTGTGCAA
Source organism: Desulfovibrio sp. (assembly GCF_009712225.1). Lineage (NCBI taxonomy): Bacteria > Pseudomonadati > Thermodesulfobacteriota > Desulfovibrionia > Desulfovibrionales > Desulfovibrionaceae > Desulfovibrio > Desulfovibrio sp. Next base: position 453,962 of record NZ_WASP01000006.1, on the reverse strand, counting down.
CGTGTTTGTGCAGCTCTACGAACTTTTGCGCGGTGGCATTTCTCTCAGCCAGCAGGACATAACCCGCAGCTACGACATGCTGCGGGCTGACCCAGGCCTGAATCTCGAAAAGATTTTCAAGGATGCGGTGTTCGTCAACACGCCGCGTAAAACGGTTACGGCCCGTAATGTGGCCCAACGCACCTATCTGGACCTGCTGCGCCGCAACGAGCTTGTTTTTGCCGTGGGGCCCGCTGGTACGGGCAAGACATATCTGGCTGTGGCCATGGCGCTCTCCATGTTTCAGCAGCACAAGGTCAAGCGAATTGTGCTAACACGACCTGCGGTGGAAGCTGGCGAACGCCTTGGCTTTTTGCCCGGCGATCTGGCCGAGAAGGTCAATCCCTACCTTCGCCCCCTGTACGACGCACTGCACGACATGATGCCGCAGCCCAAGGTGGCCTCCATGCTTGAGGTGGGCTCCATTGAAGTAGCCCCGCTGGCCTTCATGCGCGGGCGCACGCTCAATGACGCCTTTATCATTCTGGATGAAGCGCAAAATACCACCCAGGAACAGATGAAAATGTTTCTTACCCGCATGGGTTTTGGCTCTCGCATGGTCGTAACGGGCGACACAACCCAGATCGATCTGCCCATGCAGCCCGGCGGTCAGCGCCCGCGCTCTGGCCTGATTCATGCCCTTAATATTCTTTCCAAAGTTCCAACCATCGCCGTGCACCACTTCTCCAAGGCTGACGTTGTGCGTCATCCCTTGGTGGGAGCTATTGTAAACGCCTATGATAATGCAGAAAAAAGCGGCTCGCCCAGCTAGCATCCCAGCCCTCATTCACATGCTTCGTGCCCGGCACCACTGCGGTCTGGGTCTCTCGGCTCTGGTGCTGACCCTGCTGTTTATCGGCCTGCTGGCTGGGGCCAACTTTGAGGCCGTGCCGCGTGTATACGTGGCGGGGCAGGTGGCCGAAAGCGACGTAATCGCCGACCGCGACATTCTGGTCGAAGACGTGCAGGCCACCAAGGCCCGCCGCAAGCAGGTGCAGCTGTTGCAGCCGCCTGTGTATGATCTGAGTCTTGAACCCTTTACGGCTTTTCAGAACCGTATTGTGGAAATTTTACGCAGCCTCAATAACGGCATCGACTATCATGCCGGGCATGACGGGCCGGTGCACCGGCTGGTAGAAGAGCTGACCCCTGCGGTGGCAGATGAAATTCTGCCCGAGCTGGCCCTGCCCGAAGCCCAGACCTATCTGCTCAAGGTGCTGTTGCCCCAGATTCGCGAACACATGGCCGAGGGCCTTGTGGGCGATATCCGTTCTGCTCGGGTAGAGCGCTCTGGCGTGATTGTGCGCAATCTCGACACCAGCACTGAAATGCTGCGCCCCGATGTATCCAACCTGCCTGATGTACAGTCATACCTTGCAGAAATCTCTGCCCAGATACGCCAGGTTTCCACGCTTAATCCGCAGTCGCGCCGCGCCATCAATATTCTGCTCTCCGCAACCATGCCCTCGTCGCTTACCCTCAACAGGGAATCGACCCAAAAACGCAGCAACGCCGTTATGTCCATGGTTGAGCCCGTGTATTACCAGATACAGAAGGGCGAAATTGTGCTGCGCAAGGGCGAGCGGGTGAGCCGCGAACAGCAGATCAAGCTGCAGACGCTCTACAAATCAGCCTCTGACCCCATGCGCTGGGATATCGCCGCCGGGGCTTTCTTGTGCTCGCTGGTGCTTTCCATCGGCTTTTTCGTTGCTCCCAGCGGCAAGCCCGGCACGCCTTTACGCTGCAAGGACATGCTGCTGATATCGCTGCTTTTGCTGCTTTTCAGCATTGGGGCCAAGGCCGTCTATGTGCTGGGAATGCGCAACGACAGCCTTACATTTATCAACACGCTGGCGGTGGGGTATCCCGTTGCCGGGGCAGTGGGGCTGGTGGCCATGGTATTTGCCGCCCGGCGCTACTGCACCATGGCCCTTCTGCTTTCTTTCTTTACCATGCTCATGTTTCAGGCGCAGTTTTCGCTGTTCCTGCTGCATTTTCTTGGCGGCATGCTGGCCACCTGGCTTGTGACCAATGCCCAGAGCCGTCAGGACGTGGTGTGGAGCATCGTACCGCTCACCATCGGGCAATCCATCATCTGGTTCGGTGCCACACTGCTGGCCCACAGCGCCCCCGGCGTCATGCCCATGCAGCTTCTGGCAGTGTTCATTAACAGCGTGCTTTCACTTATTCTGCTGTTTGCCGTGAGCCCCGTGCTTGAAATTTCTTTTGGCTACAGTACGCGCTTCCGCCTCATGGAGCTCATGAGCCTTGAGCAGCCCCTCATGCAGGAGCTTATGGTCACCGTGCCCGGCACGTACCACCATTCACTTGTGGTCGCCAACATGGTTGAAGCCGGAGCCAAGGCCATCGGCGCCAACAGCCTGCTATGCAAGGTTGCAGCCCTGTATCACGATGTGGGCAAGCTCTCGTACCCCGAATACTTTATCGAAAACCAGTTTGGCGGCCCCAACAAGCACGACAAGCTGGCCCCCTCCATGAGTGCGCTCATCCTGCTTTCGCACGTCAAGAAGGGCACGGAACTGGCCGAGCGCTACAAGCTTGGGCAGGATATCGCCGACATCATCAGCCAGCACCACGGCACGCGGCTTATCCGTTTCTTCTACCAGAAGGCCCTGAATCAGGGCGAAAAGCCGCGTGAATCCGACTTCAGCTATCTTGGACCGCGCCCGCAAACCAAGGAAGCCGCCATTCTCATGCTGGCCGATTCGGTGGAGGCCTCCAGCCGTACGCTCAGCGATCCAACGCCCGCGCGCATCAAGACGCACATCGACACCATCATCAAGGGCATTTTTTCGGAAGGCCAGCTGGACGAGTCCGAGCTGACCTTCAAGGATCTGCACTTCCTGAGTGAGAACTTCCAGCGTATTCTCACCGGCATTTTCCACCAGCGCATCGCTTATCCCGATGCCCGCATTGACGCAGCCAAGGCCAATGGCAAAAACGGCAACGGCAATGGTGCCGTGGCGGCTCAAGGTGCTGCAGCCCCCGCAGCTGCGGCTCAGGGCAAAAACTGCGGCGACAAGCCCTGCCCGGAAAAATCTGGAGCGGAAAAAATCGGAACAGACAGGCTGGCAGCCGACAAAAAATCTGCCGAACATAATGCAGAACATCGCACAGAACATCACGCTGAGCATCACCCAGCGCACCCTGCAGACGAGCAGACATCTGCCATAAAATCCCTGCCCGGCGGCCCGGCCAGCGTCAAACCCGGCGCGGTTTCTGCCGTGGTGCTGCATTCAGAGGGCAAAGGGCAGGCATAGGCCCATGCAGTTGAGCCCTCCGATTCGCTCACGGGAAACCGTGCGCCTTTTCAGCCGTTATTCTGCTGCTGCGTGGCTGCTGCCCCTCGACAGGCGCGAGCTTGTGGCGGCACTTGCGGCCATGCTTGATGTATGCGGCGAGGCACAGGTTCCGTGCGCACCTCCGGCAGTAGAGCTGCATCTGGTGGACGATGCGACCATTGGTGCGGCAAACCTGCGTTGCCTGGGCTGCACCGGCCCAACCAATGTGCTCTCCTTTCCCGGTGGTTGTGACTGCCCCGGCACCCTTTTGTTGTCACTCGACACGCTGCGCAGGGAATGCCTGCTGTATGGTCAGGAGCCCGCAGAGCATGCGCTGCGCCTGCTGGCACACGGCATGGCCCATCTGTGCGGGCTTGATCATGGGGAAGAGATGGATGCAGTAAGTCAGATATTTATGGATGCGGCCATTGAGGCTGTGGCCTGATCGCAGCCCGCACTGCTAGGCCGCCTGCTTTTTGCGCAGGGCTGCCAGTGCCACGCACTGCATTTCGCGCAGCTTGCGGGCCGATTCTTCGCCCCGGTTGTGCCATTCTTCCGGCAGCCGCACGGCGGTAATGACCTCAAGGCTTGGGTAGGCCAGCTCACTGACAGGCGAGCTGCTGTCTGCATCCGCCAGCTTCCAGAATGGTTCAGACAGTCCCAGCTGGTTAACCCGCCAGAGAAGATCGCGCCGTGTGCCTGCCCGCAGAGTGCCGAACATGCCCGCCTTCATGTGTTCTTCCGCAGCCAGCGCGCCCGCCCGGGCGTAAACTGCAGGCAGCCGCAACCTTTTGGCCAGGGCCAGTGCCAGCGGTACGCCGCGCGCCTCGTGCCCATAGTGGTGCGGCAGCAGGGCAGGGTCTGTGCCGATTTTTCCGATGTCGTGGCAAAGGGCCATCCACACGGCCATGGCATCGCCCGCCAGTTCGTCCATAAGGCGCAGGCTGTGGCCAAGCACACTGTTGGCGTGCCACTGCCGGGGCCCGGCGGGAATGTACCGCGCACGCTCGTGCTCTTCAAACCAGGGCCGCAGACAACCACCCTGGGCCAGCACACGAAAAAAACGGGCAGGACGCGGCGCGGCCAGAGCCTTGAGCATTTCCCGCGCGACCCTCTCGGCGGGCAGGACGGCCAGCTGCTGACCTGTCATGGCGCGCATCTGGACAAAGGCTTCGCGGTCAATACGCCAGTTGGGCCAGCGGGCAGCAAAACGCGCCAGTCTGAAAACTCTGGTGGGGTCGTCGGTGAAGGCCGTGGGAGAGGCTGGTCGCAACAGTCTGTCGCGCAGGTCTTGCACCGCTTGCGGGTGCATGTGCAGCCGCCCTACGCTGTCGAGCGCCATGGCGTTTATGGTGAGATCGCGCGCCACAAAATCTGATGCAAGGGTTCCACCGCGCAGGGGCATGCATTCGCGCCCGTGCCACAGGCAGACATTCACACTTTTGCCCACGCATACGGCCTCAGGATGAGCAGACAGAAAATCGGTCATGCTTCCGTCAAAGGCAAAATCAAATTCTGTGGGTTTGCGCCCAAGCAAGAGGTCGCGTACAGCGCCGCCAACGAGGTAAAGTTCCATGCCGGTAATATGCCACAGCCACCAGCCCGAGGGAAGCGCTGCCACTGGCGCTGACAAAAATTTTGTTCCACGCATCTGGCGCTTTGGGCAGGTGGGCTCGTGCCTTGACACAGCCGCCAATCTGGCAGCGCGCGGGTGGCTTGAACCGTGGGACAGCGTGCAGGTCTACAGTCAGACATCCGGGCGTGGGCAACTCCGGCGGCAATGGCATTCGCCCGTGGGCAATCTGTATGCCGCCTTGCGCATTCCGATGACGCCCCCTTTTGACGGCACGGCGGCAGCGCCCGCCGTGGGCATGCTGCTGGCTGAGGCCCTTGCGCAGGATGGCTGGCAGGTGAAACTCAAGTGGCCCAACGACCTTGTGGTGTGTGATGCGGACAGACAGTCGCAAAAAGTTGCGGGCATTCTGCTTGAAGAGCGGGGCGGGGTACTGCTGGCGGGCATTGGCATCAACGTTTGCTGGGCTCCGCCCGCTGAACAGATGCGTGCTGATGCCGCCCTTGAGGCAACCTGCCTCAAAAATCTGCATAAATCGATCTCAATTGTGCATTATACGGCTGAAGCGCTATGGCAAACCCTTGTAAAGCGCATGTTTTCAGCATATATTGGCTGCCACTCTTTTCCTGAGGGGTGGAGAAATCGCGCGGAGTCTCTCTTGCTCTGGCGCGGCGAGAACGTGGAGCTGCGTGACGATGACCGCATCGTGCGCGGCTGGCTGGCGGGCTTAGGAACGTCAGGCGGCCTGTGTCTTAACATCAACGGACGGCTTGAGGAATTCATTTGCGGTAGTCTCCGGCTGAACCCTGCGCAAAAATGATGCGGGCTCACGGTCATTTTGGCAGGCCAGGCATGGTGACATCGCCGCCCAATGCGAAGCACGTAAGCGTGTTTTCGCCGTCTAACGCTGGCGCGTAGGCAGAAATGCGCCAGTAGAAAAGGGCTGAAAGGCATGGCCAACAAGACATTCTCGGAAGTACAGGATTATTTGAAGGGCAAGGTTATACTGGTTGCTAACCGTGGTATCCCGGCCCGTCGTATTTGTCGCTCTATCCGCGAACGTTTTGACGCGGTGGCGGCAATGACTGCGACAGATGTGGACAAAACGGCCCCTGCCGCCTCAACGGCGCAGGAATTGATGCTGCTGGGTACAGACCCCCGTGCGTATCTGGATATTGACCGCATCATCGACAAGGCCAAACAACGTGGCGTAGTCGGCATTCACCCCGGTTGGGGGTTTGCTTCCGAGGACACGCGCTTTCCGCAGCGCTGCAAAGAGGCGGGCATTACCTTTATCGGCGCAACCGCCGAGGCCATGAACCTGTTGGGCAACAAGGTTCAGGCTCGTGAAGTGGCCCGCAAATTAGGCATTCCTGTTGTGCCCGGCTCTGAAGGAGCCGTGGATATTCCCACCGCCCGCAAGCTCATCAGTGAAATCGGGCTGCCCATCATGCTCAAGGCAGAGGGTGGCGGCGGCGGTCGCGGCATTTTTGCCATTCACAACGAAGCAGACCTGGAAGACGCCTTTTTCAAGGCTTCTACCATGGCTCAGGCCTCGTTTGGCAACCCGCGCCTGTTCGTTGAAAAGTTCCTGGCCGATGTGCGCCACATTGAAATTCAGGTTATTGCCGACATGTACGGCAACGTGTTCGCCTTTGACGAACGCGATTGCACCGTGCAGCGCAACCATCAGAAGCTCATTGAAATCACGCCTTCACCCTGGCCGGGCATGACCAAGAACCTGCGCGACAGGCTCAAGGACTATTCCCGCCGTCTGGTGCGCGCCGTTGGCTACCATTCGCTTGCCACGGTCGAATTCCTCGTTACCCCCGACGGAACGCCCTATCTTATTGAAGTAAATACCCGTTTGCAGGTTGAGCACGGCATTACCGAATGCCGTTACGGCATCGACCTTGTGGAAGAGCAGATTGCCGTGGCCTTTGGCGCGGAACTGCGCTACCGTGAGGAAAGCCAGCGTCCTTCTTACTGGGCCATGCAGGTGCGCATCAACTGCGAAAACCCGCAGGACAACTTTGCTCCCAATTCAGGTCTCATTTCACGCTATGTGTCGCCCGGCGGCCCCGGCGTGCGCCTTGATTCCAATATCAGTGCCGGTTACGAGTTTCCTGCCAACTACGACTCGGCGGGCGCTCTGCTCATTTCGTATGCCACCGACTGGGAAAAGGTGCTGGGCATCACCGAACGCGCTCTGAGCGAATACGTGATTGGCGGCATCAAAACCACCATTCCCTTCTTCCGTCAGGTCATCAAGCACCCGCTGTTCAAGCAGGGCGACATCAATACCAACTTCATCGCCACGCACCCAGAGCTCATGGTCTACACGGATCTTGCGCCTGAAGGCGAGCGCCTTGCCAAGCTGGTGGCCGAAATTTCGGCCAAGGGCTTCAACCCCTACGTGCAACTTGGCGAATACCGCTCGAGCAGCACGCCCTGTCTTGGCCCCTTCGAGCCGGTGCTGCCGCCCATTTCCACGGCTACCCGCCGTCAGCCCTCGCCTTATCCGCAGGGCGACCGCATGGCTACGCTCGATTACATCCGCGATTCGGGCCTGGTGCATTTTAGCGATACCACCACGCGCGACTTCACGCAGTCCAACTCCGGCAACAGGCTACGCCTGGCCGAAGACCGGCTGATGGGCCCCTACCTTGACAATGCGGGATTTTTCTCGCTTGAAAACGGTGGCGGTGCGCACTTCCATGTGGCCATGCTGGCCAACATGACGTACCCCTTCACCGAAGCCAAGGAATGGAACCGTTTCGCGCCCAAGACCCTCAAGCAGCTGCTGGTGCGTTCTACCAACGTGCTTGGCTACACGCCGCAGCCGCGTAACCTCATGCTCAAAACCGGCGAGATGATCTGCGACCATTACCAGGTTGTGCGTTGTTTCGACTTTTTGAACCATGTGGAAAACATGCGCCCCATCGCCGAAGTGGTGATGAGCCGCAAGGACATCCTCTTCCAGCCTGCCATTTCTATGTCGTGGGCCAAGGGATTTGACGTTCAGCATTATCTGGGTGTTACCGAAGCCATGCTGCGCATGGTGGGCGACATCATGGGCTCCACGCCCAAGGAAGCCTCGCGCAACATCATTCTGGGCCTCAAGGACATGGCTGGCGTTTGCCCGCCGCGCTTTATGGACGAACTGGTAAAGGCCCTGCGCAAAGCCTGGCCTGAGCTGGTGCTGCATTACCACAGGCATTACACCGATGGTCTGTTTGTGCCTTCTTGCGGCGCTGCCGCCAAGGCTGGCGCGCACATCATCGACGTGGGTCTGGGCTCTGCGGTGCGTTCCTACGGTCAGGGCGACGTGCTTGCCACCATGGCCTACATTGAAGACGAGCTGGGCCTCAAGTGCAACCTTGATAAAAATGCCATCCGCGACGCAAACTTTGTTTGCAAGCAGATCATGCCTTACTACGACCGCTACTGCGCGCCGTACTTCCAGGGTATTGATTATGACGTGACGCGCCACGGCATGCCTGGCGGCGCCACGTCTTCCTCGCAGGAAGGCGCCATGAAGCAGGGCTACATTCACCTGTTGCCCTACATGCTCAAGTTCCTCGAAGGTACGCGCAAGATCGTGCGCTACCACGACGTAACCCCCGGCTCGCAGATCACCTGGAACACGGCCTTTCTGGCTGTTACCGGCGCGTGGAAGCGGGGCGGCGAAGATGAAGTGCGCTACCTGCTTGAAGTGCTGGGTCAGGTTACCCGTACGCCCGAAAAAGAACTTACCGACGAGATGCGCCGTGCGCGCCTGAACATCTATCAGGACTGCAACGACGCTTTCCGCAACCTTCTGCAGGGCAAGTTTGGCAGGTTGCCGCTCGGCTTCCCGGCCGACTGGGTTTATCAGAGTGCCTTTGGCTCTGACTGGAAGAGCGCCATGGCTGCCCGCACCGAGGTTTCTCCGCTTGAATCGCTGGCAGATGTCAACCTGGCCGCCGAGGAAAAGGCCTGCACCGAAATACTCAAGCGCAAGCCCAACGACGAAGAGTTCGTGCTTTACCTCAACCACCCGGCTGACGCTCTCAAGACCATACAGTTCAAATCAAAGTTTGGTGATGCCAACAACCTGCCCCTGCATGTATGGTTTGAAGGCCTTAAAGTGGGTCAGGACCTGTACTTTAACGACAGCAGCGGCAAGCCCCACCACCTCTTGCTGCTCAGCATATCCAACCCCAACGATGCGGGTATCTCCATTTGCCGCTACGTGCTCGACTCCGAATTCATGAGCTGCGAGGTTCAGGTTCGGCAGCCCTCGGGCAATGGGGCAAAAAGCACGCTCATGGCTGATACGGCCAACAAGTTCCATGTGGCCGCGCCCAGCAATGGCGATTTGTGGGTCATGTATGTGCACCCCGGTGATGTGGTCAAGGCAGGCGAAGAGCTCTTTAACGTGTCCATCATGAAGCAGGAAAAAGCCGTTCTGGCCCCTGTGGATGGCATGGTGAAGCGGGTGCTCAAAACCGCCGATTTTAAAGAAAACAAGCAAATGGTTTCGGTCAGAGAAGGTGAGCTTATTGTCGAGCTGGGCCCGGTGCCGCGCGTGTGCGGCAATGAAGCCTGCGGCCAGCCCATTCCTATGGATAACATCGCCTTCTGTCCCTACTGTGGAGCACGCGTTAGCTAATAGCACGCACTGTGCTGGAATTTGTGGACAGTTCCTTCATGGCGATATACAATTTCCAAGGTTGTAAAGCTTCTGTTTCCCAAACCGGAGGAAGACATGTCTAAGAGTCCCGCCGCCAAACCTGCGCAGAACAAACCCAAGGTCAACGCGCCTGAGGCAGTTCAGAAAAAATTGGTGCTCGACGGCGCCGAAATTGTGCAGATTGGTCCCGAAGCGGAGTTGCTTGTTGGTGGTAAGAACTACAACACTGCTCTGATCAGCCAGATTCAGGGCATTCAGGCGCCCCATTTCCGTGCTATCTCGTCCATTGCCTTTCATCATCTGCTGGATGAAACAAAGGTCAACGGCAGGGTGGTGCGCAGCGTCGTAGACCGCGAATATGGGCGCATTGACTGGAACGACCCGGAAATCAACCAGGATCCGGACTTCTTGCAGAAGTTCGTGCGTCAGCTCGGCAAGCAGATTCAGCAGGCCGCGCTGGCGGAAGGTGAGCAGTCGCACACCAAGCTGCGTACCTTTATCAACAATATAGTCGAAGGCTTCGCCACCTCGCCAGAGGGCATCGACCAGCTGCGCAAGCGCTCGGTTATGGTGCAGGCGGCCATTTTGTCTGTCGAGGTTCCCCACGAGGTTTCTGAAGCGGTGCGCGGTGCCTATCGCGCCATCTGCAAAGAAAACGAAGACGACATGACCCCCGTGGCCGTGCGTTCTTCGGCCGCTGGTGAAGACTCGCGCAAGAAGGCCTTTGCCGGTCTTCAGGATACCTACCTTAATATGGTGGGTGAAGATAAGGTAGTGGAAGCCTACCACTGGGACTGCGCTTCTGCCTACAACCTGCGTTCCATGACCTACCGCCGCGAGGCCATCCTCGATGCGCTGGCCAAGGCCGAGGAAACCGGCGACGAAAGCATTGCTGAAAACGCCAAGCTTGAGTGGGCCATTGAGCACACCTCGCTTTCTGTCTGCATGATGCAGATGATCAACCCTGTCATTTCGGGTACGGCCTTCTCGGCCGACACCGCCACGGGTTGCCGTGGTACTGACCGCCGCGAGCTGGTCAGCATCGACGCCAGCTACGGCCTCGGCGAGGCTGTGGTGGGCGGCAAGGTTACCCCCGACAAGCTTTATGTCTTCCAGCGCGACGACGGTGGCGAAGTTGTCATTCGTCAGATGGGCTGCAAGGACATGAAGATTGTCTATGACGAACGCGGCGGTACCCGCGAGGTTGAAGTATCCGAGCTTGAGGCTCTGCGCTGGGCGCTGTCGCTCAGCCAGGCCGAACGCGTTGCCCAGGGTGTGCGTGCGGTAAGCAAGGCTTACGGCGGCATCATCATGGATACGGAATTCTGCCTTGATGCCAACGACAAGCTCTGGTTCGTGCAGGCGCGGCCCGAAACCCGCTGGAATGACGACCTTGAGCTGCATCCCCATACCATCTTCATGCGCCGCCGCGAGGTTGACGCCAAGGCCGCAGCCGAAGCCGAAGTGCTGATTGAAGGCAATGGTGCTTCACGCGGCGCTGGTCAGGGCACTGTGCGCTTCCTGCGTTCTGCCCTTGAGCTGAACAAGATCGCCAAGGGCGACGTGCTGGCCGCCGAGCGTACCGACCCGGACATGGTTCCCGGCATGCGCGTGGCTTCGGCCATTATGGCAGATGTGGGCGGCGACACCAGCCACGCAGCCATTACCTCGCGCGAGCTTGGTATTGCCGCTGTTATCGGTATTCAGCGTCTTGACGTGCTGCGTGCCCTCGACGGTGCAGAAGTGACCGTTGACGGTACCCGCGGCAAGATCTATCGCGGCCTTTTGCCCCTGCACCTTGTGGGCGGCGAAATGGACCTTTCCAAGCTGCCTTCTACCAAAACCAAGGTTGGCCTTGTGCTGGCCGACGTGGGTCAGGCGCTGTTCCTCTCGCGTCTGCGCAACTTTGCGCAGTTCGAAGTGGGCCTGTTGCGTGCGGAATTCATGCTGGGCAACATCAGCATCCATCCGCAGGCGCTGGAAGCCTTTGACAGCGGCGAACTTGAAAACGTGGTTCAGAGCAAGCTGAAAGAGCTCGAAAACCGCCTTTCCAAGGTGCTGCGCGAGCAGATGGCCGCCGGTCTTATTGTGTTCAACTTCAACCTGCGTGAATACGTGGGCGAAGTTACCGGTCTTGCCGCCGAAATTGAAGCTCTTGCCGAATCCAACAAGAGCCTCAACGCAGAAGAAGTGCTGTTGCAGCACCGCAAGATGCGCGAGCTTGATCACAAGGTTGACCAGCACCTCGAAATGGCCTCGCGCCGCATTGAAGTGCTCAAGACCTCCAATGATTTGTGCGACCATGTGCGCATCATCATGGGCTACGACGACGCTCTTGCCCTGCTGAATCCCTCTGATCCTGAAGCCGCCAAGCGCACAGCCGAAATCGAAGCCTGCGTTGACGAACAGGTGCGCCGCATCAGCGAACTGCCCGCTGTCACCAAGCTGCTTGATAATATCAACCGCCTGCGTGAAGAAGTGAGCCTGCGTTCCGGCCTCAAAAAAGAAATGGACGACCTGCGCAACCTTACGGACAAAATCCGCGGCATGATCAAGGCCCGTGGTTTCCGTACCGGTAAGGAACACTACGTCCAGACCCTGGCCCAGAACCTTGCGCTGTTTGCCATGGCCTTCTACGGCAAGCCCATTACTTACCGTACCACAGACTTCAAGAGCAACGAATACCGCAACCTGCTTGGTGGCAGCCTTTTCGAACATGTCGAAGACAACCCCATGCTTGGCTACCGCGGCGTTTCGCGCAATATTCACGACTGGGAAGTCGAAGCCTTCAAGCTGGCCCGCGGCGTGTATGGCGGCTCCAACCTGCGCATGATGCTTCCCTTTGTGCGTACGCTGGAAGAAGCCCGCTCCATGCGCAGCTACCTTGAGCAGGTTCACAAGCTCAAGAGCGGTCAGGACGGCCTCAAGATCATCCTCATGTCCGAGCTGCCTTCCAACGCCATTCTGGCCAAGCAGTTCATCACGGAATTCGATGGTTTCTCCATCGGCTCCAACGACATGACCCAGATGGTGCTGGCTACCGACCGCGATAACGCGCGTCTGTCCCACATCTACGACGAAGAAGATCCGGCGGTTGTCTGGGCCATTCTGGTCAGCATCTTCACCGGCCAGAAGTACGCCAAGAAAGTGGGCTTCTGCGGTCAGGGCGTGTCCAACAGCATTATCCTGCGCGGTCTGGTTGCCATTGCCGGCATCACCTCCGCCTCGGTTGTGCCCGATACGTACTATCAGACCGTGTTCGACATCGCCTCTGTGGAAGCGGAAAACCATACTGCCGCCGACCTCGGCAAATGGCTTGCCTCGCAGCACCACAAGCGCCTTGCTGACCTGATGGAAAAGACCGGTTACGGTCATATCCTCAAGAAGTACAAGGAACCCCAGGATATTCAGGAATGGTACGAAGGCGAGTTGCAGCGTCGGCACGAACAGTTCCGCGAGCACCTCGACACTCCCAAGGAAGGCTTCTACCGTTCCGAGCTTCAGAGCTTCCGTTCCACCTTCCACAAGCCTGTGATCTATGCCACCTGGAACTGGGACGAAACAGTAGAGGATGCCCTGCATCACTCTGGGTTCCAGAACTTCGAGGAACAGGCCAAGGCCCTCGAATACTCCCGCACGGTCAACGACTAGTTTAGCTGGTCGATACCACACTGATAAAAAAGGCCCGGATCTTCGGATCCGGGCCTTTTTTGTGTAGGGAAGGGCGGCTTTGTTTGTCGCACTCTGGCGGCATCGGTTCTTGTTTACCATGATAAAATCATACACAGTTGTGAATGGGGCAGGGCAGGGATAAACCATTCGCTGACAAGCCATGTTGTCTGACTTACCTTTCACCCATACGGAGACCACCATGCGCATGTGGATGCTGCCACCAGCTGGCATGTGCCGCAAACACCTTTTAGGCGAGCATGTTGAACTGCACATGCTGCTGGGCAGTTTGCGCCGAGGCAAAAATATTGAGGGTTTTCTTTCTGGCGGTCTTGTTGACCCCCAACAGGTTTTCGCCAGACACCAAGAACTGGTGGCAGAAATGGCACGGCGGGGATTCAAGCACTCCTCCCCCCTTGATGAGCACGAGTGCGCGATTCTCGGCGCAGCTTATGCTGGCCGCGCCGCCATAAACATGGCAGCCAATGCAAAGGATCTTTGCCAGCGTTGCCCGGAATGCTCTGGCCTTATGACAAAAACATAACTCCCCGAAATTTTAAGACCATAAACAGCGCAAAAAAGCCGAGCCTGGAAATTCCAGACCCGGCTTTGACTATTACGGAAGCGGAGTAGCTTACTTGGAGCTCAGGTTCAACCTGCTCTGCATGCTCTGCACGCTCTTGCTCAGTGAGTTCATGGCTTCATCAAACTCTTTTTGCAGGCTATCCATCAGCTCATGCACAGAGATGATCTTGTTCACACGAGCCACGTTGGCACCGCAGAACGCAAAGCCCCTTTCAAGGTTACCCTTCATGGCGTTGATAAGCGCCTGGGCAATGCAGTAGGGCGTTTTTTCCTGCTCGCAGGTGTGCACGCAGTGAAAAACGCACTTGAAGGGCTTTTTCTTGCCTTCACGCGAGGCAGTGATGAATTCGTTGCCAAGGGCGCGGCCAGGCATGCCCACCGGGCTCTTGATGATGGTGATGTCTTCATCACGCGCAGAGAGATAGCTCTGCTTGAAACGGTCGTCGGCATCGCATTCGTGGGTAGCCACAAAGCGGGTACCCATCTGCACGCCAGAAGCGCCCAGTTCCAGAAACTTCATGATGTCGGCACCGGTATACACGCCGCCAGCGGCGATAACGGGCACGGCGCGGCCGCACTTGTCTTCCATGGCCTTGGCGGCATCAACAACCTGAGGCACCAGGGTTTCGAGCGAGTGGTTGGGGTCCTGCAGTTCCTCGGCCTTGAAGCCAAGATGACCACCAGCCTTGGGGCCTTCGACCACAAAGGCGTCGGGCGTGTAGCCAAAGCGCGAAGCCCACTTTTTGGCGATTACCGTAGCGGCTCTGGCCGAAGAAACAATGGGAACCAGCTTGGTCTTGAACTCTTCCTTCTTTTCTTCACACAGCTGCAACAGGTGATGCGGCATGTCGAGGGGAAGGCCAGCGCCAGAAAAAATGATGTCGGCCTTGCTTTCGATGGCAGTGCGCACCATCTGGCTGAAGGTGGTAAGAGCCACCATAAGGTTGACGCCGATGATACCGTTGCTGAGTTCGCGGGCTTTGAGTATTTCATTGCGCAGGGCGCGCAGATTGGCGGTAAGGGGATCCTTGGCCACGTCAGGCTCTCTCATGCCTATCATGGCTCCGGCGATAACGCCGATGCCGCCCTGATTGGCAACAGCCGACGCTAAGCCGGAAAGAGAAATACCCACGCCCATGCCACCCTGTACCACGGGAATTTTGGCCGTGAGATTACCTATCTTGAGTTCGGGAAGAGACATTGCAAGACCTCCGTCCTGTCCGTAAGAGGTATGCCGGATGAACCATGAGATTTAAGGGGCATACCTGTGTTTGCCGGGAAGCATAGCTGGTAATGCGGCGAGACGCAACAGCCATATTTATTATATTTATTCCACCTTGTTAACCAGCGCACAAAGAAGCGTAAGGACACCAGTCGCAATGGCGGTCTGGCCGTGCCACAAAGGCGGGCGCATGGTTCATGTGCAGCAGTACCAGAGAAAGCGCCGAGTGGCAGTACACAATGGCATTGGCAAGATCTTCATCCACCAGTCCGCCAAAGAGCGGATATTCCTTGCCCGCATCGCGCAGTTCCACAAGCGCCGCGTCACCAACCGGGCCGAATTTGCTGCCCGCCGCCATGCTTACGTAGCAGGGCAGTTGCAGGCTTGGCAGCCGGGGTCGCAGCTCGTCAAACATGGTTTCCATGTCTTCCAGCGGCTGACCGTCAATCCTTTCTGGCTGCCCATCAAAAGTCTGGTCATTGACCTGAATCAGGCGCAGGGTCGTAAACAGGCTTTCAACCCTTCGAAAAAACAGGATATCGCCCCACAGGCTGCCATCGTGTTTTTTGAGTCCGCCGGTTTTGTAGTCGAGAATATGCACAAAGCCATCGCGCTGATCTATGCGGTCCATTATGCCCGTAAAGGAATATTTACCGCCAGCCAGCAACAGCTTTGCATCCAGTTTTTCTTCCAGAGCCACAACAGTGGTGCTTGCGGGCTGGTTTTCAAGAAAACGCTGCAAGCGTACAGGCGTGGCCTCTTCAAGCATGAGGCAGCTGTCTGGCGGCAGGTTGTGGCGTAGATCGGTTTTTTCCAGCGCCTCGTGGAAGCGGGCAAGCATGGTATCGTGGCTGATATCACCCCGGCGCACCTCTTTGCCGATGTAGGGCTCAAACAGCGCCCGCAAGGTATCGTGTATGCAGGTGCCCACGGCTGCGGGGTCGTCGCCCTCGTTGACCTCCTGCGGGGGTTGCAGCCCGCAAAGGTATTGCCATGCAAAACGCAGCGGGCACTGCTGGTAAATGTCGAGCCGCGTTGGAGACAGCGGCTTTTGCAACAGGGCAAGCATGGCCGTGTGCAGAGCCTCGGTGCGGGGCAGGCTTTTGGGCGCGGCGGGCGTACTGCGCACCACGCAGCGGGCAACGCCCAGCGGCTCCTCGCCGGGGGTCAGCAGGCGGCCACGTCGCTGTTCTTCTTCCCACAGCAGTTGCTCGACAAAACGGCTACGGCTTTTTTTGCCGTCAAACAGGGTAGAGCGGCTGATGCCCTCCTGCCAGAAAAAGCGTACCTCGCGGGCTCCGGCACACAACCGGTAAAGCGTGTGGGCAGTGGCACGCTCACGCCTGTGGGCATCGGGCAGGCCAAGCACCTGCCGCAACGAATCGGGCAACAGCGGGTCTTGCGCCGGGTTGCCGGGCAGCTTGTCGTCTGTGGCGTCCACAATAAGCACACGGTCAAAGTGCAGCATGCGCGTTTCAAGCATGCCAAGCACCTGCAAACCGGCCAGCGGCTCTGCCTCAAAAGGCACTCGCTCCTGTTGCAGCACCTGACGCACAATGCCGTAGAGCACATGTTTGCCAAAGGGCGTCTGGGCAAGGCAGTTTTGGCGCAGCACCGGGGCCGCATGGCGGGCAAGCCGGTACATGGCCTCGGCATCGAGCGGAAAATGCCGCCACATGTCGCCGCCGTTGCGCAGCAGAAAATCACAGATATTTTGCAGGCACAGGGCCACACCCTCGGTTGTGTCAGCCTGCCCAAGCCGATGAACCAGCATATCCACAACAGATTCAAACAGCTGCATGAGCTCTGGATGCATGCCGGGCGCGCATTGCTGCGCCACATCCTGTAAATCCACAAAGCGCGCGCCGTTGCGAATCTGGCCCACCACACGGCGCAACACTTCACGCAGGTACAGGGGCGTGCCGCTGCCGTCGTCTACCCGCAGCAGGTTGAGGTAGGGATGGCGCAAACACTGGAGCAGGCTGCGCCAGTAATAACGGCCATCCTCGGTCTTACCCTCCTGCAATTGCAGCAGAGCTTCAAGCAGACGGTTGAGGGGCGAGCGCTCAAGCGGGTAGCCCATGGAGACGTTGACATCCTTGTTGGGCAAATGATGCAATACGGGCATAAGCACTGCGCTGTCAGTCAGCACAACTGCCGTTGAAAGCCCGTCTGGCGCGGATAAATCGGCATCGGCAGCGGGTGTTTCCGCCAACTGTTCATGTAAGGCTTTAAGCTGGGAATGGGCATCGTAGCCAGCAAAAAACGAGATTTTGGGTTTGTGGGCAGCTTCATCCTCCGTGGGTTCCACAGCCAGACGGGCGGTGGCCTTCCAGCGGCGCAACCATGCTGCCTGCGATTTGCACGCCCAGTGCGGGGCAGTGCCGTGGGCCAGTGCTGGGTCGGTGTGCAGGCATACCTGCCCGCCCACCTGCCACAGCCTGTGCAGCAGGGCATCCTCACTGCCCGTAAGCTGCGAAAACCCGGCCATGATCACAGGCCTGTCATCACCCGGCACAAAAAACTGCGGGATTGCGGCATCCGGCTCTGTAACTGCAAAGGCGTCAAAGGCAGGTGTTGTCCAGCCGCGACTTGTCAGCTCCGCCACATAGGCCTTGCCGATGCGCCCCAATGCACCCAGCAGGGCAGCGGCAGAGCCGGAAACCTCCTGCTCCACATAGGCAAGATCCACAGCTGCAACACGCTGGCCCAGCATTTCTTCCAGCAGGTTTGAAAGCCGCATGCCCCAGGGCAAAAAATGCTCCATCTTCATGCTGTCAAAACGCGTGGCGAGGGCTTCATCCTCTTGCGCAAGCGTTTTAACGCAGTCGCGCAGCAGTGATACCCTGTCCAGCACGTTGGCCGTGTGCAGAGGCACTGCGCTGGTTTGCGAACGCCAGGCAGAAATCACGTCGGCAAGGGTCATCACCTTTGGCAGCAACCCCTGAAAGCCCTCCTCGGCGTACAGCTTGGTGAGGTAACGCCACGGTCGGTTGTGCGGCACAATCAGCAGGGTTGCACCGGGCCGCCCCGTGCCTGCTGCGGCAAGATAATTCTTTAGATCAGGCAGAAACGGACGCTGCCACGGAAAAACCATAAAGGGCGATGCACTCATGCTTGCTTCTCCTGCGCGGGCAATAGGTCGCCGCAGCGTTCGGCAAGGGGCGAAACATGCTGCGCCTCAACAAGCTGAAAGCGCCGTAAATCAAGGTACACCAGCAGGCCGCGGGCGCTGCCCGGCGCACAGCTGCCGCTGGCCTCAAGGCAGGCAAGGTAGGTTTGCAGCTGCTCCACGTGGTCTGCTTCAGGCTGGCCGCTTTTGTAATCAAGCACCAGCGGCCCCCACGGTTCGTGAACAAGAAGGTCAACACGTAAAAGCTGACCCTCGGCATCCATAAGCGAATGTTCTGGCCAGCCGGTTTGCAGCCAGCGGGCCGCCTGCGGCTGCGAGGCGAACCACTCAAGGGCGGCGGCTGCGTTCTGGCGCAGGGGGCCCTCGTCCGGAACCGGCAGCGAAAAATGCCCCAGACCAAAATTCAGAGCAGCCTGCGCATCGCCTTGCGGGTTGCCGGTTATGTGCAGATGCTCAAGACACAGATGCAAAAAACTGCCCCGATCTTCGGCCTTGAAACTGAACCCGGCAAGCGGATTACGAAAGATCTTGAGGCGCGGCAGCCACTGCATGGGCCGCCAGTCGGCTTCAAATGCGTCGCCGGTCTGCCCTGTCAGATGATCGGTCATCTGTTCTGCCGCAACTTCTGCCACATTTTCTGCCTGGCCTTTTGCAGCCTTCGGGTTCGCTGACAGTTCTGCAGCCGCAGCTGCGGCTACTTGCGGTTCTGGCGCGCCATCGTGCGTTTCACGCACATCACCCACTGCGTAAGGGGCCGTATACCCGGCCTCGGCCATCAGCAGATCAAGCGCATCAGTGGTGGAACCACGCCCACCCCTGGTGCTCGTGCGCAGCACGTACAGGGAGTCACGCGCGCGGGTAAAGGCCACATAGAGCAAGTGGACATTTTCGCGGCACTGGCGGGCCATTTCTTCGTGATAGGGCGTACCAAGGCTTTTTCTGTTGCTCACAACCATGCGAAGACCCTCGCGCTCTACCAGCACGGTTGAGCTGCCCATGCGGGCGCGCAGGTCTGTCCACGGAACCACAACCACCGGGGCCTCAAGCCCCTTGGATTTGTGGATGGTCATAACGCGCACGGCGTCCATGTTTTCGGGCATGGGTACCTTTTCTTCGCCGCTTTTGGCGCGCCAGTGCTCAAGAAAGGTAGGCAGGGTGGCAAGGCCTTTTTCTTCCGCGCTGTGCAGCACTTCCATAAAACGCCGCAAAAAAGTCTCCGCCTCGGGGTAGCGCCGCGCCACATCCATGCGGGCGTACCATTCGAGAATCATGTCGTAGGGCGTCATGAGACCAGACTGACTGTGGAAGGGCGCAAACAGGCGCTGCCAGAGCTGCGGCCAGCGGTTTTTGAATCGCTGGAATACCGGCCCGCGCCCGGATGAGGCGCACCAGCCTGCAATGTCCTGCCGGGCCAACTCCGCCGCCTCAGGGTGCTCGCGAATGATGCTGCCGCACACAAGACTCATGAAGGCAATGTCGTCTTCCGGATTATCAAGGAACGACAGCATAGCAACGGTTTGCACCACAAGAGGATGATTGGCCAGCCGCAGGCTGTTTTCTGTAATAACGGGGATGTCTTCGCGTATGAGCCGGTCGGCCACAAGGGTGGCCTTGTCGTTGCTGCGCACAAGTATGAGCACATCGGCCCAGGGGTGGCCGGGGCGGATATCCTCGTGCAGCAGGGCGCACAGGCGTTCAAGCACGTCTTCGTTCAGGGCGTCCGCATCCAGCGAGTGCACAGTTTCCACGTGCACCAGCCCACCTTCAAGGGCGCGCTGCGGGCACTGCTGTTCTGTACCCTCAAAGGCCCGCACCAGCCCCCTGGCTGCCTCTGTGCAGATATCTGGCGGTGTAGACGAAGGCAGCAGGGCGGTCATGACCTGCAAGGCAACATCCTGCTTTGCCAGCGGGCCAAAAATGGCGTTGTTGTGCTGCACAATTTCGCGGCGGCTGCGCCAGTTAAAGGGCAGGTTGTCGCGCCCGCTGTCTGGTGCAAGGGCGGTGAGGCCCTCGTCGTCAAACACGCCGTCGAAAAGCTCCGGCTCGCCACCGCGCCAACCGTAAATGGACTGCTTTACGTCGCCCACCCAGGTGAGCGACCCACCGCGCGAAAGGGCTTCTTCCAGCAGGGGACGCAGGGCAAACCACTGTTCGCGACTGGTATCCTGAAATTCATCCACCAGAAAGTGCGTGAGGCGCGAGCCCATGCGGCACAGGGCCTCTGGCACGCCGTTTTCGTTTTCAAGCACCAGCCGCGCCTTGTGCGGAATAAGCAGACCGGGCAGGCTGCCCTCCTGCTGCTGGTTTGAGCTGAATGCCTCAACCAGCATGCGGGCCAGCAACAGCACAGGGGCATGGCCCAGCGCCTGACGCAGCATGGGGGCGGTATCTACCAGCACACAGGCGGCTCGGGCAAAGGCCTCGTAGGCTTTTTGCACCTCGTCGCTGACAACGGGCTTTTTCAAAAACAGTTCAGAGGCGCTGGCCTTGCTCAAAAACGCCGAGGCCTTGCACTGTTTGGCGGCAATGGCCTCCACAGCGGCAAGAGCGTTTTTGTTGAAGCTTAGTCCTTCGGCCAGAGCAACACGGTGAAAATTGCTGGCGTGGATTACGGCCAGGCTTTCCACCTCGCTCAACCTCTTGTGCAGGACATCAGCAGGCGAAACATCGTCAAAACGCCCAAGCAGTACGTCGTCGAGCAGGCCGCGCAGCTGGTTGAGCAGCTTTTCGCCCGCCAGAAAACCGGTGCTGTTTTCGCGCCATGCAAGGGCCCGGTATACGTCGCGCAGCAGCGCGCGCATGACCTCGTTACCCTGCCATGCCTGTTCAAGCAGAGCATCAAGGTAGGGGGTAAGCACTTCTTCTGTGGCAAAAACAGGCTGAAAGTCGGGGTGCAGATCGAGCTCCAGCGCTGCGGCCCGCACGATGAGGTGCAGCAGGCTGTCGATGGTGCGTATGTTGAGCGCGCCCATGTCGCGCATGATCACGTCTACCCAGCGTGCGGCTTGCTCGGGCGAAAAGGGCAGCCCCTCGGCGGTCTGGCCTAGTGCCGTGCTTTTGAGCTGCCGAATGACGCGGTCGCGCATTTCGGCCGCAGCGGCATTGGTAAAGGTAATGGCAAGGATATCGCCCCAGCCGCCAGCACCGCCCGGCGAAAGCACACAGGCCGAGGAAGCGGACGCACTTGCAGGCGGCCCGCTCTCAACCAGTCTTTGCAGAAAACAGCGCGTCAGTTCATAGGTCTTGCCGGAACCGGCAGAGGCCTTTACCTGTCTGAGGTGCTTCATGCTGCCGTACTATTCGGGCGGCAGCATGCCGTGCAGCATGCCCTGACCGGTCGATTCAAGCACAGCCCGCCACAGGTCTGAGTAGATGTTGAGCTTGCGACGCTTGCGGGTGACAAGCTCAAGCGGCAGATGAACATAGCGATCCTGAATTTTGCCCACAACCATGTCGGTGCGGCCTGCCATGGCCGCGTGCACGGCGTACTGGCCCAAAAAACCACAGTAAACCTTGTCATTTGCATTGGCCGGAATGGAGCGAATGATGTAGCTCGGGTCAATATACTTCATGGAATGCTCGATGCCGCGCTCGCCAAGGTAGACGCTGATATTTTTGCGCAGCAGGTCGGCCACGTCGCCCAGCACGGGATTGCCCGAGGCATCCTTGCCGGTGTGGCTTTCCATCAGGTGCTGGCCTGCACCCTCGGCGGCAACAATCACGGCATGCCCGCGAGAACGCAGCCTTTCTTCCAGTGCTGGCAAAAGGCCGCCCTCGCCCTCAAAGGCAAAGGGAGCCTCTGGAATCAGCACAAAGTTCACTTCTTTAAGGGCAAGAGCCGCACGAGCGGCAATAAAGCCCGATTCGCGCCCCATCAGCTTTACCAGCCCAATGCCGTTGGGCACGCCGCAGGCCTCGGTATGGGCGCATTCAATGGCCTCTGTGGCCTTGAAGGCGGCAGTTTCAAAACCAAATGACTGGGGGATGAAGTTGATATCGTTATCAATGGTTTTGGGAATGCCAATGACGGATATCTTGAGCCCACGCGACTGTACCTCGCTGCTGATGGCGAGCGCGGCCTTCATGGTGCCGTCGCCGCCAATGACAAAGAGCACGTTGACGTTGCTGCGCTCAAGGGTATCGACGATTTCTTCGGGCGACTGAGGCCCGCGCGAAGAGCCAAGCATGGTTCCGCCAAAGCGGTGAATGTCGGCTACGCTTGAGGGCGTAAGCTCAACCGGAGTATGCCCGTACTTGGGAATAAAACCCTCCAGCCCATAGGGTATGCCAAGAATCGAGGGCACATTGTAGGCATGGAAGGCCTCCATCACTATGGCGCGAATAACATCGTTGATGCCGGGGCAGAGGCCGCCGCAGGTAACAATGGCGCATTTGGCGCGCGTGGTGTCGAAATAGAGCTTTTTGCGGGGGCCCGCGGCTTCAAGACATACGCTGAAGGGCGAGTCCGCTTCTTCCAATAGTTCTTCGTCAACAACGATCTGCACGGTCTTGTTGTCTGCCCAGGTGCGGTAGGGCAGCACAGAATCAAGCTTGCAAGGGCCAAGAGTGCGTATTTCCGTTTGCAGCGAACATTCTTGCATGATGAGCCTCTGGTTATTTGCTTAAACCGAGTTCGGCAGAATGGGTGCGCATGGCCTCGATGGACAGGGCAAGAAATTCATCAAGCTCAAGCCCGGCTTCGGCGCACTGGCGAATATTGTCGCGGCATACGCTGGCGGCAAAGGCCTTGTCCTTCATCTTTTTCTTTATGCTTTTTACTTCCATGCCTTCCATGCCGGTGGGCCGCATGAGGGCAGCGGCAGAGATAAGCCCGGTAACGGTTTCGCCGCAGCGCAGGGCATAGTCAAAGCGACAGGCCGGGGCGCTTGCGCCGTTCATTTCTGCATTGTGGGCGCGAATGGCGGTAAGGGCTTCTTCCGGCAGCTTGCCAGCCAGTATATCGGCAGTATCCAGCCCATGACGGGCGGGATTTTCGGCGGTAGTGGGGTAGTCGAGATCGTGTAGCAGGCCGGTAAGGCCCCACAGGTCTTCATTTTCACCAAAACGCACCGCAAGGGCACGCATAATGACTTCCGAGGCAAGGGCATGTTGCAGCAGCGATGCTGGAGTTTTATTTTCGGCCAGCATATCGAGGGCCGCCTGACGTTGTATCATGGCAATTACTCCTGTATTCTTAAAAATGTAAATCAGGCATCCCTGCTTTGCAAGCCGCAGCCAAAAAACGCCTCAACAGCGCGGCCCCAGCCGTGGCCGAAGCCGTCGCCCAGTTGACAGCACGGCATTAATGACGGAAAAGAACCTTTTCAGAATTCATTTTCTACTACCTTTGCGAAGCGACTACTTATGCCCATATATGGCCTTCGTTTCAGAACGCTTGGACAGACAAGCTATTATTCCGGCCTCCCCGGCTTCAAACGGGGAGATCATGTGCTTATCGAGGCAGAACAGGGACAAACCCTGGCCGAGATAGTATCTGGCCCGGCAGAACACCTGCCCGGTCAGATGGAGCAGGAACTGCCCTCAATTCTGCGGCACGCCGGCTCGGAAGACATTCACCGTGGCGAAGCCAACGAGCAGATGGCGCGTGAAGCGCAGGAATTCTGCCGTCAGTGCATCCGCGACCGCGATCTTGATATGAAGCTTGTGGACGTGGAGGTCTTTTTTGACCGCAGCAAGCTCATCTTTTACTTTACAGCCCCCTCACGCATTGATTTTCGCGATCTGGTCAAAGACCTGGTGCGCGAATACCGTGCGCGTATCGAGCTGCGCCAGATTGGCGTGCGCCACGAAACGCAGATGGTGGGTGCCGTGGGCAACTGCGGCATGGTGTGCTGCTGCCGCCGCTACCTGCGCAAGTTTGCGCCGGTGACCATACGCATGGCAAAAGAGCAAAACCTCTTTTTGAACCCGGCAAAAATTTCGGGCATTTGTGGCCGTTTGCTCTGCTGCCTTTCGTACGAGCAGGACAATTACGACCATTTCCACCGCATGTGCCCAAGGCTTGGAAAGAAGTATCAGACAGACAAAGGCCCCATGAAGGTTTTGCGGGCCAACATGTTTCGCAATTCTCTTTCTGTGCTGACGGAAAACAACGAAGAAGTGGAACTGAGCCTTGACGACTGGCAGGCGCTTTCGCCGCACCGGCCAGAAGCACCCCAGGGCACGCAGCAAAAGCAGCCGCCCAAGGGACCGGTTGGCGACAGCCTGCTGGTGGTTTCTGCCACGCCAGACACCCTTGATTCTCTTGATTTTATGGATGAATTCCGTCAGGACGAGCGCGATGCCCAGGCAGACGAATCCGCAGCCGAACCGGGCGAGCGGGGCGCTGGTGCAGAAGCACAGGCAGAGCCGGGCAAGAGCCGTCGCAAACGTCGCCGCAAGTCGCAGCGCCCCGACCACGAGTAGTCAACAAAGCTTACGGAGCCTTGAGTGAACAGCTTTTTCATCACAACGCCCATCTACTACGTTAATGCCAAGCCCCATCTGGGGCATGCCTATACCACTGTGGTTGCCGATGCCATGGCCCGCTACCACAAGCTGATCGGCGAGGAGACCATGTTCCTCACCGGCACGGACGAGCATGGCGACAAGATCGTTCAGGCTGCGGAAAAAGAAGGCAAGACGCCCAAGGAATTTGTGGACGCCATCAGCGCCCGGTTCCGCACGTTGTGGCCCCAGCTTGATGTGGCCAACGACCGCTTTGTGCGCACCACCGACCCGGAACACATCAAGGCAGTGCAGGCCTTTCTGCAAAAGGTCTATGACGCGGGCGACATCTATTTTGGCGAGTTTGGCGGGCATTACTGCTACGGCTGCGAGCGCTTTTATACCGAAAAAGAGCTGGAAAACGGCCTTTGCCCCCAGCACCTGACCAAGCCCGAATTTATCAGCGAGAAGAACTACTTCTTCCGCATGTCCAAGTATCTTCCCTGGCTCAAGGAGCACATTACCGCCAACCCTTCCTTTATCCGGCCCGAACGCTACCGTAGCGAAGTGCTGGCAATGCTGGAATCGGGCGCACTTGAAGACCTGTGCATCTCGCGGCCCAAGTCGCGCCTTACCTGGGGCATAGAACTGCCTTTTGACAAGGATTACGTGTGCTATGTGTGGTTTGACGCACTGCTCAACTACATCAGCGCACTGGACTGGCCCGACGGTGATGCCTTCAAGAAGTTCTGGCCCGGCGAACACCTGGTTGCCAAGGATATTCTGAAGCCCCACGCCGTGTTCTGGCCTACCATGCTCAAATCTGCCGGCCTGCCGCAGTACGAGCACCTCAACGTGCACGGCTACTGGCTTGTGCGCGACACAAAAATGTCAAAGTCTTTGGGCAATGTGGTGGAACCCAGCGATATGGCCCAGCGCTTTGGGCCTGATGCCTTCCGCTATTTTCTGCTGCGCGAAATGCACTTTGGCTCGGATGCCAGCTTTAGCGACGAGGCCCTTGTGGGGCGCATCAACGCCGACCTTGCCAATGATCTTGGCAACCTGTTCAGCCGCGTGCTCTCCATGACCGCCAAATATTTTGGCAGCCGCGTGCCCATGCCCGCACAGCTGCAGGAAGACGACAAGGCCATTGCCGACCTGTGCGCCAATTCCATGCGCAACTTTGTGCAGCTTTTTGGCAACGTGCAGTTTGCGCAGGGGCTGGAATCGCTGTGGGAACTGGTGCGCGCCCTCAACAAATATGTGGACACCCAGGCCCCCTGGACGCTCTACAAGCAGGGCAACATGGAGCGCCTCGCCACAGTCATGTATGTGATGCTTGCGGCCATGCGCAAAACAGCGCTGTGCCTCTGGCCCGTTATGCCCGTGGCTTCTGGCAAGATGCTGGCCCAGCTTGCGCAGCCGGTGCAGGAGGGTATGCCCCCTGTTGCCAATATTGAAGACGAAATTGGCCATTTTGACGGCCTTGAACCCGGCCTTGTGGTGGCCGAGAGCTCCAACCTGTTTCCGCGTATTGAAGTAAAGAAAGAAGGTGCGCAGGAAGCCAAGGAGCCCAAGCCCCAGAAAAAGGCCAAGGCAGACAAGCCGCAGGAAAAAGCCGCGCCCAGCACGGCCACCAGCCCCGCCGAAGGCGATGCAGCAGCCCCGGAAGCCAAACCCAATGTGGAATTCGACCAGTTCAAGGCTCTGGATCTGCGCGTTGGCACGGTAAAAGTAGCAGAAAAACACCCCAATGCCGACCGTATTCTGCGGCTCGAGATTGACTTTGGCGAGGGCTCGCTTCGCCAGATTCTTTCTGGCCTTGCAGAGCACTATGCGCCTGAAGACATGGTGGGCAAGCGGGTGTGTGCGGTGCTCAACCTTGCCCCGCGCAAAATTCGCGGGCTGGTTTCGCACGGCATGGTGCTTACCGCCGGATCAGACAACGGGCTCGGTCTTCTGACTGTAGACCGCGATGTGCCTGACGGCAGCGAAATTGCTTAAATGATATGGTGATGCGGCGTCGCCCCCTTGCTCAAAAGGGGTGCGACGTCTGCAAGCACCACAAGTGGACTGCCGGAGCAGCTAAAGCGGGCTGATCAGTTGGCCTTTGCCTGCTCCTCGCGGAACAGACGCTCAAGGGCGGCCGCGTCAAGCGGGGTAAGGTTAAAACGCATGCCTGCCTCATCCAGCAGGGTAGCCAGGCTCTTGCCGGGGTGCTGGGCCCGCTGTTCAGCCAGATAGGCAGCAGCCTTACGCACAAGTTCGCCTTGCGGCATAATGGTTGTCATGGAGATATCCTTTTTTGTTCACCCATAGCCGTTGTGCCGTCTTTTGGCAATGCCGCGCCCTTACTGGGCAACACATTCCTCAGTCGGCGACAGCATAGCTGGCAGAGGGTTTTATGGATAATTTGTTTACTGCGCTGATTCTGAGCATTGTTGAGGGGCTGACGGAATTTTTGCCCGTGTCATCCTCTGGTCACCTAATTCTGGTGGGCGATCTGCTCAATTTTTCTGGCGAAAAAGCGGCCACTTTTGAGGTGGTTATTCAGCTCGGTGCCATCATGGCCGTTGTGGTACTGTACTGGAAGCGCTTTTGGGGCCTTGTGCAGCCACAACCTTATGTGCGCTTTGCGGGCATGCGGGGTATCATGCTACTGATCCTCACATCGCTGCCTGCCAGCGTGCTGGGGCTTTTGCTGCACTCGACCATCAAAACCTACCTGTTCCGCCCTGTAACGGTGCTAGCCGCTCTGGTGGTGGGCGCAGTGGTCATGATTGTGGTTGAACGCCGCAAGTTCAAACCCTCATTCATGACGCTCGACGACATGACGCCCAAGCTCGCTCTGGGTATTGGCTGCTTTCAGTGTCTTGCCCTGTGGCCCGGTTTTTCACGTTCCGCATCAACAATCATGGGTGCCATGCTGCTGGGCTCCAAGCGCTCGCTGGCGGCGGAGTATTCGTTTATCGCCGCTGTGCCCATCATGATTGCCGCCACCGGCTACGATATGCTGAAAAGCTGGCATCTGTTCAGCGCTGCCGACATTCCCTTTTTTGCCGTGGGCATGATTGGCTCTTTTTTGGCGGCGCTGCTGGCAGTTAAGGTTTTTATCAGCCTGATGGGACGCCTTACGCTGGTTCCTTTTGCTATCTACCGGCTGCTGATTGCCCCCTTAGTATATTATTTTATGGTGAACTAAAAAAAATGCTTGCCAATGTGCGGCAAATTTTATAAATAAATCGTCGCGCTAACGAGGCGCAGACACGGCAAGGTAGCTCAGTTGGTCAGAGCATGCGGTTCATACCCGCAGTGTCGGGGGTTCAAATCCCTCCCTTGCTACCAGAATTTAAGCACTTAAGTGCTGCATATATCAGGCGCTCATGCTTCCAGTGGTCACACGGAAACATGAGCGCCTTGCTTTTGTCTGCACGCAGGTAAGCTACGCCAGCAAGATGCTCACGGGCTCTTAAGCTTCAAAAACCAGTGCAGGCCTTTGCCCGGGTTCACAACTGATTTCAAAATTCAGAAAAGGGCAGAAGCCCTATGTGCAATCCAGATTTTTTCATCATATTGATAACGACTACGATACGTGATATTTTTAGGTACTTATACACGTTTGCACTGGGGGCATAAATATGAAAGATAAAACCGTGTACCGCTGCAAGCGTTGTGGGGATGTTTTTTATTGTCCAACCGGCTTTGTGGACGAAGTAATCTTTAAATTCCGCCTGCTTTTCAAATTACTGTCCTGCCCCAGATGCGGCAGCACTCTTATAGATGAAGAGCAGTACCTTGAAGAAAAAAAGAAACAAGACTCTACAACAAAAAACTGACAGGCCTGACATCTGCTGTCATAGTACGTTAGTTACCGCAAACAACCAGCAGTCCTGTCATTAACCAGACATATCATGGCGTTTATGCCTTAGCTGCGCGTGCGCGCTCAAGGCATAAACGCCTCGTTGTTCCCAGGGTATCACATGCAGTTCGTAAGTTTGCCACACAATACCAAACCAGAGCAGTACAACACATGGCTGCAGGCCGCGCTGCACGGCAGCCACACTGACCCTTTCTGCTGCACACCATCGTGGCAGCTGGCCTTTCACGACGCATTTGGCCCCAAAAGACGGCTGCTGATAACCGAAGAAGAGGGCAGCGTTATTGCTTTTGCCGAAGGCCTTGTGTCTGAAGAAGAAATCTACATCACCCCCCTTGAACCCTCGTGGTTTTTTGGCTGCCCCCTGCTGGGTGACAAAGCACCACAGCTTTTTGCCGAAGCCATGCGTTTTTTTGCCAAAACCTATGCGCCGCGCTTTCCCAAGATTCTGGTTGGCGGGCTTGGGCCAGGCCTCACGTATATGCAGCAGTTGCTGAACAAGACTGGCTTGCCGCTTCAAGCGCATCTGGTTAAGGCGGGCATTCAGGGGTCGGCATCGCTAGAGGGCGGGCTGGATGGTTTTCTATCGCGCAGGTCAGCCAACCTGCGCCGCAATCTCAAGCGGGCTAGCCAAAAGGCGGCTGACAAGGGCATTTATTTTGAACGTGTGCTGCCCACCACCGCAGAAGAGGCCCAAAACACCTATACCCGCATGATCGCCGTTGAGCGCGCCAGCTGGAAGGGCATAGACCACTGCGGCATGGCCGAACCCGGCATATGCGATTTTTACAACTTTCTGCTTGAGCGGCTTGCCCCGGAACGCGGGGCGCGGGTAATCTTTGCCCGGCACGATGACCGTGATGTTGGCTTTATTTTTGGCGGTCTGGCTGGCCAGGTTTATCGTGGACAGCAGTTCAGCTATGCGCACGATTTTCATGCACACTCGCTCGGCAACCTCATGCAGGTTGAAAAGATACGCTGGCTTTGTGAAGAAGGCGTGCATCGATACGACATGGGCCCTCTTGATGGCCCCAAGATGCAGTACAAAACGCACTGGACGGAAACGGCCTTTCCACTCAGAACCTGGCTGGTCGAAAAAGCCTAGGTGGAAAGCCCGGTCGGACAGGGCAATTCCACACCATTCCTATGGGCAAACCTTCCATAACAGCATGGCAACCCGCGAGTGCCCCTGCTCGCGCACAGTTCCATCCCTGCTTATTTCGCGCAGCTTGTCCGCTATGGCGGCCTGCTGTCCTTCACTGAGCTGCCCCCGGCTATTGAAGTGCCGGGTGTACATGAGAATGGCCTCGTCCAGCGAGCATTCTGAATCCCACGAACGTTCCAGATATTCCACTTCGGGATAATAGCCCTGAAGCCAGAGGATATTAAATGCGCAGTACAACCCACGGCGCGTCATGTCTTCGCGCCTGTCGTCGCCTGCAATGGGGCACAGCTCGCGCCGTACGGAATTATCGCCCGTCACCTGTGTGAGAAGGCAGCAATACCCCGATGAAGCCTCGGTCATTTTGTTGAGAGTAGAGCGGTCGTATATTGCTGGTGTGCGCGAGGCAAATACGAGATTGAAGCACTTTACCCACCCCAAAGCTTCCAGATCAGCTTCCGCCCAGTCCAGCACCTGAAAATGGGCGTTATCCACCATGGCCCCGGCGGCATTTGCCCTTGCGCACTCGATCATGCCAGGTGCGATATCGCTGCCCTCAACATGACCCGTCAGCTGCGCAAATTCCAGGGCATGCCGTCCCGGGCCGCACCCCACATCAAGCACCGCATCATGCCTGCCGAGGCCCGTACGAGCCGCAACCCGGGCAACAAGTGCCTTTCTGTACGCGCTTGAATCAGCTTCACCGCCGTGCGCGTTAAACGAGCTTGCGCGACGGGTCCAGAAATCTGCCATGTCGGATCTGTCGGGCTGACGGTCCGCCCAGTATGCGTCAAAAATGCTGATATCCATGCGTCCCCACCGGTTTACTGTGCCTGCGACAGGTAATCTGCTGCGGGCGGTATGCAACCAGCGTACCGCGGGAGAGGGTGGGAATAAAGAAAAATCGCCCGCCGCAGTGTGCTGGCAGACGATTTTGTCGGTAATCTGGGGGCAAAAAACAAAAAATCTGCGCCCGCCAGGCAATTTTGACCGGCGGGCGCAGATTATTGAGGGCTAGGCTGTCGTAACAGGCTCACCTACTGTTTTTTTTTGATCCAGAACTTCGTTGAGCTTCTCGGAATCAAGATTTCCGGTGACCTTCGAGATAAAGATGGTGGCAACGCCATTGCCCACCAGGTTGGTAAGGGCACGCGCTTCAGACATGAAGCGGTCGATACCAAAGATAACGGCGATGCTTTCAGGCGGAATGCTGCCGACCGAACTCAGCGTACCGGCAAGCACGATAAAGCCGCCGCCGGTAACAGCCGCCGCACCCTTGGAAGAAATAAGCAGAATACCCAGCAACACAAGCTGATCGCCAAGCGCCATGGGCGTGTTGGTTGCCTGCGCCAGAAAGATGGCGGCCATGGTCAGGTAAATGGCCGTGCCGTCAAGGTTGAACGAGTACCCTGCAGGAATAACCAGATCTACGACGCTCTTGTTGCAGCCAGCCTTTTCCATCTTGCGCAGCATGTTGGGCAGCACCGATTCAGAAGAAGAGGTGCCAAGCACAATGAACAGCTCGGAGCGGATATAGCGCAGGAACTTGAAGATGTTGAACCCGCAGCTGAAGGCAATGGTTCCCAGAATGAACACCACAAACAAAATGCTCGTGACATAAAAACACACAATCAGCTCACCCAGCACAAGGACAGAGCCAATACCCTCCTTGCCGATGGTAAAGGCCATTGCACCGAAAGCGCCAATGGGGGCCACGTGCATGATGATGCCGATGACCTTGAACAGCACTTCAGAAAGGCTCTTGATGAGATCAAAGCACAGCTTGCCCTTTTCGCCACTGTAATTCAGGGCAAAGGCAAACAGTATGGCCACCAGCAGAACCTGCAGGATTTCGCCGCTGGTGAATGCCGAAACAAAGGTGCTGGGAATGATATTCAGGAAGAAATTGACGATATTGTTATCTTTGGCCTTGCCAGCGTACTGGGCGGCAATGTTCTTGTCGGCGGCGTTGAAGGTGCTGACGTCAACATTCATGCCCACGCCGGGCTGCGCCAGGTTCACCACCACAAGACCGATGGCCAGGGCTGTAAGGGTAATAACTGTAAAGTAAACAAGGGCCATGCCGCCGGTTTTGCCAACGGCCTTGATGTCTTTCATACCAGCGATGCCGGTCACAACCGTTGAGAAGATCAACGGGGCAATGATCATTTTAATAAGATTGATAAAGCCCTTGCCCAGGGGCTGCATCTTTACGGCCAATTCAGGATAAAAATGCCCCAAAAGAATGCCTATGAATATGGCAATGAGAACCTGAACATACAAAATCTTCAAATACTTCATAGCTGTTATCCTGGCTGTTGGCCTAATAGAAGTCTGGTTTCATACTTCTGCTCATCAAAAACTTTCACCATGATAAGGTGCATCAGATTAAGGTGGTAGAATTCCTCCGTACAAACACAGACGCATGCTTTCTCTGCCCATCAATAACAGAGCAGGGCATGCAATAACCCCT
This sequence comes from Desulfovibrio sp., assembly GCF_009712225.1. Classification (NCBI taxonomy): domain Bacteria; kingdom Pseudomonadati; phylum Thermodesulfobacteriota; class Desulfovibrionia; order Desulfovibrionales; family Desulfovibrionaceae; genus Desulfovibrio; species Desulfovibrio sp. Next base: position 421,805 of record NZ_WASP01000006.1, on the reverse strand, counting down.
GCCACACCATCCCCAACCCCAAACATTACACACATACATTCCATGCAATTATCCCTGCTGAACATAACCTTTCCTGCCGTTACCCCTAAAAACTGTTTGTTCACTCTATCAATAACTGCATGTTCCACAAAAGATTTCACTGCCAAAGCCATAACACTGCATGATACTAAGATGCAATCAAATTATTTTTTTAACTAATTGCATGCGAACAATACTGTTTGTTTGCACAATACAGTTGCACAACACATGCTAACTACCGGCCATATCACATTTAATAAATCAATATACCAAAGCTGGACTTTAAGAGCGCCCGGCAGGCATTGCCAGTGCCTGCCGGGGAGGGGCGTGACAAAAAAATATCCACCTGTATAAATTTGATTCAGTTACCCATGTGGCGGCCGCAAAAACCATGGCACAAAAAGACAATTGTTTTCCTCGTGCGGATGGCGTAATATAGCGGACTTGAGCAATAAGCCCAGCTTGTAAGGAGCAGGAAAACTATGACCGAGGACAAGATCGCAACCTCCATGTCGGAGGAAGGCGCTGAGGATTTTGCCGCCATGCTGGCGGCCCACGAAACCGCATCCAGCCGCTTGCAGCCCGGACAGAAAGTGACCGGAACTGTAATTGCCATTACCGGCGACAGTGTTTTTGTGGACGTGGGCATCAAGGTTGACGGCATCATTGACCGCAAGGACATTCTTGACGCCGAGGGCAATGAAAGCGTTAAGCCCGGCGACAGCCTCGAAGCGTGGGTTACCGGCGTTTCTTCGCAAGAGATTCGCCTTTCCCGCTCCATGAGCGGCAGCGGCGTTGCCGCGCTTGAAGAAGCCCGTGATGCCGCGGTTCCGGTTGATGGCCGCGTGACCGCTGTGTGCAAGGGTGGCTACACCGTTGACGTGCTTGGCAAGTCTGCTTTCTGCCCCGGCAGCCAGATTGGCGTTGCAGCGACAGAAGACGCCGCCTCGCTCGTGGGCCGCAACATGCAGTTTCTGGTTATCCGGGTTGAAAACCGCGGCAGAAACGTTGTGGTTTCACACCGTGCCATTGTTGAGCGCGAACGCGCCGAACAGCTTGACGCACTGCTTGAAAGCCTCAAGCCGGGCGATACGGTTGAAGGCAAGATCACGCGCTTTGCCGCTTTTGGCGCGTTTATGGAACTTGCACCTTCTGTTGAAGGCATGATCCACCTTTCCGAGCTTTCCTGGTCGCGCGTGGGCGCTCCCGACGAAGCTGTGTCACTGGGCGACACCGTGCGCGCCAAGGTTATTTCCATCAGCAAGGACAGCAAGGGGCACGTGCGAATTTCGCTTTCGCGCAAACAGGCCGAGGGCGATCCCTGGCAGGATGTGGCCACGCGGCTTGAGGCTGGCGCGGTCGTTTCCGGCAAGGTTGTGCGCCTTGCGCCCTTTGGCGCCTTTGTTGAAGTGCTGCCCGGCATCGAAGGCCTTGTGCACATTTCTGAAATGTCGTGGACCAAGCGCGTGGCCAAGGCCGAAGACGTGCTGACCGCGGGCGATACCGTTTCGGTCAAGGTTAAGGAAATCAACCTTGAAAGCCGCCGTATCTCCCTGAGCCTGCGCGACGCCGAAGGCGACCCGTGGAAGGAAGCCGCCCAGCAGTTCGCCGTGGGCACCACGGTGAGCGGCACGGTTGAAAGCCGCAGCCCCTACGGTCTGTTCATTACGCTGGCGCCCGGCATTACCGGCCTGCTGCCTGCCGGGGTTATCAAGAACTCCAAGCAGGGCAAGCAGTACAGCAAACTGGACAAGGGCGACGCCGTCACCCTGACTGTACAAAATTTGGACACCGCTGCCCGGCGCATCAGCCTGGCCCCTGAAGGCGACCAGCCCGCCGAACCCGCGGAAGACAAGGCCTGGAAGCAGCATGCGGCAGCCGGAAGCTCCACCGGCGGCGCTGGAATGAACATCATGGCACAGGCTTTGCAGAAGGCTCTGAAAAATAAGTAACCAGGAGCTTTTCCATGATGATAAAAAAATGTCTTGCAGCCATGCTTGCCGTGACCTTTCTCGCGGCATCGCAGCTTGCCCAGGCAGCAGGCTTGCCCGATTTTAGCGACCTTGCGGCCAAAAGCGGCCCAGCGGTTGTCAACATCGGTACAGAAAAAAAAGCCAGCGGCAACAGTCAGGACGATCTCATGGGGGAAATGTTCCGCAATATGCCGCCAGGCTTCGACAAGTTCTTTGACCAGTTTGGCGGCAAGCGCGGTGGCAAGCGCCCCCAATCGAGACAGAAATCTCTGGGGTCCGGCTTCATTGTCTCCGCGGATGGCTATATCGTTACCAATAATCATGTGGTTGCCGATGCCGATGTCATTCGCGTAACCCTTGACCAGAGCAACGGCAAAAGCGAGCCTGTTACGGCCAAGCTTGTTGGTGCCGACGAAGAAACCGACCTTGCCCTGCTGAAGATTGAAACCAAGAACGCCTTGCCCTTCCTTTCGTTCGGCAATTCTGACGAACTCAAGGTGGGCGAGTGGCTGCTGGCCATCGGCAACCCCTTTGGCCTCGATCATACGGTGACGGCGGGTATTCTTTCGGCCAAAAACCGCAACATACACGCTGGCCCCTTTGACAACTTCCTGCAGACGGATGCGTCCATCAACCCTGGCAACAGTGGTGGCCCGCTGCTGAACATGGCCGGTCAGGTCATAGGCATCAACACGGCCATTCTTGCCAGCGGTCAGGGCCTTGGCTTTGCCATACCCAGCAACATGGCTGCCAAGATTGTTGACCAGATCAAGTCGGGCAAAAAAATCAGCCGCGGCTGGATTGGTGTGGGCATCCAGGATGTGGAAGAAAATACCGCCAAGGCACTGGGCCTCAAGGAAGCCAAGGGCGCCCTTGTGGGCAGTGTGATGGAAGGTGAGCCTGCCTCCAAGGCTGGCATGAAGGACGGCGACATTATTGTTTCCGTGGACAGCAAGCCCATTGACGACGCGGCGGCTCTGCTGCGCGTCATTGCCGACAAAGCCCCGGGCAGCAAGACTGTGATTACGGTTTGGCGCGATGGCAAGACCACCGACCTTACGGTGACCCTTGGCGAGCGCAAATCAAGCCAGTCTGCCGACCAGAATGGCAAGGACCAGAAGCAGAAGGATGAAGGTCTGTTGGGCATTTCCGTCCGTTCGCTTACGGATGAGGAACGCCGTGACCTCAAGATAGAAAAGAACGAAGGCCTGGTAATTGTTGATGTGAACCCTGAAAAGCCCGCTGCTGAAGCCGACCTGCGGCCTGGCGACGTGATTCTCAAGGCAAACCTCAAGCCGGTGCGCACGGCTGCGGAACTTTCCAAGATCGTCAATGACGAGGGTGCCGCGCGCGGAGCAGTAATGCTGCAAATCTCTCGGCGTGGCGAAGTGTATTTCCGCACAGTGAGTCTGGGCAAATAACAGGCATCCAAACATTCGGGCTGCCTCTCTGGCGAGGGGCAGCCCTTTTTTTTATATATGAGCTTACGAATACTTTGCATGGGCGCGCCCCTGCTGGTTCCCGCCCTTAACCGTCTTGGTCACCGCACGCTTACCGTTCATCCCGGTTCGCATGCGGATTTACCCACCCCGCACCCTTATTCCGTGCGGCAGCTGCTGCAACGCCTTGAGGCTGCCGGTTTCTGGCCCGATGCCCTGTTTTGCTGCGACGACGGCAACATGCCCCAGTTGCTTGATCCGCAAAACGTGCCGTGGCCTGCGGTGCGCTATTCCATCGATACCTACTGCAACCCCTGGCACATTCCCTATTCCTGGGGCTTTGACGCCACCCTTGTGGCGCAAAAGGAATATGTGGAGCTGTTTTCGCAAGAGGGCATGACCGCGCAGTGGTTTCCGCTCTTTTGCCCGCAGTTTTCACTCGCGGAATCAGACTTTGCAGAACGCGATATTCCTGTAAGTTTTGTGGGAACCCTGGGGCACAAAAACAACCCCGACCGCGAGCCTTTTCTCAAGACATTCCGCACCCAGCACCCTCTGGTTATCTTGACTGGCGATTACCGCCCCATATTCGAACGCAGCCGCATTGCCCTTAACCAGACAGCAGCCTCGGAAGTAAATTTTCGCTGCTTCGAGGCTATGTCTTGCGGCGCGGCCCTGCTGATGGAAACCTGCGGCAACGGGCTTGGCGACCTGTTTGTAGAAGGGCAGGAGATTCTTCCCACTTTTCCCCGCAACAATGCGCAGGCCGCAGCAGCCATTGCGGCCAGAGCGCTCAGCCAGCCCCAGTGGCTGGCTGAAGTGGCAAGTGCGGGGAGCAGGGCAGTGAGCCAGCGGCATACAGACACCGTGCGTGCCGTGCGGCTGACACAGATCATGGCCGAAATGTGCGCCAGCCATGCGCATAAAGAGCGACTTGAACAATCGCTTGAAAAAAGGTCTACGCTCATTCGCGCGGCCTACGGCATACTTGCCAGCGAGATCACCGACCCCAGTCTGCAAGAACACCGCGAATTTTTTAAAAAATTGTGTCTCCGCGAAATCTAGGGCCAGATCTGCGCCGTATCAGCCAACCGTAAGCTGTTCGCACCTACCAGGCCGGCAGGTGCGCGGCGTTGCGGCCTCGCAAAATTGGGCCTATAGTCTGCTCAGCCATCTCTTTTGGAGGATATAATGCCGGTTGTGCATAGCGATGCCGGGCATCTGCCCGCGCTGGAAAAGCTGGAAAACATACCCGCGCTCATGAGCGCCTACTACACGGAATTTCCCAATCCTGCGCTTGCGGCCCAGCGGGTTTCGTTCGGCACTTCGGGGCATCGCGGCACGTCAGTGCTGTGCAGCTTTAACGAAGAGCATATCTATGCCATCACCCAGGCCGTGTGCGACTACCGCGCGGCCAAGGGTATTGACGGCCCGCTGTTTCTGGGTGGCGACACGCACGCCCTTTCCGAGGCGGCCTTTCGCTCTGCGCTGGAAGTGCTGGTGGCCAACAATGTATCTGTGCGCATTGCACAGGGCGGAGCCTACACAGCCACGCCCGCAATTTCTCATGCGGTGCTCAAGTGGAACACAGGCCGCGTCAATGGCCTGGCCGACGGTATTGTCATTACCCCCTCGCACAATCCCCCGCGCGATGGCGGATTCAAGTACAACCCGCCCCACGGTGGCCCCGCCGAGTCGGAAGTAACAAGCCATATTGAAAAATGCGCCAATGCTTACCTTGAGAACGGCAACAAGGGCGTAAAACTTACGCATCTGCGTGCCGCCCGCGCCTCGTCGCTGGTGGAAGAATACGACTTTATCGGCAGCTATGTACAGGATCTGGCAGGCGTGCTCGACATGAAAGCCATCGCCTCGTCGGGTTTGCGCATTGGCGTTGATCCGCTGGGCGGCGCAAGCCTGCCCATGTGGGAGCCCATCGCCGATGCCTACGGCATTGATCTGGAAGTGGTAAACAGGGCGGTTGACCCCACCTTTCGCTTTGTGCCCTGTGACAAGGACGGCAAAATCCGCATGGACTGCTCATCGCCCTTTGCCATGAGCCGCCTGCTTGATCTGCGCGACCATTTTGACCTGAGCTTTGCCTGTGACCCCGATTCAGACCGCCACGGCGTGGTGACGCGTCAGGAGCTCATGAATCCCAACCACTATCTGAGCGTTGCCGCCTGGTATCTGTTCCGCACCCGCAGGCAGTGGCCCACGCAGCGCGGCATAGGCAAAACTCTGGTCACAAGCGCCATGCTCGACAGGGTAGGCAAGGATCTTGGCCGCCCGATAGTGGAAGTGCCCGTGGGCTTCAAATGGTTTGTACCCTACCTGCTCAGCGGGAGCTGCGGCTTTGGCTGCGAGGAAAGCGCTGGTGCGTCCTTCCTCTGTTTTGACGGCACGCCCTGGAGCACTGACAAGGACGGCCCTCTCATGTGCCTGCTGGCCGCTGAAATGATGGCGGTGGAGCAATCGTCGCCCGGCGAGCTGTACACCAGACTGACCGAACGCCTTGGCGCGCCCGCCTACCAGCGGCTTGATGCCCCGGCAGATGACAACGTGCGCGCCAAACTTGCGGCGCTTACGCCCGAAAGTGTCACGCTCAAGACTCTGGGCGGCTCGCCCGTTACCAGTGTACTTACACGCGCCCCCGGCAATGATGCTTCTATCGGCGGGGTAAAGGTGGTCAGCGACGACGGCTGGTTTGCAGTGCGCCCTTCCGGTACGGAAGCTATCTGCAAGGTGTATACAGAAAGCTTCAAGGGCGAGGAGCACCTGCAGGCCGTGCAGAAAGACGCCATTGATTTTCTGGAGCAGCTCCTGAAAAACAAGGACTGATTCCGGAGATGGCAGCCGTGCCATCCTCACCAAAAACACGTATATATTATAAGGTATATACCAGTTAAAAAATCAAGGCGCAGCCACACACCGCCAATGCGGTTAGCGGCTGCGCCTTTTTATTTACAAAAACAGCAGGGCAGGGGCGACAGAATATTATCGGACCTGCAACTACATCGGCGGCAAGCCAGCGCTTTCGCGCAGTTTTGCAATTTCCGCATCGGTCAACGGCCGAACCTTGCCGCTGGCCAGATTGCCAAGACGCAAAGCCCCCTGAGCAACACGGCACAGGCGCAGCACAGTAAGCCCCAAGTCGCGGCACATACGGCGAATCTGGCGGTTAAACCCCTGACGCAGAACCATCTGCATCGAGGTGTTGCCGCCAGAGGGCTGGGTGGTCACGTCCACGGGCAGCAGATCTTCACCCTCGGCAAGGCGCATGCCGCGCCGCATGGTCTTGAGGGCGTCTTCCGGCACAGAGCCGCGCACAAGCACCTCGTAGGTTTTGGGCTGGTGGTGCCGGGGATGGGTAAGACGTTGCGCCAGCTGACCATCGTTGGTCAGCAGCAGCATGCCTTCAGAAAAATAGTCGAGCCTACCAACAGGGTAAAGACGAAGTCCCTTGAATTCCTGAGGCAGGCAGTCAAGTACCGTGGGCCTGCCTTCCGGGTCGCTCACCGTGCAAACCACCTGCACGGGCTTGTTGAGCATAAGATAGGTAAAAGCCTGCGGGGCCGACAAAATACGCCCATCCACCATAATACTTTCAAATGGCAGCACATGCCGCGCCGGGTTTGATTCCGGCTGGCCGTCTACACGCACGCGCCCTGCAAGAATAAGCTCGTCGGCCTTGCGGCGAGAGCAATGGCCTGTGGCGGCAATAGCCTTGTTGAGGCGCACGCCATCCTGCGATTCTGGCTCTGCAGCAGGCTGTGGCCTGCGCAGTGCTGAGCCTTCAGCACGAGCACCTCGCCTTGAATCAGGGCCAGGGCCTTTGCGCGCGCCACCAGAACGATCTGCGGGCCTGCCTCTGGAAAATGCCCCAGCGGAATCCCGAGTCGCATTCCGCGACGAATCACGGGACGAATCTCTGGAAGGTTCTTTTTTTGATGGCCGTGAAGACGAACTGGTTTGGGAACGTTTATTGGCGGTCGATCCGGCATTGCCGGAATGTTTGGGCGGCACGGTGATTTCTCCTTGGCAAGATGCGCACATGGTGCGTGAAGTGGAGCATGCCGTCAAGAGTATGCACAGGGGAGGCAGCCGGCAGTCTCCTGAAACAAGGCTTCCAGGGCCTTTCCATCTTCAAAAGTTTACATAATTATCATTATGGGACATTTATAACATCCGACCATGGCGCAACTCTCGCCCCGGAAAGGGGTAAAAAATGCCCTCAAAACGGCTCTGGCAACACAGCTCTCTCCTCACATAAAATCAGCTGGCCCTGATTTGGCGCTGGCTCAAAATGATGAAGCTTGTTCTTCAAATGTATGCTGCTGGCGGTTTTTGCGGCACCTGAATATTCTTGCCGGCTTTGGATGTGTGTGGGTATAAAACCCGGCATGTTTTCAGCAGCCAGTGGCTCTCTTGCCAGCCAATCATGACCTTCTGCCAAATGTGAATTCCTTTCCTTATAAATATACGTGCGGCCGCAAATTCTGCCGCTCACATGCGCTAGCCCTGCCAGCCCCTGCCTCGTCATGCACTTGCCCCCGGGGCGGCTCTGACGTACAACACTGCCAACACAGGTTTTACAAGCAAGGAGTTTACATGGGCTTTGCCAACAGCTCTTGCAGCTTTACACGGTTTCGTATTCTTGATCCCGTTCCGGCCACGCTCTGGCCGCAGATACCGGACAAACTGAAGCAGTTCGCCATGCGCGACATTGATGATATTCCTGAAATGCAGGGCCAGGGTTGGGCATGTTTTGAGGACATGCTCGATACCGACTGGGTTACGGCCCCGCCCCAAAAAGGCTCGTACATCGTTTTTTCGTTGCGGCTCGATATGCGTCGCATACCTGCAGGCGTGGTCAAAAAGCATGTGGCCCTTGCCCTCAAGGAAGAAAAAGCGCGTATGGCTCAACAGGGCAAGAATTACATTGCCCGCGAACGCAAAAAGGAGCTCAAGGAGCAGGTTTTGCTGCGCCTTCGCTCGCGTTTTTTGCCTGTTCCCGGCGAATTCAACGTGCTGTGGGCCACGGATAAAAATGAAGTCTGGTTTGCATCGACCCAAAACAAGATGATCGACCTCTTCATGGAAGAATTTCTCAAGACCTTCGAGCTGCACCTGGAGCAACTGACTCCTTACAATCTGGCGGTTTCCATGCTGGATGAAGAAAGCCTTATCCGCCTGGATAAGCTGGAACCCACGCAGTTCGCGCCCCTTTCCTGATGACGGCACGGAGCCCCCATGAATATGCCTTATCTTGGTGAATCCACAGACAGCATTCTCGGCAAAGAATTTCTGACCTGGCTCTGGTACCAGAGCGACACCGCCCCCGGCGCGTTTACCGACAAGGAAGGCGCCCCCTTTGCCGTATCAATGGAACAGCGCATTGTGGTTGAAGGCGGCGAAGGTGACGCCCGCGAAACAGCCTCTGTTTCCGGCTCGCTCTCCCCTCTTCGCGAGGCCCGCTTTGGCCTTGGCACCGGCAAGCAGGTCAGCCGTGCCCTTCTGCGTCTTGAAAAAGAAGAGCTGGCCTTTCAGGTGAGCCTTAAGGCCGAGGATTTTTGCCTCAACAGCCTTAAAACTCCCAAGCTCGACAAGGGCGACACCGACGACGATCCCGATGCCCTGCTGCTGGAAAAATTCTATCTTATGGAAGTGTGCACCGGCCTGCTGGATTCCCTGTACGCCCGCTTTCTCAAGCTGCGCCTTTCTTCTGCCTGGCAGAAGGAAGTGGACGACATGCGCCAGTGGATGACCCGTACGGAGTAACCGCCTTACATGAGCACCCTGCCCTCAACTGCCGCAAAAAGCCGCCTATCTGGCCCGCTTCTGCACGTTTTACGCAAAACGCTGTGGATGCTGCTTGTGCTGTGGGGCATTACCATCATCAGCTTTTGGGTCATTCATCTGGCCCCGGGCTCACCCACAGATCTGGAAACCACACTCAATCCGCTGGCTGGCGCTGCTGCCCGCCAGCGCCTTGAGGTGCTGTATGGCCTCGACCGCCCACTGTACGTGCAGTACTGGGACTGGTTGACGCGCATTGTACAGCTTGATTTTGGCAACTCCATGTCTGCCGATTCGCGCCCGGTGCTTACCAAGATTCTTGAGCGGCTGCCCCTTACCGTTGGCATGAATGTTGTTTCGCTGGTGCTCACCCTGCTCATAGCCATTCCTGTGGGCATTGTTTCTGCCTGCCGGCAGAATTCGCTGCTCGACAAGTCAGTTACTGTGCTGGTTTTTTTGGGTTTTGCCATGCCTTCATTCTGGCTGGCCCTGCTGCTCATGATGTTTTTTGGCATTGAGTTGCAATGGTTGCCCATTTCTGGCCTTACTTCCATGAACTACGCGCAGTTGAGCGCGTGGGGCAAATTTTGCGACCTGGCCAGGCACCTGGCTCTGCCCACCCTGGTGTACACGGTTGGCGGTCTGGCGGGCATGTCGCGCTATATGCGGGCCTGCATGCTTGAGGTACTGCGGCAGGATTATATTCTTACCGCGCGGGCCAAAGGCCTTGGCGCGACAGCCGTGATATGGCGGCACGCCTTGCGCAACGCCCTGCTGCCGGTCATTACCCTGCTTGGGCTTTCTGTGCCGGGGCTCATTGGCGGCAGCGTGATCATTGAATCAATTTTTGCCCTGCCGGGGCTGGGCCAGCTTTTTTACGGCGCTGTAATGGCGCGCGATTACACCATGATCATGGGTAACCTGGTGCTTGGAGCTGTGCTTACCCTCGCTGGCAACCTGCTGGCCGATTTTTGCTACGGTTTGGCAGACCCGCGCATTCGCAACGCAAAGGACAACGCCTGATGCTGCCCCTTGCTGTCAAAAAGCTGCTTGGCCGCAACTTCATGCTGGCGCTGGGCCTTGTAATTGTGCTCGGCATGTCGCTGGCTGCCCTGCTGGCGCCGTGGATTGCGCCTTTTGACCCCAACGCCCTGCACCTGCAAAATATTCTGGAACCGCCCTCCTCCCGCTTTCTGCTCGGTACAGACCGGCTGGGGCGCGATGTTTTTTCGCGCCTGCTTTACGGTGGGCGCGTTTCGCTGTGGGTGGGCTTTGTGGCCGTGGGCATATCGGTAAGTATTGGCACGGTGCTGGGGCTGGTGAGCGGCTATTTTCGCCGCTGGGTGGACGAGTGCATCATGCGCGTGGTCGACATAATGCTCTGCTTCCCTTCATTTTTTCTTATTCTGGCGGTCATTGCCTTTTTGGAACCCAATCTTACCAATATCATGGTGGTCATTGGGCTTACCTCGTGGATGGGCGTCACCAGGCTTGTGCGCGCCGAGGCTCTCAGCCTGCGTGAGCGCGAATTTGTTGATGCTGCCCGACTGGCGGGCACATCAACCGCTGGTATACTGTTTCGGCACATACTGCCCAATGCCCTCGCCCCGGTGCTGATAACAGCCACCCTTGGCGTGGCCGGGGCAATTCTGGTAGAATCGAGCCTCAGCTTTCTGGGCCTGGGCGTGCAGCCACCTGCGGCAAGCTGGGGCAATATGCTTATGGACGGCAAGGCGGTGATTGAAACTGCGCCCTGGCTGTCGGTATACCCCGGTTTGGCCATACTGGTTACGGTGTTGGGCTACAACCTGCTGGGTGAAAGCCTGCGAGATATTTTTGACCCAAGACTACGCCAATAGCTTTATTATGCTGAATATTTTTAAAAGTTAAAGCTATACTTTAACCACATAAACCGCCATAACAACACGTTGAAGCCATGCTTGAATACCTGCGCATTCGCAATCTGGCCCTTATTGAAGACATGGAACTGGAATTTTCATCCGGCATGAACGTGCTTACGGGTGAAACCGGGGCGGGCAAGAGCTTTATTCTTAAAGCGCTGGGCTTTCTGCTTGGCGACAAACTGTCGGCAGACATGGTTCGGGCTGGAGCGGAGCGCGCTCAGGTCGAAGCTCTCTTTAGCACCGCCGAGGCCGACATGGTGCTGCGCCGCGAAATTGTGGCAGAAACCGGCCGCAGTCGCCTGTACATCAATGATGAGCTACGCTCGCAGGACAGCCTGCGCGATCTGCGCAACCGCCTTGTGGCCCACACCAGCCAGCACGCCCAGCAAAAACTGCTTCAGGCATCATTTCAGGCACGTCTGCTTGAAGGCGGCATTAGCTGTCCCGAGTTGCTCGCGCAGCGCGACGATCTGCTCTCGCGTCTCCAGGCTAACGCGGCCCAGCGCACTGCCCTGCTGAACAGACAGACCGGGCTTGTGGAGCGCCGCGAGCTGCTCGAGATGCAGCAGCAGGAGATAGACAAGGTTTCGCCAGAAGAAGGCGAAGAAGAACGCCTTGAAGAAATCCGCGCTATGGCCCGCTCCATGGAGCACCAGCAGGAAAATTACGAACAGGCCCTGATGCTGCTGCAAGGCGATGAACAGGAAGGCGTGGTCGACCAGCTGGGTCAGCTTGAAAAACTTTTGGTGCGCATGGCCCGCGAGGATGATTCCCTTCAGGCCGATGCCGACGCAGTGGCCGCATTGCGCCAGCAGCTGGCCCACCTTGGCGGCAAGTTGCGCAGGCCCCCGGCCTTGCCCGGGCTGGACGAAATGCCCGACATGGACCATCTGGAAGAACGCCTTTTTGCCCTTGCCCAACTCAAGCGCAAGCTGCACCGCACCCTGCCTGAAATTCTGGCCCTGCGCGAAGAAATTGCAGAGAATCTTTCCTTCCTTGATGTATGCGCTCTGGACATAACCCGGCTGGACAAGGAAGCGGCAGCTCTTGCCGCAGAGCTGGCCGCCGTGACTGCCCGCATCATTCCGGCGCGCCGCGAGGCCGCAGCCACTATTGCCGCGAACCTGGAAAACGAACTGCGCCAGCTTGGCTTTTCAGAAGAGGTACGGGTTATTCCCGATTTTGCCGCGCAGGAAATCTGGCCCGGCGTGCAAGACGAACGGGGCCGTATTCTGTGGGCACCCAACCCTGGCCAACCTCCTCAGCCGCTGGATAAAATCGCCTCTGGCGGTGAACTTTCACGTTTCTTGCTGGCCCTAGCCAGTGTGCAGCAGGATGACGAAGGCGCAACCTTTATTTTCGACGAAGTTGACGCTGGCGTTGGCGGCATGACCCTGAACAAACTGGCCGAAAAGCTTTACGCACTGGCCGAAACACGCCAGATGCTGCTTATCACCCACTGGCCGCAGCTTGCGGCCCGAGCCCGCAGGCATTTCCAGATCGTCAAGGTTGTGCGCGATGGCGAAACCTTTACCCTCTGCTCGCCTCTCAACAAGGCAGACCGCCATGCAGAACTTGCCCGCATGGCTGGCGGCGGCGCACAGGGCGAGGCCGTGGCCCGCAGCCTGGAAGCCTAGGGTTTTGCGTCTGGCCCCTGCCAGACCAACGACAACATACTCTGCAAAATTTGCCGCCTGAGCCTCATTGGTCAACCACAACCTGTTTGTAACAGGCCATTTCCCCGTCATATGTGTTTGAAGCGACAGTATTCACCGACATTTTTTTGACTTTTTCTAAACTTTTTCCCCATTTTGGGACTATGAATCATTCTGGCACTTATTTTGCTTATACCCAAGGCAAATGACTGCAAGGCAAAATTGACCATAGCCACAGGGGGAGCATGTGACTAACGAAAATAATAATTGCATAAGCGCCATGCTCCACATGCAATCTGGCGCTTCCGAGGCAACCTCGTCAGCACGGCACTACCCAAGTACGGGTCAGGCGCTTTCTGGCCTTGACGAAACATCTGTCAGGGCTTTGAACAGCCTGGCAAAAGACGGTGAAGGGCTTGTTACCGCACTTGAGGCCCGGCTGGACGAGCTTCAGGAAGCGTTTATGGACATGCTGAACACGCAGCTTCAGGAACGGCATTTGCGCCCGGAAGATCGCCTGCATCTGTACCTCTCGCCAGAGGGGTCATTGGTGGTCGAAGGTACAGACAATGACGCCGACCTGCTGTGCGACATAATTGCCCGCAAACCAGATTTGCAAAAGAGCTTTAAAGTGATGGCGCAGGTGGCCATGCTTTCACACGGAGTGGAGCTGGCAACCCAGATTCAGAACGACATGCTGGAACATACGGACGACGCCACCCCTCTGCTGGAGCACTATCACATGTGCCTCAAGGGGCCGCTTTCACATTTCTACATTCGTTAGCGCTTGCCAAACTGGCATAAGCGACTTATTGTAATGTTTGACCCAATGGGGGCGCACTGGTTTCGACGGGGACGTGGAAGCCTTAGCGGCAGGTCGAGGCGCCGCTGGCCTCGTAAAAAGCGGCAACAAAAGTAATTGCCAACAACGATTACGACTACGCTTACGCTGCCTAAAAACAGCGAGGCAACGACCGCCTAGGCGGTCACGTCATTCAGGGCCATGTCTGATAACCCTAAATGGCGACACTTATCAGGCTGGCGGAAATCGGTTCTTACCGGGGTTTTCCGCGAGGAGTTTACCGGAAAGATTGCCGTGATGCGCCCGGTCAGGGGCTACCACCACGGTGAAATTAATTCCTGACATAAACCTGTAGATGCTTCGTGTGGACAGTTCTCGGACGGGGGTTCAACTCCCCCCGCCTCCACCACCCCCATAAATTAAAGTGGCTTATACGCTCTGGATAAGACGTATAAGCCACTTTTTTATTTAATACAGCAAACTTCTCTCTATATTTTTGATGTCACCAGAGATTATTGTGGATGTAGGACTACGTCTGTACGCTCTCGACGTTCGTGACAATGAGTGCTTCAATATAATACTTACAGACATGTGCCACACTGATAATTCAGAAAATATAATCAATATATCACAAAAACGAGTTTTATATACACTAAACAATTGCATCATAAATAGTACTTATAACAATTTCAGCACGTAATCTATTTGCATACTTTGTGATATAATAATGCGATGACTCCGGAATCTTTATTTCCATTAATGACGCGGCCAAGTTAATCCTCAGCACCATATTTCGTTGCTTAAAATCTCTGCTAAATATCTATCCTCTGCATTTGTGCTACCGTGAATGCGCATCTCTGCCCGCATTCTCATCAGTAATGCGCTGTCGAGTAAAATATGCGCAGCGGGTCTTCTTTTCGGGTAAAAATGATGCATCATCTTGCCCGCCTCGATGCTATTAAATACAACAATATGATTTAATTATAAAAAATATCTGGCATAATCCTTGCCTTACTACCAGTAATCCTAGTGAGGATACTGGGTTTGCAAATTTCTTTTCTAAAACACTACTGCAATCGAGAACACCATGAAAATGAACAAAGGAATTATCGCTGCGGCGCTGACCATAACTCTTTGTGGCGCAGCAAGCGCTGCCTACGCCTGGGGTGGAGAATACGGACACGACTCGCCAGCGGCGCATCAGAGTGGAGAGCACCGTCCTGGTTCAGCCGCAGCCGCACAAAAAGTGGTAGCCTACAGCGAGCATGGCGGTGGGCATGAGCAGGCAAATAACAATGCGACTGTCCACGCTGCCGAGCGCAGCACAGCCCCGCAGCAGGGCACAACGCAGGCGGTCTCTTTTGAAGCACACGGCGGGGGACATGAACAGGCCGCCAACAACGCCGCCATTCACAGCAGCGAAGCGAAAAACCCCAACCATGTAGATTAATACGCACAGACAACAGGAGCACAGCGAAGGGCTTTTAAAACGAACTTGCTGTGCTCCACTACATTTATTCATAAGGCGGCAACAATGCTCTCCCAGCTATTTCACAACCCCTTGCTCAAAAAGAATCGCAAGCAAGAGCTCCCCAGTGTACATGAATCGTGGACATTTATCAGTGAATTTATCCAATCGCCATCTTCGGTGGGGTCAATCTGCCCTAGCAGCAGATTTCTTGCCGGAGCTCTTATAGGTATGATCCCCGCTGGCGAAGGCCTGATTGTGGATCTGGGCGCGGGCTCGGGCATTGTAAGTGAGGCGCTTGTCAGTTCAGGCATAGCGCCCCATCGCATTATGCCGCTTGAGATATCAAACGGTTTTGGCGAGGCATTCACCAGGCGATGCCCCGATGTGCCACTGGTTGTGGGAGATGCCTGCGCACTTGAATCCATTATTTCCGCGCGCTATGGAAGCAGGCGTGTATGCGCCATTATATCTTCCCTACCCATGCGCGTGCTGCATGCCAGAGTGCAAAAAAAGGTTATGGCGCAAATACGTCAGGTGCTTGCGACTCGCGGCGGCATATACGTGCAGTATACATACGCATGGTGGCGCAAATATCCGCTCAGCACGTATGGTTTGCGCCCGCACGCGGCTTGTATTGTTATGAGAAACATTCCGCCAGCAAGAGTAGAAGCCTATACATTTCCGGTTAGCAATCACGCCCAGTCATGAACGCTGCATTTTTGAAGCAAGCGTTTTTCTGGTGATGCCCAGGCGGCGCGCCGCTTCACTCTTGTTACCCCCCACATTTTCAACAACTTCTGTAAGAATTACACGTTCAATTTCTTCCAGTGTCATGTCAGAAAAATCCCTTGATGGGGCAATTTCTTCTTCAGCCTGATCAAAAAGGGCTGGCGGCAGCTCGCGCTCGCTCGCATATTCTCCCATTAGCAGCACAACAGCGCGCTCAACAGTATTTTCCAGCTCGCGCACATTTCCTGGCCACGCATATTTTACAAGGACATCCATTGCGCCAGGGGTGAATCCTTTGACGTTCTTTTCATTTTTCTTGGCAAATTTTTTAAGAAAATGCATGGCAAGAGGCGGAATATCTTCCCTTCTCTCGCGCAATGCCGGCAAGCGGAGCGAAACAACATTGAGCCTGTAGTACAAATCCTGCCGAAAACGCCCAGCCGTCACTTCTTCTTTTAGAACCTTGTTGGTTGCAGCCAGAATGCGCACATCGACCTTAAGAACATGGTCCCCACCCACACGCTGAATTTCCCTCTCCTGAATGACACGCAGCAGCTTGGCCTGCATGGCCAGTGGGATTTCGCCAATTTCATCCAGAAAGATGGTTCCTTTATTGGCGGCCCAAAAACGCCCCTCCCTCTTTTTTTCCGCCCCGGTAAACGCACCACGCTCATGACCGAACAGCTCTGACTCCAGCAGGGTTTCCGTAAGCGCTGCGCAGTTTACAGCGATATATGGCCCGTTTTTTCGGTTACTGTTGGCGTGGATCATTTTAGCCACAACCTCCTTGCCCGTGCCGGATTCGCCTGTAATCAAAACCGTTGCCTCAGACGAGGCAATAGTGGAAACCATTTCAAAAAGCGCGTGCATCTGAGGGCTTTTGCCAATTACTTCGCCAGGGTTGAAGGTTTGGGCGAGCGCCATTTTTAGCGCGCTGTTTTCATCAATAAGTTTGAGATGCTCAGCCGCACGCTCCAGCGTAAGTTTAAGCTCCTCAAAATCCAGGGGTTTGGTCAAATAGTCATAAGCTCCGGCTTTAAGCGCCTCCACGGCATTGCTCACATCCGAATACGCCGTCATAATGATGATGGGTATTGCCGGGTTATGCACCCTGATTGCTTTCAGGGCGTCAATGCCGCTGATGCCGGTCATGCGAACATCCATGAGCACCAGATCAAAGGGAGAATTTTTGCACGCATCGATTGCTGACTCTCCGTCCACCACGGCAGTTACACGATGGCTCCAGTCTGAAAGCAGTGTGGCAAGGGTTGAGCGGTGTCCCTGATCATCGTCAACCACCAGTATCTGTGTTTTGTTTCTTGCCATGACTACTTCTCCTGCTCTTTGTGCAATGGCAGCAGCATGGTAAATACGCTACCCACCCCTGGCGTGCTTGCAACTGAAATTTTACCGGCATGGCCTTCAACGATTTGATGGACTATGGGCAAGCCAAGGCCCGTGCCCGCTCCCTTGGTGGTAAAATATGGCGTAAAAATTGCGGCGAGTGTTTTTTTATCCATGCCCTTGCCGGTATCTGTAACAATTATTGCAAACATGCCATCGTCTTTCTTTTCCACACGCACACCAAGAATGCCACCCTGCTCCATGGCCTGCACTGCGTTTAAAAACAGGTTGAGCAAGGCCTGCGTCATCCGCTCGGCATTGATGTTAACCGGCGTAAACTCAGTATCAGGCTTGAACCGCACGGTTATGCCCCTGGAACTGATATCTGACTCGGCCAGGCGCAAGGCCCGTGTGATAACTTCATTTATATCAGTGCTGGTCAGAGCTATGGCGTTGGGGCGGGCAAACTGAAGCAGTTCTGAAACTACCCTGTTCAGACGATTTACCTCAAAAGCCATAGTTTTTGCGGCATCTTCTTCCGCCCCGCCGGGCGCCATTTTGCTTGCCAGAAATGACGCAAGCCCTTTGATTGAGCTGAGGGGATTGCGTATTTCATGGGCAACACCAGCCGCCAGGTTGCCCAGAGCGGTCAGGCGTTCATTGCGCTGCACCTCGGCCTGCAAGCGTTTTACTTCTGCGATGTCCCTGAGGATATAAAGATGGCCCAAAAAAAGTCCGTCTTCGTCGCGGATTTCCGATGCGCTGACACTGATGGGCACAGCCTCTGAATCAGGCGAGACAAAATCCATTTCGCGTTCAAAAACCTTTCGCTTACCCGTCAGCGTTGACGCGATGGCCTGCCAATCCAGGCCTTGAATATCTGCCACCGCCATGTCGTCAATGCCTTGGTCCGCAATGCGAAGCATGTTGCGTGCCGTCTCGTTGATCATGCTGATTTTGCCGTCGGGGTCACTGGTAATAAGTCCGACCGGCAGGCTGGTTACTACGGCTTCGGCAAAGGCCTTGCTCCCTTTCAATTTGCGCCGCGAACGCTTGTAACTGTGCGCCCAGAATAGCGAAATAACCCCGGCAAGACCAAAGGCGGCCACAATGGACGCCGCCAGGATGTTGTTCCAGTAATCAACCGACAAGGCTTCGGCAAACGGTTTTCTGTCTATGCCAACAAATGCATAGCTTGTGGCCGTTGCTGGCGCCATCTGTGAGGCATCCTCAGGCTGCATGTCCCAGTGCATGGAGGCATGCCCCTCATGCTCATGGCTGCGGCCAGAGATATCCTGCAAGGGAGAAAACCCGCGGTAAACTTCAAACAGGTTTGCTTCAATGCTGCCTGTCAGCACGGGCTTAACGGCATCTTCGGGCGAAACGCCTGGCAACTCGCCTTGTGCAAGGCTGCTTCCTACCTTGTTGGGGTCGCTGTGGGCCAAAATTTTTGCGCTACGGTCAATGACTGCAATATAGATGACACCAGGTTGCTTTGCTGTTTCTACAATCAGCGATTGCAAAACCGACTGCCGCGTTTTGTCATTAATGCCGGTTCGCGCTCCGGCCTCCAGTGCCCAGATCAGAGAGTCGGCCCGGTCGAGCAAATTTTGCGTGATATGCATTTTTTCCCGACCGGAATTTCTGATGGCCAGCACCACAATAGCCAACCCCAAAATCAAAGAAACCCCGATCAACAACCATGGCGACAAACCAAAAAAGAGCCTCCCGGAAGATGGCTCTGAGCGCTCTGCTTTAGTAACATCCATAAAGATACCATTCCCGAATGGGTCGAGTATTTTTTACTCGCCGCCATATTGTTTCGTGAGCATTTTTTATGCATCACGCGAACACTGCCTTGTTCAATAAAATTTTATATTCAAATTTTTTATACAGTTATACAAACATAGCAAGATTGGCACACCCTTTGCCAATACCAGAATACCTTCATATGCCTGCATACTGCAAATACCAAACCAGCCAAGAGCGGTAATGAAGAGTCTTTATGGAGCGTGAAGATATGGGCTGCGAAATCGGAAATTTTGCGCATTGGAATTGGTGGGTCATGGGTGGCATGTTTATGCTAGCAGGCGCTGCCGTAACCTGGTTGGTAATGGTCTTTTGCAAAAAGAAAAACCGCATTAATGCCGACCGCCTTGACTCCATGGAGATAATAAAATCGCGGCTGGCAAAGGGAGAAATATCTATAGAAGAATTTAATGTCCTGAAAAAAATCCTTTAACCACACCAAGGAGCAATTCATGTCTACCACATCAACAAATATCTTTGGCTTTATGGCGGCATCTCTTTCGCTTTTAATACTATTTGCGCTCTTCTTGCCCACTAGTAGCCGTGCACAAACGCCCAACGAAACGAATATTGTTGCCCAACCCTGGCATGGTGGGCATGGCAGCCACGGTGGTTGCGGCTGGTAGGCTCATCGTGTGGCAAATAACAACCATCATGTCAAAATCAACAACTGTAACTACAACGCTACTGTGGGGCTTGATTGCCCTGGTGATACTCCAAAACACAGCACAGGCGTTGCCTCAAGAATTCGCCGACAATGCTATCACTCAGGAACAAGCGGTCATTGCGCAACATTTATATGCAGCACATAATCAAAATATTTATTCCATTGAGCAGAAGCTTGCCGAACTGCGAAGTGAATTGAATAACCAGGATGCAACTTCTGGAGCCAATCTTTCCACAGTGCGAAATATTTACAAGGAGATGGCAGAAGCAAAAACACAATTATTTACCATAAATGACGAGTTTAACTCTGCATTGGTAAAAAATGGCATTAACCCCGCAACATTTGCTCACCATGACGGATCTGTGCTGGAGAATAATTGCTGGTGACTATGTTCGTCAGCCGGTTATGCAGAAAATATATCGGCTGACGAACTTTGTATAAATGGTATTATAGTTAAATATTCATCTTTATTGTATTTTACTACCCTAAATATATTCATTCGCGGAGCATCACCCCATGACTGTAACTAACGAATATACCTCAATGACGCTGCACACAGGCTCGTCATCCACCGACGCGTCACGAAAACCGCGCTGCCCCCTTCCTTCTGGGTTGGTTCTTAATGGAAAATGGGAAATTATTGAGCACATTGCTTCAGGTGGAAAAGGAGATGTATACAGAGCGCATCAAAAAAACCTTGAACGCAATGTCGCATTAAAAGTTATCTCGCCTGACTTTTTGGATGACCAAGAGGGCGACCAGGCTCTGGAGGAAGAACGGTTCCGGCGCGAAGTTCAGGCGATGGCCCAGATCCGTCATCCCAATGTTTTGCAGGTTTTTGATTATGATATTGCGGACGTAGAAGGCAAAAAAATTGAATACATTGTTATGGAATACCTGCCGAACTCTACGTTGCGTTCAGTAATGCCCATTGAAGGAATTGGCTACAGCCGTCAGGCAGTTGCCAGATGGATTACAGACTATTTTTTGCCAGTCCTTGAAGGAATTGAGTCAGTACATAAATCAGGCATCGTGCATAGGGATATCAAACCTGAAAACATTCTTATGGACGGTGCTATCCCCAAGGTTGCAGATTTTGGATTGGCACAAATGCCGCAAAAACAGGGATTAACGCAGTCGTATGACGTCCTTGGAACAATTTTCTATATGCCCAAGGAGCAATTTGAAGATGGCGCTTCTGTTGACGCGCGGGCAGATGTGTATTCTTTGGGCAGGATACTGTATGAGGCCATTACTGGTAAAATAACCAACACCAAAAAGAATATCTTCAAGCAGGTTGGACTTGTCCCACCCCAAAGCACAGATGCAGCCGCCGTATTTTTTTCGCAACTTGATGTCATTATCCGGCAGGCCACAGCAGAAGAACCGCAAAAGCGTACCCCCAATGTGCACGAATTGCGTACCAGCCTGCACTCACTGGCAATCGCCGCGCTGGACGAAAAAGCTCAACAACGGTCAGAACGCTTTATTCGCATCAGAAAGCGTTTTTACATTACAGTCATCGCAATCCTTATCCCTGTTACACTGCTTACAATTTACCACTTTTATGGGCCGCCATCATCATTGAGCGGCAGACATCCGCACCCGAATGCTACCCCCGCACAGTCCTCTATTATCAGCGATGCTGAAAGCAAGGGCAGCATGCCCTATGTGGGTACAGCCAAAGACCAGAAGACGCATCTAGTGGCCAGCACCCTGACCGAAATTGACGGAGCCCGGTTGCAGATGGTTGCTGGCGGCGAGACGGAATGGCAGCCAGATCACACACGCCAGGAGCTTCGAAAAGAGACAATTCCTGCTTATTATATAGAGACAAATCCCGTTTCCAATATCCGTTATATTTCTTTTTTGAACGACATTGTCAGCCAGATTTCGGTCAGAGACAGCGCCGTATATTTTCAGGACACCGTGCTGGTACTCCTTGGGGAAGCCAGGGAAGGCTACACGCCCATACTCTACCAGCAGGGTAAATTTATAGTATCTGACCCGCAATATGGTGAGCGGCCAGTTGTCAGGGTTACCGCAGAGGGGGCACTGGCTTATGCTCACTATTACAATCGAGATTTACCAACTCCGGCACAATGGAGTTTGGCAATGAAAGCTGGGCAGATGGCTGGCCTTACGAATGGTTTTGCCGAATGGGGGTATGAACAGGGGCAACCCATGATGAAGTTTTTTTCCTTGGCTTCTCCGCAAGCCGGTGCGCCGATGTGCCCCATAGTCAGGCAAAAATGGGAATCATTGCCAGATCTGGGGTTTAGAACCGTGCGCCCCCTCGCCCAACTGGAAGTACGGCCATGAGCATGCAGATTGCAAGCGCTAGCCACACTGGAAATTTGCGCAAGCGAAATGAAGACAGGCTCTTTGTTTCCAGCCTGACGGATGGTGAACTTTTGCTGGCTGTTGCCGATGGCATGGGTGGAGCCCCGCAGGGAGAAAAAGCAGCAAGTATTGCCGTGGAATGTCTGCATGAAATGCAGAACCTGGCAGCCCCCCCTCAGCAAAAACTCAAAGCACTCATGCTTAAAGCGCATAATGCTATTCTTCGCTATGGACGATCACATTCGGGCAATGACGGCATGGGCACAACCATGACGCTTTGTCTTGTTCATAAGGGTGTCGTCAACTGGGCCCACGTGGGTGATAGCCGACTGTACCGCTATCATAAAAACAAACTCTATCTGCTGACAACAGATCACCGTTTTGTGGAAAGCATGGTGCGCGATGGCGATATGACAATTGCCGAAGCCAAACGCCATCCTTTCCGCAATATACTTGACCAGTCTTTGGGTTGTCCCGAAATTGACCCAGATTATGGAGCCGCAGCACTAGATCAGGGCGATATACTGCTGTTATGTACTGATGGCCTGTACGATGAGGTACCTTTTTCTACTATAGAAAAGATACTCCTTGAAGAATCTGACCTTCAGGAAAAAATCAATAAACTGCTCTACTCGGCCTTAAACTGTGGAGGAAAGGACAATATTACAATTATTGTTGCATCCTACACATAGTTGTTTTCACCTGATATATATAGAGATTTGTAGGATATCACACAAAAACACCGCGCAGGCAGCGCGGTGTTTTTGTTAGTAGCTGGTGCATAAAGCAGCGACAGAACAATCCTGCATTCGATTTATATACGCTTTTTTTAGAGGGCATCTCACCCTTGCCCTGAGTAAATAATATCCGCCGCTAGCATGCATGTGGATAAATTTTACTCATACAGCACCCCTCAGAGTTTAAAATACCCACACAATCAAATATTTATTTTTTAATTTTAGCAAGTTAGGCATTAAATTCAATTTGGCATGACGGTTGCTCTTACCGCAAACAGTATAAGTGTTAAGGGCACCGTTGCTCTAGCCCGCGCTGTTACAATTGGACCTACTGTAGATTGAGTATCATACGACCATAAAAACCGGATGCACCATGGAAACCGTAAATGGCTGGAGAATTAGCACCAAGATAATGTCTGTATTTTGTATTATGGCGGTTATCTTTATGCTTAACAGTCTTTTTGGAGTTATATTTCTTGCAAAAATAGACAAATCAGTCATGCATTTTGTTGACGAGTTGCTCCCAAATGCAATTAATGCAGACAAAATGGGAGACAATGTGCTTCGCGCTCAGTATTTGCTGTCAAATTCCCAATCGAGCACACAGGGCAATTCCACAAAAAGTGATGAGTTGCGCAAAGTTACTGAGAGCTTTTTTTCAAGCTCAGCCCAAATTGCCGAAATGTTCAGGCAAGAAAACAAGACATCTGCCCTTGGAGAACTGAAACGTATCGAAGATGACTACAGGGCGTTTGTAGCCGCAGCAAGCCAGGACATAGCAGTTAGCGAGCCGTCAAAGGAATCGCTCGAAAAGAGTATTGAAGCCCTCAAAACAACCCAGATGGGGCTTGCGCAGGCAACCGCCGAAACAGCAGACAACCTTGTGGACGTTATGCGCTGGACCATGGTGGCAACGTGCGCGCTCACACTGCTGTTGTGTGTTGCCATAGCCTATTTCATCCGGCGCTGTGTGACGCGCCCGATAACAGAGATATCTGCAATGGCCAGCAACATTGCCAACGGCGCTCTGCATCTGCGCATGAACAGAAAAGAAACCGACGAAATCGGCGATCTCTCGCGGGCCATTGACCACCTGCTTGATCGTATTGCCGGCAGCCTGGCTTTGAACGAAGCCGTGCTGAGCGCTGTTCCAGATCCCATATTTATGACTGACAAGGAAGACATAATCATTCTTTCAAACACAGCGGCGGAACAACTTGCTGGCATGCCAAAAGAGCAAATGATCGGCCAACGCTGCACCACAGTGATAAAACCAGCACTGTGCGGCACAGAACTGCGCCCCGCACAGCAATGGGGCAGGCAGATGGAGCTTATTGAATACCCAACGAAAACTGACTCGCTGTTTTTACAGCCAAATGCCATTGCCGTTGCCAACCCTGAAGGCAACCTCCTTGGATATCTTGAAGTGGCACGCGATATTACTGTGGTTGCCTGTAAAGAGCGCGAGACTGCGGCGCACCTTGCGCAAATCGAACGCGTAAATGCGTCCCTTGATAGCGCGGCCAGCAAAATTTCTGAAGCCACAGAGAGTATCGCCAGCCAGATGGAACAGGCCGCAAGCGGCTCGGCCATTCAAAGTCAGCGTGTAACAGAGGCTGCCAACTCCATTAGCTGCATTTCATCCAGCGTGGAAGAAGTGGCCGCCAATGCAACAAATGCTTCGCGTCTGGCTGGCGATGCCAAAGAAAAAGCCCGGCATGGCGCAACCATTGTACTCGATTCAGTGGCGGCAATCGGCGTTGTGCAACAGCAATCTGAAAATCTCAAGCAAAGCCTCTCTGGCCTTGGGGGGCAGGCCGAAGCCATCGGCCAGATAATGGGCGTGATAACCGATATTGCAGATCAGACGAATCTTCTTGCCCTCAATGCGGCCATAGAGGCCGCAAGGGCTGGCGATGCCGGACGAGGATTTGCCGTTGTTGCCGATGAAGTACGCAAACTCGCCGAAAAAACCATGCTGGCAACAAAGGAAGTGGGCGAGGCTGTTGACCGGATACAATCAGGCGTTTCAAGCAATATTGCAGACATGGAACAGGCTGCACAGGCGGTTTCCCATGCGGCAGACCTGGCCGCTCTCTCTGGCCAGGCATTGAACAGCATTGTCCCCCTTGTTGAAGAAACATCCCGCCAGATCGAACGCATTGCGGATGCCGCCAAGGAACAATTTGCCGCCAATGCCGCCATAGAAGTCAGCATAAATGAGGTAGATGCCATTTCTCGCGAAACAGCTGCTGGCGTTGAAGCATCCAAGGAATCATCAGCCGCGCTAGCCGCAATGGCCAGAGAACTCAAGGCGCTCGCAAAAACAGGAAACAGCGGCACACCCTAGCAGGCATTTCACCTTGCAGCTTAGGGCAAGGCGCATGCTCAAAAAGCATACTAAACGAATATGTTTATCACCACACCGCAGTGGAAAACTTGATCACACCAGAGCGCTGAGGCAGTGCAAATTACCAGCTGCCTGCAAACAATATACAGAGGTTACACATATGCAGTGGATGCAAAAGATACAATCGGTACTTGACGAGGTTAACAACAAAACAGGCATCAATGCTGGCGCCATAGCCCCCGCAGCCTTTGGCGGCATTGTTGGAGCGCTGCTGACAGGCAAGAGCGGCCAAAAGATGGTGGGCAATGTACTACTTGTTGGCGGTGGTGCTGCCTTGGCTAGCGTTTTATGGAACAAGTACAGCGCCCGCACCGTTCAGCCCCAGGATGCAACGGCGCAGCAAATTCCTGCTTTTCCCGACCCAAGAATGGCACGTCTTATAACGGCAATGGTTTTTGCCGCAAAAAGCGATGGAATTATTGATAAAAAAGAAGAAGCAGTGATCCGCGCACATGTTGAGCAACTGCAACTTGGCCCTGCCGCAGAGGAAATAATCAATACCGCTCTGGCGCAACCGCTCGATCCCAAGGTTATTGCTGCCGGTGTCACCTCGCAGGACGAAGCCGCAGAAATCTTTTTGCTCAGCTGCTCTGTAATTGAAATCGATCACTTCATGGAAAGCAGCTATCTCGACGCGCTTGCCACGCAGCTTGGCATCCCGGCTGATGTGGCCGCCGCAATCAAAGAGAAAACTGAAACAAATATTCCGCCTGCCGTAGCCCCCAGTGGATGGGGATTTTAAAAAAACTTTGACAGGCTAGAAGACAGAATAGGGTCAAGTAACTTCAGGAGGTGGCATGATTTTTACAGCGCATGGAGCACTGCTGCTGACATTGACAGCTTGTTTGGCAGGAGCCGCAATAGCCTGCTATGGGGCATGGAGTGGACGCAGTGATCGAATTGATATCTTGGAAAAATTACAATTTTGCTCATTTGGATTTATTGCAATAGCATTTGTAATTTTGCTTTATGCATTGCTAGCCCGCGATTATTCACTTTTATATGTAGCCAGATACACAGATAATTCTCTTCCTCTCTTCTACACAATTGCGGCAGTTTGGGCAGGACAGGAAGGTTCTTTGCTGTTTTGGGCAACCTTGGTGGTGTGTTTTGGGTGCATTGCCATAAAGTCACCCACCTACAAAAAAATATCTAGTCGGCATAAGCTCTATTTCTGGCTTTTCTACATGTTTATCCAGGCATTTTTTCTGCTTTTGCTGGCAAAAATGAGCAACCCTTTTGTCGGGCAGGGCATGATATTGTCTGACGGGCAAGGGCTCAACCCCCTGCTTCGCAATATAGGCATGGTGCTGCATCCCCCGCTGCTATTTCTGGGCTACGCAGGGTTTACAGTTCCGGTATGCCTGGCACTTGGAGCAGTAGCCGCTGGCGAATGCACTGCGTGGCATGCCCCCGCGCATAACTGGATTATTGCCTCGTGGGCAACATTGACAGCGGGCATACTGCTCGGTGGTTGGTGGGCGTACATGGAGCTTGGCTGGGGCGGCTATTGGGCATGGGACCCAGTTGAAAATGCCTCACTTATTCCTTGGTTCACAGCAACAGGCCTGCTCCATGCCCGCATAGTAGAACGGCGCTTTGGCTATTTGTCGCGCACGACAGTCTTTCTTGCGTGTATTACATTTGTTTTGTGCATTTTTGCCACATACCTTGTGCGTAGCGGCGTTGTGCAATCGCTGCATGCATTTGGCCAGGGTGCGGTTGGAGCACCGCTGCTGCTTGGCATAATAATTTTCTCGCTGCTAAGTGTTGTAGCTATTGTGGTCATGGCCCGCTCTGGCTCCGAGGAACTCCCCTCGCTGGCAAGTCGCACAGGCATGACAATAATGCTCATATGGCTACTGCTCGTTCTTGGACTGGTTGTTGTGCTTGGAACCATCTGGCCAGTCTTCAGCCAGTTTTGGGAAACAAAGCCCATGGTTGTTTCGCAGGGATTCTACAACGTGGTCTGCCTGCCTCTGTTCGTCATTATGGCTGTGTTGCTGGCCGTAGCTCCGTGGCTTGGATGGAAAGGCGGTGTGTGGAATCCCTACTTTGCCGCAGCAACAGTTCTGGCATGGGTTGGTGGCATCGCCATTGGCGTGGCAACAATAAAGGGACCAATGCTCAGCATTGTTGGCATAGCTTCCGCAGCTTCAATAGTAGTTACAACCACAAGCCTGATAGTTGTAAAAGGGCGGGCTGCGTGGAGCCCCTCATTTTTTGCGGCTCAGGGCGCACACTTGGCTTTTGCCCTTATGGTTCTGGGTGTGGCGGTATCCGGTCCATTTCAGCAAAGCTGGGAACGCCAGCTGGCCCTGAATGAAAGTTTCTCCGCCAGTGGATACACGTTTACTTACACGGGCTTGCGTAGTTTTAGCAATGAAATGATGACTGTTGCCGAAGCTGCCATTGATGTCAAAAAAGACGGTGCGCCTGTGGGTACACTGTATCCGCAACAGCGGATGTATAAGAACTTTAATCACCCGAACAGTGAGGTCTCCACACTGTTTAGCCTTGGTACAGAGGTGTACGCGACTATTCATGACATCGACAGCGGGCTGCTGCAACCGCTGCGAGTAAGTGTTCACCCACTTATCAACTGGGTTTGGATTGGCAGCATCCTCATCTGCATATTCCCCCTCTTGGCCTTGCGCAGAAGAAAAACAGCAGAGGAGGCAAACCATGTCCGCTAAAAAACGCATCCAGCCCTCGGAAGTGACTTCTCTGCAAAAGATGATTGTGACCATTGTGGCTTTTGGCCTCATGGCAATCTTCATGACCCTGCTTGTAAATGGTGCTGGCATTCCTGATGGCCGTCAGGAGGCAACGCGCACTACCGCTGGCGATTCACAATCTAACATCGCGGCACTTATGGCACGCCTGAAGGATAACCCCACAGACGTGGAAGCATTGCAGGAAATTGCAGAATCCTTCAGTCGTAACGAAGAATGGGATAAGGCTGTGCAATTCTGGTCAAAGGTTGTGGCGATTACCCCCACCGATGCCAATGCGCTTAACCATCGTGGTATGGCGCTGTTGCAGGCCGAACGATACCAGGATGCCATCACCGATTTTGAACAGATTGTGGCCCTAGATGCAGGAGCCTATCATGCCCTGTACTACCTTGGCATGATTTATAAGTATGAAATCAAGGATGCTGGCAAGGCCAAAACCTATTTTCAAAAAGCCCTCGACGCCAAACCCGAAGAAAAAGATGCAGTGAAGGCCATAAAAAAAGAAATAGATTCTATATAAATTTGTTTACAACACGCTGCATGGGATAATTACTCATGCAGCGTGTTGTATTACATTCACAATCATTCATAACTATTTGCCTGAAATCACATCATCACCATGCATAAAACATATCAGGAGTAAAATGCGATATTCACGTTTATTTTCCATTGCCATAATTGCATTGATTACTTCAGCTTGTGTTGGCAATACAAATCCCCACACTCCACGGCTTGACAATAATGCCGACATTCGCGCCGACAACTACACAGAAAAGCTTCGCAAACCTGTCGAAAACGGCAAGATCACAGATTCCAGCACCTCAGACCTGCATGTAATGCCAACAAAGGGCACACTTTCTTCTAATTATGGCAATCGCAAGCTGAGCAAAAAAAAGAAGGCACGAGAGCACAAAGGTGTCGATTTAAGCGCCAAACGTGGCGCGGCGGTTGTTTCTGCAGCCACGGGGCATGTAACATTTGCTGGCCGCAAGGGCGCATACGGCTACATGATAGAGATTGACCATGGCAACGGCCTAGTAACCCGCTATGCACATCTTGATAAGATAACAGTAAAGGGAGGTGTAAAAGTAAAGGCTGGCCAGACAATTGGAACTGTCGGCAGAACTGGCAGAACTACAGGTGTAAACCTGCATTTTGAAGTTCTTAAGTTCAATCAGCAGGTAGACCCTTTATCTGTTGTTTGCTGGGGATAAACAATGAAGACAGCCCAACCCTCTGCTTGTCTCAGCTACACCCCACTCCAACTCAAAACGGATCCGCAACAAGCCCATGCCCATTGACGTAAACCAGGCAGGCGATAAAGAAGAAGGCGGGCCGCTGGCCAGCCAGCGTTGATGTGGTCGATTATCTACCAATGTGGCCCATTGGTTATTGGCAGTAACCATGGAAGCCTGAACCACAGAACCATCCCAAACAAGGTTGGCAAAAAATTTTACAGTGATCTGTCATCACAATTATATTTTTTTAATCTTCTGTCCCTGCTTGCCTGAACCACCTTACCAGTCCATGGGCTTACCAAGCGGCCCTCGGGGAATATCCGGGCCAAAGGTATAGGCTCCGGGGCGCTGCACGTCGCTCAGCTCACGGCGTGCGTACTGAACCAGGGCCTTGTGCAGTGCCGGAACATCACAATTCGGCGCTGGCACAACAAAGGCTTTGAGCCTGTACCCCTCGTCCTGCCGCATTAGCCGCACCAGGCACTGTTTGACCCCTTCATGCCGCTCAATTACCGAAGCCACATACTGGGGAAACACATTGATGCCCCCCACCTGCACGGCCTTGTCGATGCGTGCGCCCGGGCGCAAATGCCGTTGGCCTGTCCAGGTTACGTTATCCATCAGGGGGTAGTGCTGCACCAGGCCGTCCGGCAGGCAGCGCACCAGTGCGTTGATATGCTCCCCTTCCCCACGCTCTACATGGGGCAGCAGCTCATAATCGGCCTCAGGCTCAAAGCGGCCACAAACCACGCCCATTTCGGACGACCCAAAAAACTCCATGACGCGAAATGCCTGCCGCTCCAGCGCATACATCACCTCTGGCGGCGTGGGCGAAGTTCCGGTTAGCAGGGTTATACCCTGTCCCGCTTCAGAGGAGGTGGTCTGCCACCCTCGCATATCCACAAAGCGCGACAGCAACAAGGGTATGCTGATAACAAGATCACCGGGGCACATCTGCGCTTCAACCGTTGTGGGCAATGGCGGCACGCTGCGAATGGGCACGCCCAGGCTCAGGGGTAACAGCAGCCCAAAGGTAAAGCCATACATGTGATGCATGGGAACCGTAACCAGAGCCGAGGTTCTGTCGGCCACAATGGGGGCCAGACTGGTCACTTCCTGCCGAATATGGCTTTCTTTATGCGTGCAGGGTTTGGGTTTTCCGGTTGAACCGGAAGTAAAAAACGTGAGCGAACGATCGCTGTTTTCCCACTGCTGCAAAACCTGTTGCGCCAAATCGCCGCACAGCGCCCCAACCCCGGGTGCTGTCGCAGTTGTGTGAAACATGGCGTTGCACCTCTGTGCCACATTTTCCAACACTGCCCCATCAAGGCCCAGCGCTTCCCATCGCATGGACGCGAACTCGTGTGGAGTCCGAGCCGCAAAGCTTAGTGGGCTGTACTGGCTCAATTCTGTTTGTGCTACAGATTGCACAATGGCCGTTATGGCCCTTAAATCAAGTTGTGGAATCCGATCAAGTGGCCAGGACTCCATTATGCACCCCGCACTTCAATTATGGCCTGCCTGCCGCTCACAGCAGCAGCGCAGACACAGTTAACAACTTTGGCCCTGGCGGTTTGCGCCATGTTCAAGGCCAGCATCACATCCAGAGCCTGCGCCAATGGACCATGCCCATACAGGTACTCATTATTTATCCAGTCTGGTCCAGATGCTGTCCCAGAAGCGGGCCCGGCGGCAGTTCCAGAGGCGAAAACAGGGGCACATACTTCAGGTTGCTGCTCCCAGCATACCCGCAATAATGAGGTACCCGCCATTTCTCTGGTCAGACACAGGGCAACAGCCCCTTCGGTCAGCGGGTGCTTGCCTTGCAGGTACTGAGGGCAGCAGTGAAGAAAACGGCTGTCGCATTCGTCTACGGCACACAGCAAAACCCTCTCTACACGTCCCGCGTTCAGCAAAGCTGTTGCAGTGCTTGCAGCCCCGGCAAAAGAAAGCTCAAACTGCGAAATGGTAAAACACGGCCCCTCAATACCAAGCAACAGGCTGAGCAGGCCAGCGCCCATATTATTAACAGCGTGTGAAAAGGCAGTTGGCGAGGACAGATGTGGCCCATTGTCCAGAATGGAATCCATGAAATCCATGCTCATTTGCGAGCTGCTGTAGGCAGTGCCAAAAACAAGCGCGGTATTGTGCAACACTTCTTTTTGCCGCCAGCCAGCCTCATCCAGAGCCTGCACTGCGGCCAAAAGCGCCATGCGCGCATAACGCGGAATGCGGCGCAGCGAAACACCCGGCAACAATGCCGCGAGCGATGAAACATCAGGAGTGGAAAAGACAGGGGTTTGCCCAAGCTGTACGGCTGCAAGGGCATCCTTGCCGCCCAGACTGTGCACTAGCCCGGCACCTGCCACAGAAAGCGCAGTACTCATGGTCTGGCCCTCCCCATCACCAGGGCGGCATTGCCGCCGCCAAAGCCCAGTGAGGTTGAAAGCGCACAAGGTAAGACAGCCGGAAGTGGGCTCTGCGTGGGCGCAAAACCGATTTCGGGATCAACAGAGCTGAATCCCGGTGAGGCCGGAACTGTGCCACAGCGCAGGGCTTCAAGAGTCAGCACCGCTTCCAGCGCGCCAGCAGCTCCAAGGGTATGTCCGGTGCCGCCCTTGCTGGCCCATACGGGTACACCCGGCAGCATGGTGCGTAAAAGCCGTCCTTCAACCCTGTCATTTTCAAGGGTAGACGTGCCATGGGCATTCACAAAGGCAATGTCTGCCGCCGCAAGGCCTGCCTGGCGCAAGGCCGAGCGTATGGCAGAAGCCAAACCCCGCCCTTCAGGATGCGGCGCGGTAAAGTGGTGCGCGTCAGATGCGTTGCCATAGCCCAGCACCAGCCCCAGCACATTGGCGTTACGCCTGCGCGCATGCTCGGCACTTTCCAGAACCAGCGCGGCAGCACCCTCACCAAGATTCAGGCCTTTGCGGTCGCGGTCAAAGGGACGGCAGGGCTGGTCGGAATATATCATCAGCCGCGCAAAGCCGGTATGCGGCACAAGGCTCAGAGCGTCAGCACCGCCGCACAGCACACACTGGCACTGCCCGGAGGTGATGAGATCCATTGCCAGCCCTATGGCGTCTGCGCCAGAAGTACAGGCATCGGTAACCGTAAGGCGCGGGCCACGGGCGTCCACGTCCATCTCCAGCGCCAGATTGGCGCTAAAGTAGTCGTCGCGGTCGGCACAGGGTGCGAGGCATGGGCAGCTGGCAGAATCTGCTGTGGATTGCCCTGCCGCATCTTCGCGGCTGGCGGCATAAGCCTCCAAAAAATGCGATGCACTCCCTGCTGTTGTGCCCAGCACAACGCCCGCCTCGCGCAACAGATGCTGCGGCAGCGCTGCCTCGGCAAGCGCGCTGCGGCATACGGCCCTGGCAAGCGTAAGGGTATCCTGCGCGGAATGCTTGCGCCCGCCGGGAAAATACTTTTCATCCAGCCCAAAAAACGGATACGGTAATGCGCGACTGTCCAGCACAGATGCCGCAACCAGCCCACGCCGCCCGTTTTGCAGGCCATCCAGCACCGCAGCTGGGGTATCGCCCGCCGCGCACAGGCAGGCCATGCCTGTTACAACAACACCAGAGCCGTGCTGCATTGTTATTCTCACGCCTGCGCTTTGCGGGTGATGATAAAGTCTGCAAGCCCGCTTACAGAGGTAAAGGCCTTGCGCGCTTCTTCGGCATCTGCAATGGCAACGCCAAAATGCTTTTCAACGACCACCACAAGCTCCACAGCGTCCAACGAATCCAGCATCAGGCCGGAATCGCCAAACAGCGGAGCCGAAGAATCAATATCTTCAACAGTAACATCTTCAAGGCGCAGACCGTCAATAATTGCCACTTTCAGGGCAGATTCCAATTCATTTTTTGTCATCATTGCGACCACATATCGTAAAAATTAAAGAACTGGTAAGGATGCCGTTCCACAACTGTCTCCATGGCTGCGGCAAACTGCTGTGCATACGGCTGAAAAACAAGAACATCGCGGCGCGGCAAACCAGCAGGAACGGCCAGCCGCTCTGCCTTGAAAACTCTGGTTACGCCATTTTCGCGCACGGTAAAAAGCATGAGCAGTTCTGCCCCGGTGATGGACGCAAGGGCGTATGCGCTGACCGGAACGCGAATACTGCCGCCCATAAAAGCCACATCCACCCCCTGCCCCGTTTGCCGTGTGCCATGCAGGCGGTCACCCATAAGGCAAACCACCTCGCCACGCTGCAACGCTGCAGCAGCCTCTACCATCGAACCCACAGGATCAGCAGAATCGATGATTCTGAAAGGCCGGCCCTTGCCGTGCTGAAAATAGTGTTTGCCCTGATCTGTCGGGTTATACAACTGTACCACATTCACCGGTCGGTCGAACTGGTCAAGCCCGGCAATGCCCACCTGCCAAGCGCCAATGTGCGCAGTCAGCACAATGCAGCCATGCGGGTTGTCCCCGGCCTCAACAAAACACTGCCGCACATGCTGGTCTGTTTCGCAAAAAGGAAAACGACCCGTTACTCCGGCAATCATCCGGTCCAACAGCACCTGCCCAAAGTTCAGGTACAGGAGGTAGGCGTGCGCAAACCTGCGCCACCCCCCTGCGTCGGGAAAACGACGTTCAATATAGGCCGCGCACCGCTGGCGCACATGGGGCAGCATGGCATAATACAATACAACAAAAGCCAACACCATACGCGCCACAAAGAGCATTCTGCAATGTACCAGAACTTCAAAAAAACCGTACTGAAGTCGGGAACCAAGCGTATCAACGGTTGGACGTTTGTTATGCATCGTCGCACCGTTGCGCCATTCCGTGCGCAGCTAGGCAGGCCAGTATCCATACTACGGCCCCAGCCAGCAGGCCAAGTACAGGAGCAAGCGCCAGCGCGCCCACCAGCCAGTCCAGTATGCGCTGAGGAGCTTCGTAGCCAAGGGTTTGCAAAGAAAATTCTGTCAGCCAGTTGCCATTGCGCAGCCTGTAACCCAGCAAAACCCCAAGTCCCGGCACAAAAGGCGGCCACGTGAGCGGAATCATGGCTAGTGCACAAAGCCTGCTCAAGCGCAGCCAGCCTATGCACAACAAAAGCAGAATGCTCTGCAAGCCCGGCAAAGGCAGTGTGGAAACCGCTATGGCCACCGCAGCCGAACGTCCGAGCTGCCACGGTGTTGCCCTGTCTGCAAGCAGACGACGCAGTGAATCCATGGGCCGCAACAAGGAGATACGGCCCTGCTCATCCACATTGTGCTGACGAAAGGGCACCGGCACCAGCGCACGTATGGTGAGCCGCGTATTCAACAGAGAAATGCGAACATTGTCCTTGAATGCCTTGAAGTGTGAAACACGTTCTTCCCGCGGTGGATAATACACCCGAATGTCTATTTCATGTACTTCAAATCCGGCCCAGACGGCGCGTACCAGCACCTCTACCTCAAAGGCGTAGCCAGGCTCGGTAAATTTCAGACAGTCCAGCAAGCGCAAAGGATAGGCGCGAAAACCGCTCTGCATGTCGCGCACCCGGGCACCGGTCTGCACACGCATCCAGAATGCAGAAAATGCCCTGCCAAAACGGGACGAACCCGGCACATGCGGCACACTAAAATCGCGGCATCCCACAATAATCGCGCCGGGGTTCTGCGCAATAGCCTGAAAAAACAGCGGGATGTCTTCCGGGTAGTGTTGCCCGTCTGCATCAAGCGTAATCATGTGGGCAGCACCCAGCCTTGTGGCCTCGGCTGCGCCAGCCAGCAAGGCGACCCCCTTGCCGCCATTACGCGGCAGGCGCACAAGGGTAACGGGCAAGCCTTCCAGGCTGTCAGCACTGCCGTCTGTGGAGCCATCGTCAACCACAATAACTGTGCTGCAATGGCCCAGGGCGCGCTGCACCACATTGCGCACGCCTTCCCGGTGGTTGTACACCGGAATGACCACGGCTGTTACAGGCGGCATATGGCCTTGCCCTGCCGCCACTGCGCGCAGAATTCACGGTAAAAGGCTGGTGGCTCCATGAGCAGGTTGCCGTTCAGATCCAGCATAAGCTGGGTTGTGCTGGCGGTGGTGGTCACAAGGCCTTGCGCGTCTTCAATGCGGTATTCAAAATCCAGCACGGCAGCTTCATTCCAGAACAATTCTGCATGGATGGTGTATGTCTGACCGTACAGCAGCGGATGATGGAAATCCAGATGAAAGAGCTTGAGAGGCACCACCACGCCACTTTCGCGAAAATCGAGATAACTGATGCCATAGGCTTGCCCCATTGCTTCGCGGCCATCTTCAAGCCAGCTGGCATAACGGCCGTGCCACATGAAGCGCACGGCGTCCACCTCTTCAAACCGCACGGTGCGCGGAACACTTACGCAAAGCGAGGGTACTTCCGGCGCGCCACGGCGGCGGGTGCGTGAGGCACGGTGCATGCTCATGGGGCTGGTACCTCAACCTGCATGCGGGCAGCAAGGATTTCACCACAGTGCAGGGTACACGCCCATCGATTGTTGCGCCGCCCCTTGCTCAGGGTCAGCAGAATATCCATAGCCGGCCCGACAGGTGCGAGAAATTTTGCCTGTGGTATGCACGCCAGATCGGCAGGTTGCCCGATTGCTTCAAGTATCACCTGAACCATGAGCACCTGTACAACAGCGGGCAACACGGGATGCCCCGGGAAATGTCCGGCAAAAACAGCACTGTCTGCCGCAAAGCAAAATCTCTGACGCCACACACCCTGATCGGGCAGGTGTTCCAGCTGGCTGGCCGCCTGCAGCACGGCACGACGCATCACGCTCATAAGTGAGAAATCTCCACAAAATACATGTCCATGGTCATTCCGTCCTGCTCTGTATAAATGCCGTTCAGGCTGTCAGCTACTGGGCTGAAATGCGCGTTCCACCCCTTGCCCTCAAGCTGAAACTGCGCAGGGTTCTGACCTAGGGCAGGCAATATTCTGTAAACGGCCACACCAGTACGGAACAGCAGGCCAGTGGCCTCCCCGCCCATGCCTTCCGCCGGGGTGCATTCCATTTTCACAGGTTGCACGCCTGCTGCACCCTTTGGCCCGCTTGCTGGTTTGGCATCTGCACTGTACGTGCAGACCCCCAGAGTTCTGCCATGCGGAAGAATAAGTGCCAGGCTGCCGCCAGATTCGCTCATCTGCACTTCACCCTGCACGGGTATGCTCTGCCCGCCAATGCCCAGACGCGCGCCAAACTGGGCCACAAACGAAATATGTTGCTGCCCTGCCTCATGCTGCGGCAACAGCACCACGCGTTTATGCGTGCCGCAACCGGCAAGCACGGCCAAAATCAGCAACAGGCCTGTGCAACGAATGGCGTTCATGCCTGTTTTCCTTCTACCCGGCAAAGCATCGGCAAAAGCCACAAAGCCACTGGAACTTCCACAATCAAGCCCCAGAAAATCACTTCGCCCATAGCTTTGAGAGCAGGATGCTGGGCGAGGGCCAGCAATCCCATACCTGTAAATGTAGTAAGTGAAGACACAACAACAGCCCGCTCTACCCCCATTTTTACCCCACTAACAAGGTCGTGGGTAACCACTATACCGTGGTCTGCCGCAAGACCCAGCACAAGCGGCATTGCCGCCATGCCCGCCAGCGTCAGCGGATGGCTGGTAATGGACATCCACGCAAGGATACAGGCAACGGAACATAACGGTGGCAAAGATGCAAGCAGGGTTCGTGGCACATCGCGAAAATACAGAAACAGAAGCGTCAGGCAGGCAAGCCAGGCCAGCGGCACAAGCCTTTTTTCCATATCAAGCTGCTGCAACAGAGTTGCTTCAAGTTCGCCTGGGGCCAGCGCCGTTGTTAGCTCGGCAAGGGCTGGTTCCAGGCGGCTCACATCCGCCTTGCTGGTGGTAAAGAGCAAAAGCCTCGCCACCGAATCATCGGCATTCGGCCCATGCAGAAACACGTCCATCATTTCGCCAAGGCCTGCGGCGCGCAACACAGACGGGTCAAATTCTGCCACAGGGCGTTCAATCAGCTGTATAAAGGGAACAAATGCTTCTACCGTAAATCCATGGCGTTGCGCGGCCGATATCAATTGAGCCCGCACACGCGGCCCCTCAGCTGCGGCAAAGGCTTCCCACCGCATTACGTTGGCCTGCGCCTGCTCTTTCGATGGCCACACATCAGTAAGCGTACCGAGCTTGTTCTCTGGTTCAAGGGCTCGTAGCGATGACACCACGGCGCGCCCGTGGGCCAGGGCTGCATCCGTATTTTTTCCTTCAACCACAAGAATATTGCTATCGCGCGATCCCCATACGGCCTTGAGTTTTTCGCCGTCCTGTTGCAACTGCGCCATGTCCGCCCCCATTGTGCGAGGCGAAACATCAACCTGCACAATGGAAAAAAGCGCATAACACAGCAGCAACAAGGCAGAAATACTCAAAAAAACGCGCAGCCCTGCAGGCCTGCGTGGATCAGTGTTCTGCTTGTGCACAGGAAGGGCTGGGGTGTTGAACCAAGGGCAAACAGGAAGCACAATTACAGCCAGCGCAAAGCCGGCACTCAATGTCAGCAGGGCAAACAAGGCCAGCTGGCGCACGGCCGGAATACCCGAAAGCAGCAATACGGCAAAGCCAGAGGCGTTGACCAGATACCCCTGAAACAGGGGCGGCGTGATATGCCCCAGCACACTTTCTGCCGAATCACCACTGCGCAGGGCAAAGTGCATATGCACGGCGTAGTCTTCTGCCACGCCAAGAACAGATGCGCCAAAGCCCAGCGCCAGACCGGACAGCGCGGGTGAAAGCAGGGTCATCCCCCCAAGGGCAAAACTGGCTGCAAATGCTGGCACCAGCATAAGCCAAAGCACGCCGCGTGAGCGCACCAGCAGTGCGTATACCAGTACGAACCCCAACATGGAAAAAAAGACAATATTGGTAATATCGCGCTGGATAACCTGCGCATTGACTGCACTGTGTCTGTGCCCACCCACCACAAGCCCCTGCATGTCTGATGCAAGGTTTTTCTGCATGGATGCATGAACAGCGTCCATCAATAGAGCCGCCGCGCTGACATCGTGCAGGGAATGGGCAGGTCGCAGTACCAGCAGCAGGTGCTTGCCATCCGCGCTCACTGGATAGCCCAGCACAGGGTCTGGCATGGCACCGGCATGTTCGGCTGGCAAACGCGAGAGTATACGCTGGCGCAACCCAAGAGGATCGGCTCGCAACCATTCCTGCGCCGGGCCGGCTGCAAGAAGGCTGTTCAGATTGTCGTGGGCCGCGCGTACAGACGTATCAATCTGTGAGGCGCTGGTTGCTGTTTGCAGCTGGGCAAGCGTGGCCTCGTCCGTAAAGTACGGCAGCAAAGCCATGAGCGCCTGTGCATCGGGCATGCCCATGACCCCAACCCTCTCAGCCAACTCCGGGGGCAAATCGCCCACCATGGCATCGGCAGTGCTGGCAAGCGCATACTTGCCACCGGGGCGCTCTGTAAAAAGATCAATAAAAAGCAGGCCTGAAGCCGGGGAAACATCCAGGGCCCTGGCCATGCGTCGCACCTGGGGCGCGTCGTCAGGGAAAAAGGCCAGGCTGCTGGAATCGGGCTGCATGCGGGCCGCAAGCAGGGCAAACACAGCCCAACAGACAAGAACCAGGCTGAAAGCCAAAATCTTGTGTGCACGCATCCAGCAGTGAAGCCTGACAATAAAAGGCTTGCCCATAGGCCTACTTACCATTGTTACCCGTTGTGCCCAGCGACGCGCAGGGCGCTGGCAAGGCCTCGTTGATCTGGGTGCGGTTAAAAACAATGCGCACCGAATCACCGTTGCGTTCTGTAAAGGTCAGCTGCCGCACACTCTTGAGGTCATCGGCAAACGTCACTTCAAGCCGGGCAAAAAAAGACTGGCGCAGAGGATAAAGCGTCAGTACGGGCTTGTCTGCCTGCGGGCGCTCAAGCCTGTAGGTGGCGCGCAGGGCCGCAGGATCAATGCTGATCCAGTCCAGAATATTCCGTATTATGGCTGTAATAACTGTGGATTCACGCTCGTTGGCAGGGCGCGTTGCTTCCGGCGTGCCCTCCCACAGTGCGCCCCGTCCATCCTTGTAGATAAATCCAGAAGCAAGAGGACGGGTATAAGCCCAAAGCAGGCTGTCGGTGGGTTGAAAACCGCTGGCGTCAGCAGGTCTACTCGCTTGTGTATTAGCTGCATGATCTCCACGGCGCAGGCAAAAATAGCCTTGCGAGGTCATGGGGCGGGCCAACACAGTCATGGATTTTTCCTGCATAAAATCGGCGCTCAAGCTGCCAATGCCAGCGCTTTGCCGTGCAGCTGCGTCAAGCAGAGCGTCAGCGCTGCCAACCGCCTGACTCTGCGCAGAAAAAGCTGATGCAGAAGCAAAAACCATCAAGAGGCTGGCCAGAAGCAACAGGGCCTTGGATGAGCGCATCAGGCCGATTCCTCCGGCATAAATATCTTGAACTGCCCTGTGGCCAGCAACTGCCCGTCTGCATGAACTTTGCCGTCAACCACGGCTATTTCGCCAAGCCGGGCAGAAACGCGCACCTGCACATCCAGATGCTGCCCCACCTGCGCGTCGGTGTGCACGGTCACATCGCGCAGGGCTGCAAGGTAGCCCCAGCCCGCACATGATCCGCCAGTGGCCAACAGACTGGCACCAGCACCGGCGGCAAAACACTGGGCCATTATTTCCGCATAGGCCACACGTTCAAGTTTGCCATCTGGCCGCAAAAAAGGATTGTCTTCCAGCACGGTCGCCGTTGCCCGCGCTTCTTCCGAGGTAAAGCTTTCAAGCCTGCTCAGAAGAAGCATGGGGGCACGGTGCGGCATCAGAGCCGTAAGAGACTGCTGAGAATCAGTATTCACTACTCGCCACATTCCGGCGGATGTTCTGGTCAAGAATGCCAACCCATTTGTTGTAGTTGGGGTGGATAACAGCACTGCCGTCACTCTTGGCCTTGTATTCCATATTGGTACTGGCCTTGTAGTTGATGCTGTAGTGGGAGGCCGTATAGGGAATGGACACCACCACAGTGTGCTTGTTGCGCACCATGATTGTGGCTTCAATGGTATTGACGGCAGGTTCAGAAACACGCCAGCCGCTGTCAGCGCAAGCTTTTACTATTGCATCATGCATCTTTTTTTCGGAAATATTCTTGCTGGCTTCGGCAGAGGGGAAGTCATAGGCAAAAGTACCTACAGGCT
Organism: Desulfovibrio sp.; assembly: GCF_009712225.1. Classification (NCBI taxonomy): domain Bacteria; kingdom Pseudomonadati; phylum Thermodesulfobacteriota; class Desulfovibrionia; order Desulfovibrionales; family Desulfovibrionaceae; genus Desulfovibrio; species Desulfovibrio sp. The sequence continues at coordinate 381,558 of NZ_WASP01000006.1, read as the reverse complement.
GACCAAACCGGCAGCCAATGGCCGCAAGAGTCAGAACCAGCACCGTAAGCAGAAGATATTTTTTCATTATCGTTATTCTCCTGTCGCATTCGTTAAATGTTTTACATAAAGGTTTCTGACATGCCGCATCATGGCCCGATGCGGTAAAAGTTCTTCAGAAAAGGTCTGTGGCCACACAGGATCAAGAAATTCCATATGGATGGTTGCAGGATAAAAACCTTTGCCACCAGGAGGAAACACCTGAAAGCTGTTGTGGATAAGTAATGGAAGCACTGGTCGCCCGGCCTTTACGGCAACATGAAAAGCGCCAGACCGAAACTTGCCCAACGCCCCGGTGCGGGTTCGGCTGCCCTCCGGAAACACAACCAGAGTAGCTCCATCACGCAGGCGCTCAAGGCACTGAGCTTCAACCTGCTCTGTGGGCAAACTCTCTGCATCAATATACTCTGCGCTGCGCATGGTGGGCGCAAAGAAAAAAAGCAGCCGGAAGGGCCAGCTTTTTGTTATCAGGCACACATTGGCCTGATCCTGCGCTGCAAGCAGATAAATATCTAAAAAAGATTGATGGTTGCATACTACAACCGAACCAGGATGCTCCACGGCCATTTGGGAGTTGCGCATACGAACCGGCAACCACGGCCGCAGCAAAAACAGCGTCGAGCGGCCATACAGCCAGATATACCGCCTGTTGGCCGAGCACATGGTTCTGGGAAAAACCGCATGTAACACTGCAATACACAGCGTCATGGGCAAAATAACGATTGTCCAGCAAATAAAAATTGCGCTTATGGCAATATTAGACACTATGTTACTGATCCGACTTAACGGTACCTTCATCGCGCAGGGCCTCGATGAATGCATAAATATCCCCTAGTGTCTGTATTTTCACCAAGGATTCTTTATTCTGCAATTTAAAGTTGAAGGCCTTTTCCAGCACAATGACCATATCCACGATATCCAGGCTATCCAGTCCAAGGTCTTCCTTGATATGCGCCGACGGAACAAGCTGTTCTGGGGACAATTCAAACTCTTCACTCAAGGCCGCGTCAATCGTCTCTCTAATTTTATTATCGTTCATTCTTTTCCACATTCATTGAATTTTCATGCAACCTATCAAAAATGATAGTGCAATTGCAACCACCAAGTGCAAAACTATTTTTTAATACCAATCCACTTGGTTTATACATCTGTTTATTCATGTGATTCAGATTTCCACATCTAACATCGGGTTTTTGTAATCCGCGTGTCGGAAAAAAGGTGGACGTCTGCAGCATTTCTATGCACAAAATACTTTCCAGCGCGCCGCTGGCCGCCATGGTATGCCCCAAGTGCCCCTTGAAACTGCTGACGGGCATTGAAGAGCCAAAAACGGCCTCGATGGCCTGCCCTTCCGCGATATCGCCGAATTCAGTAGCTGTAGCGTGGGCGTTTACATAGGCCACATCCTGCGGCTGGGCATCGGCATCTTCAAGAGTTCTGCGCATACAGTCGGCTATGGCGGCCGAGTCTGGCTGGGCAATGCTGCCGGGCGAGGAGGACATGGCCGCGCCGCGTATTTCGGCCAGTATGGGTGCATTGCGGGCTTGCGCGTTCTCCAGGCTTTCCAGCAGCAGAATGCCCGCACCCTCTCCACAAACAATGCCTGTGCGATCCATATCAAACGGACGCGAGGCACAGTCAGGGTCTTCCACATGCGAGGCAGCGCCCAGGCGGTCAAACGTGGCAGATGTCAAAAGATGGAATTCGTCCGCACCGCCGCAGAGCATCATTTCCTCACGTCCTGCCGCGATGGCCTCAAAACCGAGACACAGACTCATAAGGCCTGAAGCGCAGGCTGCTGCAGGTGCAAGGGTGCGCCCGGCGCATCCACAAGCCAGGGCCACATTGGCGGCAACCGTGTGGCTCATGACCTTGAAAAAAACGGTACTGCGCATGCTTTCAACGCTGTGCTCACGCAAAAACATTTCAAAAAATTCGTGCAGCATGGTGGGGCTGCCCACGGTTGAGCCAACCGCCACGCCCATACGCGGCTCGGGGCGCGTGCTCAGTCCGGCACTGGTCAAAGCCTCCCAGGCGGCCAGGCAGGCAAAAATGGACATGGGCGACATGGACCGCCGCAATTCACGGGGAATACGTTTTTCCTGCAACGGAGGCACCAGGCCGGCAACCCGGCACGACAAACCCTCAAGTTTGTACTCTGGCAGAGGGGAAAGCGCGCAACGGTTTTGGCTCACACCATCGTACATGGCAGGCACACCCTCGCCAAATGGCGAAACCGCCCCCATGCCAGTAACGACTACTCGTCTTCCGCGCATTCCCTGAACTCCTTGAGAACGTTATCGTGACCAAAGGAAAACCCCACGGCCAGCGCGGCGCTGACCATGCCGCCAAGCACACCGGGCAGCAGAATATTCTGCCCGGCCAGAAACAGCCCCGGTAAACGGGTGACAGGCAGCATGGGCATGGCGCCCATATGGTGCTGCACACCGTAGAGGCTGCCCGTTGCACCATGAACCCAGTGTCGCATGGTCAGCGGGCTTGCAGCATCCAAAACCCGCCAGTGCCCTGCCAGTTCCGGCAGGCGCTGTTCAATGTATGCCTGTAATCGGGCAGAGGCCTCACGCTTCCACCCCACATAGCAGACCGGTCGCGGATGGGGGTTGCCAACGGGCAGGTCGTTGTTTTCCATTAGAGCAACGGCCATCACGGCTTTCCTGCCATCTGCCTGCGGCCTGTCGCAAAAAAGATACACGCTGGGTTGCGCGCTCTCCACCCCGGGGAACAATTCTTGCGCCGAAGGATGAGGCAGAAGGTAGATGCTTTCGTTTTCATCCAGACAATCACGGGTTTCGGCAAACAGCAGCATTGCAGAACGTGTTTCGGGCAGTTCGCTTATGCGGTGCAGATAGGCCGGGCGCACAAGCCCCCGGGGAATCAGCTTTTCAAGCTGCGACGGGTGCCCGGTAAAAAAACAGCGCTCGCAGGCAAGGCTAGAGCCATCGCCCAGATGCACGCCGCGTACACCCTGCGCCTTGTCAGCATCAATACCTGTAACGGTGGCATTGCAACGAATGGTTACGCCCTGCTCATTGAGGCAGGCTAGAAGCGCCTCAACCAGCGCCAGCCCACCACCTTGCCACGAACCGCTGGACTGAAAATACGGCCCGGCCACAAGGGAATATTCTTCAAGTGAAGATTCTTCAGGACGCACACCATATAAAAGGCACCGTGTGCCAATCATGGCCTGCAAATGGGCAGGAAAGCCCGCGGATGCAGTATACTGGGCAATGCTGCCCGCGCTGTTGAGCGCAAACGCAGGCTCGGCCCGCACGGCAGGGTTGAGGTAGGGAGAATGGCCCAGCTCTGCATCCATAAGACGCAGGAATGTAGCCATGGCCGCGCCTGATCCCGGAAACTGCCACTCAACAGTCTCTTCTACGACACCGTGCCCAGCGGGAAGGCAATAAACCTGCCCATCAGCAAAGTGAAAAACCTCGGTGCGATGAGTCGTGACCTGCTGCAAATGCCTTTCTACACCCAGCGCCCGCAGCCAGCGGCGCAACACGCCCCCGGCATGCAACCCGCCGCCACAGTGAAAGCCCGTGTCAAAATACAGGCCCTCACGCCAGAAACCGCGTAACAGAGGGGCAACCCGCGCTCCCGCCTCCACAACCGTAACATCGTGCCCTTGGCGCGCCAGCAGCAGAGCGGCGGTCAACCCGGTAATGCCGCTGCCTGCAACCACGCAGCGCATCAGCCGAGCCTCAGGGCAATACTGGCGTTGCTGCCGCCAAAGCCTGCCGCATTGCTCAGCACCACACGCGGAGGTTGTTCCCGCCTGCGAACAAGTACGGGAATACCGGCGGTATCCTCGTCCGGCCCTTCATAATTTATGGTGGCAGCCGTAAAACCCGCCTGTGCCATAATAACGGCATAGGCCACCTGAGCCGCGCCAGACATCCACAGCTCATGCCCGGTGAGGCTTTTCAGCGCCATGACATCGGGGCAGCCAGAGCCGAACACAGCGCGCAGGTTGGCTGCCTCTGCGGCGTCACCTTGCGGGGTGGATGTGGCGTGCGCGTTGACAACATCCACATCAGCTGTGTTCAGCCCGCCCTCTGCCAGAGCCATGCGCATGGCCCGCGCAAGGCCTGTACGGCTGGGTACGGAAAGGGTTTCGCCATCCGCGCTGCAACCAAATCCCAGCACTTCCGCCAGAATGGGGGCATTACGCTTGCGGGCCGTGTCATAATCTTCGAGCAACAGGGCCGCAGCACCGCCACTGGGAACCAGTCCATCCCTGCTTTTGTCAAAGGGGCGTGAGGCCTCAACCGCCGGGGTGCGTACAGAAAAAGCCCCCAAACCGTCAAAGGAGCAGACTGACGGCCAGTTTAGTTCCTGTGCCGCCCCGCAGACCACGCTGTCGAGTCTCCCAAGGCGAATCTGGTCTGCCGCCTGGCCGATGGCATACGCACCGCTGGCGCAGGCAGCGCTTACCGTCCAGCTTGGGCCGGTGTTACCGAACAGCACATTAAGATTCATGGTGATGGTGGAATTCATGCAGCGAAAGACATGTCCGCTGCCCATACCAGAGGTACAGCCTGCTTCCAGCAGTGCGGCCTGCTGATCAACAACAGACTGCACGGTGGAGTCATTGCCAAAAACAAGACCGTATCGGTCTGATCGCAGATCCTCTGGCGCAAGCCCGGCCTGATTCAGGGCATCAAGAGTTGCCGCATGCGCCTGAATGGCAAAATCAGGCATGCTCTTGCGCTGCTTGCGGGTAAGATGGCGCGCGCCGTCAAACCCATCAATACGCCCGGTAAGCGGGCTGCGAAATCCCTGCTCCAGCCGCTGTGGCTCGGCCACAATGCCAGAAACTCCATTATACAGCGCATTGGCTACCTGATCGCGGCTCACGCCCAGAACAGATACCAACCCCACGCCAGTTATGACAACTCGCCGCATCGGGCCTCACATGTACAATCCGCCGTTGACGGACAGTACCTGCCCGGTCACGTACGATGACAGATTTGAACACAAAAAACGCACGCACCCTGCCACTTCTTCCGGCAAACCCGGCCTGCCGAGGGGCACGCTTTTCATATATTCGTCTACGGGCAGCCCGGCAGTCATCTCTGTGCTGATAAAACCAGGGGCCACGGCGTTAACAAGTACGTTGCGCCGCCCAAGCTCGCGGGCAAGGGCGCGGGTTGCGCCAATAAGACCGGCCTTGGCGGCAGAATAGTTAACCTGACCGGCCATGCCAGCCTGCCCCGAGGTGGAAACAATGTTTACCACACGCCCTGTGCGTGCCCGCTGCATACGAGGCACAACCTTGCGTGATACATGAAAAAACCCGTTAAGATGCACCCCAATAACAGAATCCCACTGTTCTTCGGACATAAGGCCAAAAACAGTATCGCGCGCAAAGCCCGCGTTGTTGATCAGGGCATAGGGTGTTTCTGCCGCCAGCAGAGGATCAAGGGCGGCTTCCACCGCATTTTTATCCGCCACGTCAAATGGCAACAAAACGCATCTGCGGCCCAGAGCCTCAATATCGTCGCGCACGGCCTCGGCCGCGTCGTGGTCGTTACGGTAATTAAGCCAGATATCAAAACCATCGGCTGCCAGACCAAGAGCAATGGTCTTGCCAATTCCTTTGCTTGCACCAGTTATCAGGGCAATGGGCGAATTTTGCATTTGCTCCCCTGCTTGCATGTTTGCATGCCTTTATTTATTAAAAAGGGCATCAGATAGGATATCAACAGCATATACAAGACAATCGGTTAAAACAACTCTCAATTTAGGATGGAATCCATCATGAGAATTCTTGCAGTAGCGCTAATCGCCACATTTTTCTTTTCTTTTGGCTGTAGCTGGGTTGGCAGAACAGCTGGCAAGGCTTCTGCTAAAATAGAAAGAAAGGTTGATTCTGTTCAGCAGGGCTATAAAGATGGCTATAAGGATGAGCAGACCAAGTAAACTGGCTTGAGCTGGCTTTGCAATGCGTAGCAACATACAACCAACATCCGCATATTGCTGCAACCTCAGGCGTCAAAGCTGTCTCAGTCAAGGCTCCATCCTTATTTATGGCAGCCACACATATGTTTACTTCCCCCATTGACCGAATATCTAGCATATGCCAGTTTTTATGAAAGCATAAACAGGCCCGCCGCCTCTGCCAGCGGCTGTGGCCGTGCGCACCACGCTGATGCATGAGCCCGCGCAGGCTCCCACAAATCAAGGAGTTCGTATGAGCACCGGTATTTTGATTGGCATTGGGGCTGCCGTGGTTGTATTTGCGGTCGTTGTGGGGCTTTACAATGCGCTGGTGCGCGGCAAAAACATGGTGGAAGAAGCCTGGAGCAGCATAGATGTGCAGCTCAAACGCCGGCACGATCTGGTGCCCAACCTTGTCAGTGCCGTCAGACAGTACGCCAGCCACGAAAAAGGCCTGTTTGAAGAAATAAGCGCCGCGCGCGCCCGCAGCCTTTCTGTACAGGGTGATGTTGCGGCGCAGGCCAAGGCGGAGAGCATGCTCTCCGGGGCTTTGAGCAGGCTGTTTGCCATTGCGGAATCCTACCCCGAGTTGAGAGCCAGCGAAAACTATCAGCAGTTGCAGCAAAGCCTCGCTACTCTTGAAGACGAAATCCAGATGGCCCGGCGCTATTACAACGGCGCTGCAAGGGAACAGAACGACCGCGTTCGGCAGTTTCCCGGCAATCTGGTGGCCGGATTTTTCCACTTTGCCCCGGTGACATATTTTGAGCTTGATTCACCAGCAGAGCGGGCAGTTCCCGATGTTGGTGCGCAATAGCCCCAAAGAAAGTTTGGTCCGCAGCCTGTGGCGGCAGATTCTGTATCTGGTTGCTGTCTTTCTGGTGGCTGGGTTACAGCTCTGGTTTTCTGGCGTGCTGCTTATGGTACGACGCACAGATGCCCTGATTGGCGGCAATGCTGCTGCGGGTTTGATCTGGCTGTGGTACGCCTGGCTGTGTTACAGGCGCGACAACTTTGCGCGGATGGCCCTGTCGTTCATGGGCCTGCTTGGCTCTATGGCGCTGGCGGCTCTGGGCCTGGCAGACATACTTTTCTAAACACCCGCCTGTTTGCCACGGCGCAACCCCACTGCAAAACCAATGGCTTGCCGCAAGGATGAATCCATGCACATGCCCCACACCAGCCGTAGATTCCCACGCCCAATGATACGCATCGCCTGTGCACTGTTGCTCTGCATCACGGTCCTATGCCTTGATGCTTACGCCCAGGAGCACATTGAAAGCTTCGCATCCACCGTTACAATCAACAAAGACGGCAGCATGCACGTGCGCGAAGTGATTACCGTGCAGGCAGAAGGCAACCAGATCAAAAAAGGTATCTACAGAGAGCTGCCCCTGCTCTATTCCGGCCCTGCAAGCTACCGCGGCACAGTCCCGTTCACCGTCATCTCTGCAAGCATCGACGGTACGTCCCTGAACCCGATCGAAACAGAAACCCGTGGTGATTACATACGGGTGCTCATGCGTGGCAAGCAGCCCCTTTCCACAGGCGTGCACCGCTTTGTGCTTGAATACGACACATCACTGCATCTGCGCTTTTACGAAGCCAACGGCGAGCTCAACTGGAACGCCACGGGCGTCTGGGGTTTTCCCATCAAGCAAGCAGCCTGCCGCATCATCCTGCCCAAGGGTGTGGCCGTGCAGCAAACCGCCGCATGGGCGGGACTGGCTGGCTCCAGGGAGAGCGGCAATATTAGCGTTACAAGGCCGCAAGCCAACGAGGCCGCATTTACCCTTACCAGCCCGCTTGAGCCAGATTCGCAGCTGACGGTGGCTGTGGCCTTTGACAAGGCGAGCATAACAGACCCAGTGATTGCTCTTGCCCAGCAACAACAACGCGAGGACGAAGCCTTTGAAAAAGCCCGGCAGGAAGAAGAACGAGCCATCAGGTCGCGGGGCCTGCTCTTTGAGGTGCTGTACGAGAGCCCCAGTCTGCCAGCGATGGGTCTGTCATTCTGCGCAGTATTTCTTTATTACTTTCTGCTTTGGCACCGGCTTGGCATAGACCCGGCCAAGGGGGCCATCTTTCCCCGCTATTACCCGCCCAAAACGGCCCTGTGGGGGGAAAAAATGGATTCCGGGGCCACGCCACAATCCCTCTCACCACTGGCTGTGGAGTATCTGTACAAATCTGCCCGCATCACAGGACGGGGGCTTGCCGCCACATTTCTGGGGCTGGCTTTCAAGGGTTTGTGCCGCATCAGCAAGGCAGATGCAAAGACCTACACGCTGGAACTGGCCGAAGGAACAGCCGGACGCAAAGGTGAGCTGAGCGCGGAAGAACAGACCGTGTACCGGGAGCTCGCGCGCACCACGGGCAAGGCCAAAAAATTTTTGCTGCGACCCAAGGATGAAGATATCCGCACCATTTTCAACGCCGCCACGTCAAGTTTGAAGCAAAACTTCAAGGGCGCATGGCAGCTGAACACCTGGGTTGCTGTGCTCGGCTGCTTTCTGGTGCTTCCGCTGGCCTTTGTTGCCAGCTCATGGGAGGTTGATCCGGCACTGCTCACCCCAGATAGCTCGCAACTGCCATTAACCCTGTTGTTGCTGGCCGTGTGCGTGGCTTTTTTCTCAGCTCTGGTACTCCCCCTGCTGCTCATGCGACAGCAGTCAAGACCCCTGCTGGCAACTCTGGGAGTTGAAGCTTTTCCTCTGGCCGGAATAACTGCGCTTGTGCTTCAGTTTTACTTTTATGATCTGGAGTGGCTACTGTTTCTGCTCATGATAATCACGTCCCTGGTGTTCACAGCCATCATCAAGGCGCCAAGCCCCGCAGCTCGCGCCGTGCTTGATGAAATTGAAGGCCTTGCCATGTACATGCGTACGGCGGAACTGCCGCGCATGGAACAAGTTGGCGCGCAAGACGAAAGGCCGGAAGACACACCTGAGGTGTTTCGCCGTTTGCTGCCCTATGCGCTTGTGCTGGGGCTGGAAAAAACATGGTGCAACAGGTTTGCCGACCAGCTACAGGCAGCAGCGCTGGAAGACAGCGGCGTTGATGTGGCACTGGTGCACGGGCATGACGGCTGGAGCGATTTTTCCAATGGTTTTGGTAGCGCCGTTAGTGCTTCATCTGCGGCCGCCAGCACCTCATCCGCCAGTGGTTTCAGCTCTGGCGGGGGCGGCGCGGGTAGCGGCTCTGGTGGCGGCGGGGGCGGCGGTCTGTAAAACCTGCACGCAACAGCTACAGTGGCTTATACCGTCTCCATGACGTATAAGCCACTTTTTTGCATTTACTGGGTGACGCACAAATAACGCATTCAAATCTCCTGTCGCGCAGATGATCGCCCAGAGTCACCGTAACAGGGGTGCATCTTCAATGATCAGTATTTTGGCAAACACTCTATTACCCATCTTGACCACCGTGCAATTCGGTTTTGTGTATACGTGCCCTGCTGTCGTACATATCTGGGCCCGCTGCTTGGTACCGCTTGTTACTACGAACAATTATTCAAAAAAAATATGAAAGATAAAGTGTTTCAGAATTTTTTATTAAAGAGTAGCTTCAATTATTATTCACACAAAAACACTACAATATTCTCATGCAACTACCTGAAATAAAAAGCAGATGCACATAAATGAAATGTGCATCTGCAATCATCACAAGCAAATAAATTACCCCAAAAATGGCTGTTTCACCTATTGCTTTGCCGTCACGACTGGTGCTTGCGCAAGGGTTATTTCAGCCAGCGCCGTATCGAGGTTCAGATTTATTGCAAGGGTCAGCCCCTCGCGGGCCAGCACGAGCCGCACGGGTTTGTCTGTACTTTCGGTGCTGCTCACAAACTGTGTTTCAAAAGCCTGCCACAGTGCGTCGCTGGTTTGTGGGCAATCAGCGCCTGTTTCCTGGGGAGCCATGGCAGCGCCCTCGGGGTTGAATACGCTGGTCTGGCCGTTGGCTTCAAGCGTCAGGGGCAGCCAGCCGTTCTTTTTCAGGTCATCAAATGCGGCTCCCAAGGTTGTATTGGCAAATGGCGCCGACATGGAAACTGTTTCCAGGGTTCCACCCTTGCCGCTAAACTTAAGGCCGCCTTGCCCAATATTCCACGACTGGTCCGCAAAACACACTGCATACGTGCCGGGTTCCTTTAGTGACTCATAGCCGGGAAGGGCAAATTCCTTCCAGCGTGTCTGATCCATGCCCTTGCTCATCAGTTGCGTAAAAATAAACATGGGCACGCCCGCAGGGGCTACGTATGCATCGTTGCCAGGTAAGGTAATCAACATAGAGGGATATTTGCGGGTATCGTGCTGACCTGCGGAATCCAGTGAAAATTCGATCTCTCTGGCCGAACCCGGCTCAGGTTCGTGATAATACTGCCACCCTGCCCCGTTTTGCATGGTCACACCAATGCGTGTGCACGAATGTTCGGGGAATTTTGCTGCGGCAACGGTTTTGGACGACTTTTTGGGTAGCCCCTCGACAACAGAAAGCCTCTCGCCATTATTGCCCACACAAAAAACCGACTTTATGTCAGCGTTCATGCTGTTCTTTAGAACAATGCCTGCGGCTTGCCCCATAGATGGCGCAAAGGCCAACAGGGCCGTCAGGCATACCGCACACGGTTTGAGCATTCGCATTTATGGCTCCTCAAAATATATGCTGAAAAATCAGGAAGTACGTGCTCAGCATGCGCACGCATCAATGCAGCGCATCTCGCAATTCGGAAAGGCCGTCATTCTCTTCAGGAAAGTACAATTCAACAATCACATTGGCATCGGTGGTTTGCATTGAACCCAAGGCCCCTTCGCGCGTCATAAAATCAACCATACCCTCACCGGGAGAGATATTGATGCCGCCAAGCTTGCGCGCAAGCTCTATGAGGGATGCTACCCACTTGCCCTCGGGGTCTTTTTTAAGAGGGTACGTGCCTACGGCAACCCAAACATTTTCTTCGGGCTTGTCATAGATTGCCCACACGCCGGTGTGCGTTGTGCGCCAGCCAGTGGGAATGGTTTTTTCCTGCGCTTCGGCTGCGGGCTGGCCGTCGCTCAGGGCGGCAAAGTTGGGCTTTTCACCCGTGGGGTCTGACGGTTCAACAGCCTTGGCATCGTCGGCACGATCACCTGTTGCGAGCCACTTGGCGTTTTCAGCGCTGTGGACCAGAGCCAGCAGCTTATCGAGTGCGGCGGCATCCTTGGCCTTGGGCGCAAGTTTAAGACTTTTGATGATCGGCCCCGCCCCACGACATTTGTGTTCAACCGATACTTCCATATATTTGTCGTCCAGCAGCCCCACCCAGTAGCGGGCGTGCCTGTCAGCAAATACCACGCCCTTGCCTTCACCCAGGGTGCGCAGGTCATTACCACTGGTAATACTGGCAGAGGCCTTGGCCAGCAGATCCAGCTCACCATTGTAGCAGTCTTTCTGCATCACTGAGATACTGCAGTCATCCTTGGGCGAGGTGAATAACAGGCCGGCCCCTTCTTCGATCGTTTTCCAGCCTGCAGGCAAATCTACGGTAAATTCTCCCACAGTGCGGGATGCGGCAAAGACCGAAGTGCCCGGGCACAGCATCAGGCAGCACAGGCCAAGCACGGCAACCGCACTAGACCGACGCCCGCAAGCGGCCTCAGATGTAGAAAGATGGCGCTTGTTGCCGTTCAAAAAGCGAAACATGCTCATAATGCTCCCCTGTTTAAGGATTGTTGCCTGTTTTGAAATGGGGACAATGTTGTGCAAGACCAGTGCGCTTGGCACTGATTTGACAGACAAGAGCGGGCGCAACCGCTCAGGGCTGATACCGTTCATCTGTGCTGTCAGTTCATTGGATTTATAGCATATCTGACAAAAAATGTCTTTGGGAGTTTAATTCGGAGAATGAATATTCTTATAAGAGGTGTACTCTTGTATAAGCTCATGCCAAAAAAAATACACGCAACACATAATATATAAAAAATAAGCAAATATTTATTATGAATATTTGTTTTAGAAAATTTGAATATGCAGCTGCATCATTTTCATTGCTGGTAATAATTCAAGAGCTGTTACACATTTTTACACCTATTATATAATCATGTTCATTTCACTATTAGCCAGCATAATACACATAATACGTATGTATTCTTTTTTTTGTTTTAAAAAATTGTCTCTGACTGACTTAAAAATATTTCTCACACAAGCGCGGAAAAATCAGATACTCACGGCTCCGCCTTCCAAGGCAAAAGAGACATAGATCTTTGGCGCATTGACCCAGCAGAAAATGACGACGCGGCATGAGTCAATACAGGAATAGAATCATCGCGATGCCTCACATCACCATTGGTCATATCCGGAGAATTTGAAACTGCTCAAACGCGCTCATTGCGCCTTTAAGCAAAACTGCCAAGGTAATACAAAAAAAAATTAAATCACACGATATAATCATTGCACCATGCCAGCGTAACAAATGAATTTTTTAACAAATATTTTTACAATTTAACAACTGTAAATCCATAATGTTAGGTGAATATAGCAATATTCTAAACAGTTCATGACAAACCACAAAAACAGTTTGTACATATTATCTAGATGTACAGCACCCCTCCATCCCAATAAAAATCTTTTTATTTCAGATTATTACAATTATTTACAATGCAAACATTATGTTAGCCATAATCATATTTATAAGGTGGTTGTTATTTGTTTTTTTTATGATACCTATAACAATAATCCATCTCACTAGGATGGAAAGTTTAAAAAGCAATCATCCACAGAAGCTTGCCAGCATAGTTTGAACTTGAGTCAGAAATATTCCTCAGGAGGGTCGCCATGCTTGCAGACCTGAACATTGCCCGCAAACTCAGCCTATTGCTCATTTTGCCGATGGCAACATTTCTGTTTCTTGTCACTGTTGAAAGCATTCAACGCTGGAAGGACATAGACGAGCTCAAGTTTGTCGAGCGCGCCCTGGTTGTGAGCCTTTCTGCGGGTGAACTGATACACGAACTTCAAAAGGAACGAGGGTACACAGCAGGTTATCTGGGCAGTCATGGCAAAAAATTTGCCGTTGAACTTCCTGAGCAGATCAAAAAATCCGATGCGGCTTACAAGCTGTTTACCGCCAAACTTGCCGAAGCAGATACAAAAGAAAACGGCACACTTGCGCCTGTTTTTTCTTCTGCAACCAGCACGTTTGCAGCGCTTGCAAATACCCGTTCTGCTGCCAGAGATATTAAAATAGACGCACTCCAGGCCATCTCCGCTTATGGCAACAGCATAAACGAATTCATAAACGCTTTTTCAGGGCTTAACGAACTCAGCCACAAGGCTCTCACATCCATACTGCAACTTGTGCATGGCAAGGAAATCGCCGGACAGGAACGTGCCACGCTCAACGCGGCTTTTTCTGCGGGCACGTTCAGCAAACAGCTGTACCGCGACTGGCTGTATAGGGTCAGCGCGCAAAATACCTATCTGCATTCCTTTGCAGAACTAGGCGGGGCTCAGGCCCAAAACATGCTGCAAGGCAAGCTGAAGGCCATGGACGACGAGGTAAACCGTTTTCGTGATACGGCTTACGCCAACCTTGAGAAATCAAGCCTTGATGTGGAACCGCAAGAATGGTTTGCGGCCTCTACCCGTCGCATTGACAGTCTTATGGATGTAGAAAACTCGTGGGGCGCTCACCAGCTTGAAATTGCCAGAGCCGATGTGCGGTCTGCCAGACAGGAGCTTGTGGTTTCATGCGCTGGCGCACTACTTGTTGCCTGTTTTACCATTTTGCTGGGGTGGAGAATCTGCGTCACCATTGGCAGACCTGTGCGCAGAACCCTGCGCTATGCTCAGGGCGTTACACAGGGCGATTTTGACGCGGCGCTGGCCGTAGACCAGCGCGATGAAATTGGCGGTCTTGCCAACGTGCTGCGAGAAATGGTCAGGAGGCTCAAGGAACAAATTCAGGCAGCCCAACATCTGCAGAATATGGCCGAAGAAAAAGGCAAAGTAGCTGACCAGTGCCGCGAGGCAGCAGAAAAGGCCGAGCAGGCCACCAGCGCCAGGGCAAAGACCCTTATGACCGCTGTAGACAAGATCCAGGGGGTTGTTGAATCGCTCAATATTGCCCTCAATGCTCTTTCGGAGCAGGTGCAAACGTCTACCGAAGGTGCAACAACCCAGTCGCACCGGCTGGAAAACACCACTGCCGCAATGCAGGAAATGAGCATTACGGTTGTGGAAGTAGCCAAAAACGCCGCCGATGCCGCCCAGACGGCAGACAATTCTCACCAGCAGGCAACAAAGGGTTCGTCTGTGGTTGAAAACGTCATTACCGCCATAGCGCAGGTGCAAAAACAGTCTGACGACATGAAGGTTGACATGGGTGTTCTTGGTCAGCAGGCCGAGGGCATAGGCCAGATATTGAATGTCATCAGTGATATTGCAGATCAAACCAACCTACTTGCCCTTAACGCCGCCATTGAAGCGGCACGGGCAGGCGACGCCGGTCGTGGTTTTGCCGTGGTGGCCGACGAGGTTCGCAAACTGGCCGAAAAAACCATGACAGCCACAAAGGAGGTAGGTGAGGCAATTCATGCAATCCAGAGCGGCACACGCAAGCACATTGGTCATGTAGGGCAGACAGCAGAAACCATAGGGTCTGTCACGCTGCTTGCCCGGCAGTCGGGCGATGCCCTGTTGGAACTGGTAAAGCTTGCCAGAGAATCCACTTCCCAGGCCCAATCGATTGCAACGGCCTCTGAGGAGCAATCGGCCTCAAGTGAAACCATCCACAGAAGTCTTGAAGACATCAACCGTCTTGCCCTTATGACCGCAACCGCCATGGATCAGGCAACGGCTGTTCTGGGCGAATTGCGCAACCAGACCGACATTCTTGTTGACGTTATGAATGATTTGAACAATACCAACGTAAAGAAGAGTATCTTGTAACCATTTATAGGCTATAGTGCAGCAAACAGCCTGCACATGCTATACGCTGAACTAAAAGGAGCGCTTTAAGTATTTGGATATTGTGCATCCAAACCCTGCAACCATGTTCTTCTCGAGGTACTTATGGCTCATCTCGAAACTACCGAACAAGCCTTGCGTAATCGTGGTGTCAGCCGCCGAGATTTCATGAAATTCTGTGCACTTACCGCAGTAGCTCTGGGCCTTGGCCCCGGCGCAGATCTGGCAATAGCACAGGCACTGTCAACAAAACCCCGGCTTCCGGTGCTCTGGATAAACGGGCTTTCCTGCTCATGCTGCACTGAATCATTTTTGCGCACAGCCCACCCGCTGGCGACCGACATTGTGCTCTCAATGATCACGATGGATTATCAGGATACCATCATGGCGGCCGCTGGCGATCAGGCCAACGCTGCGTATGAAGAGGCCATTCATAAATACAAGGGCCAGTATATTCTGGCGGTGGAAGGCAACGTGCCCCTCAACGGCCAGGGCATGTACTGCATTGACGCGGGCAAGCCCTTTTACGAAAAGCTCAAGGACGGCGTGGAGAATGCCAAGGCCCTGGTGGCTTGGGGAACATGCGCCTCGTGGGGCTGTGTACAGGCTGCCCACCCCAACCCAACGGGTGCCACGCCACTGCACAAGCTCTTTCCCAACAAGCCTCAAATCAAGGTTCCCGGCTGTCCGGCCATTCCTGAGGTCATGAGCTCTATCCTGACCTACATCATCACCTACGACAGGCTGCCCACTCTCGATTCACAGGGCAGGCCCGAAATGTTCTACGGCAAACGCGTGCACGACCACTGCTACCGCAGGGCGCACTTTGACGCTGGCGAGTACGTGGAATCATGGGACGATGCTGGCGCGCGCGCTGGCCTGTGCCTGTACAAGATGGGCTGCAAAGGCCCCACCACATACAATGCCTGCCCCTCCACACGCTGGAACAACGGCGTTTCCTTCCCCATTCAGTCTGGTCACGGCTGCATCGGCTGTTCGGAACAGAATTTCTGGGATCAGGGATCGTTTTATGACCGCATAACCACCATCCCGCACATGGGCACCAATGCAACGGCTGAAACCGTTGGCGTTGCCGCTGTGGCGGGCGTGGCTGCGGGCGTGGCAGCGCACGGCGTCGCCAGCATGGTGCGCCATGCCGCCTGCAAAAACAGCAAGGGAACCTCTGACACCGACTCCAACAGCTGAGGAAATACCCCATGGCCTACGAATATACGACTTCACAGGGTTATGCCGTTAAGGATTCTGGCCGCCGCGTTGTTGTTGATCCGGTTACCCGCATCGAGGGGCACCTACGTTGCGAGGTTAACCTCGACGACAGCAACGTCATCACCAACGCTGTTTCGTGCGGCACCATTTTCAGAGGTATTGAAATCATCCTCAAAGGCCGCGACCCACGCGACGCATGGGCTTTTGTGGAACGTATCTGCGGCGTTTGCACGGGCACGCACGCCCTTGCCTCGGTGCATGCGGTAGAAGACGCGCTTGGCATCGAAATTCCCGACAATGCCAATATTATCCGCAATATCATGCACCTATGCCTCATGTACCATGACCATCTGGTGCATCTGTACCATCTGGCCGGTCTTGACTGGGTGGATGTGGTTTCTGCCGCCAAGGCCGACCCCAAGGCAACCTCAGAGCTTTCGCAGAAACTCACTCCCTGGCCCAATTCATCGCCGGGTTACTTCAAGTCCATCAAAGACCGCCTTACCCGCGTTATCGAATCGGGACAGCTGGGCATTTTTACCAATGGTTACTGGGGCCACCCGGCCTACAAGCTGCCGCCCGAAGCAAACCTACTGGTGGTTGCCCACTATCTGGAAGCGCTCGATTTCCAGAAAGACATGGTGCAGATACACACCATCTTTGGCGGCAAAAATCCCCACCCCAACTGGCTGGTAGGCGGTGTGCCCTGCTCGCTCAATCTTGACGCACACGGCGCAGCTGACGTGATCAATCAGGAAAGGCTGGAGCTTGTGTTGCAGCTCATCGAACGCTGCCGCACCTTTGCCCAGCAGGTGGTCATACCCGACACGCTGGCGCTTGCCGCGTTTTACGGCGACTGGCTGAAAATCGGCGGCGGGCTTTCCAAGCTTTCCGTACTTTCTTACGGTGCTATCCCCAACATCGCCAACGACTACTCGGACAAAAGCCTGCTGCTGCCGCGTGGCGCCATCATCAACGGCAACTTCAATGAAGTACTGCCCGTTGACCTACGCAATCCAGAAGAAATTCAGGAGTCCGTGGCCCACTCGTGGTACAAGCCCTACCCAGGCGGCAAAACCGGCCTGCATCCCTTTGACGGTGTGACAGAGCCCAACTATGCCCCAGGCCCCAACATCAAGGGAACGCCTACGGATCTCAAGCAGGTGGACGAACGTGACAGGTATTCGTGGATCAAAACACCGCTCTGGCGCGGCCATCAGATGGAAGTGGGCCCCCTGGCCCGCCTGCTGGTGGGCTACGCCAAAAAAGATCCCGAAATCAAGGGTCTCATTGATGACTTTCTCGGCCAGGCCAAGGCCCCGGTTGCAGCCCTTCAATCAACCCTTGGCCGCATAGCCGCCCGCTCGCTCGAACTGGCATGGTCGGCAGACAAGATGCGGTATTTTTACGACAAGCTTGTGGCCAACCTTAAAAATGGCAACCGCACCACGGCCAATACCAAGATGTGGAAACCCGAAAGCTGGCCTACCACTGCCCTTCGCGGCGTGGGCTTTACCGAGGCCCCTCGTGGTGCCCTGGGGCACTGGGTTACCATCAAGGACAGAAAAATACAGAATTACCAGTGTGTTGTTCCCACCACATGGAATGGTGCGCCCCGCAGCCCCGACGGACAGCTCAGCGCCTACGAAGCATCGCTCATGGGTACGAAGATGGCGGTTCCCAACCAGCCTCTTGAAATCCTGCGTACCCTGCACAGCTTTGACCCCTGCCTGGCCTGCTCCACGCACATTATCGGGCCGGATGGATCAGAGCTGTTATCAGTGAGAACAGACAACTGCTTCTAGCGTTCGGGCAATCCGAGCCGCGGAATACAAGCCTTCCGCCGGGAGAACGTCATGAGCGAACAACATTTGCTGCCGCAAATGCCCATGGGCAAAAGCATTTACGTATACCAGCTGCCCATCCGCATATGGCATTGGGTTATGGTGGCCTGCGTATGCGTGCTTATTGTTACGGGCTACATCATTGGCAAACCCTGGCTTTCTGTCACGGGCGAGCCTTACAACACTTTTTACATGGGCTACACCCGCATGGCGCACTTTATTGCGGGTTTTGTGCTGATCATTTCAACCGTACTGCGCTATATTTACGGTCTGGTGTGGGGCAACCGCTATTCGCGTGAGCTCATCATCATGCCTGTGTGGAGCAAGGACTGGTGGAACGACCTGTGGCAGGACGTACGCTGGTATCTCTTCCTGAACAAGGAATGTGGCGCGCATGTCGGCCACAATCCGCTGGCGCAGATCGGCATGGGCACGGGCATGATTTTTATGCTCGTTATCATGCTGACGGGCCTTGGCATGTACGCTCAGGATAGCCACGTACCGTTTATCCACTTTTTTACCTTTGTGCAGGACTGGATAAACAACTGGTTTGGCGGCAACGGCCAGATGACCCGCAGCCTGCACCGCCTGGGCATGCTGCTGCTTATCACCTTTGTGACAGTGCACCTGTACATGGTCATACGCGAAGAAATCATGGGCAAAACCACCCTTGTTTCGTCCATGTTCAGCGGCTATCGCGAACGTCGCAAGCCGTAGCGCAACGGCATAATTCCAGGGCGGCCCACCGCGGTCGCCCCCCTTTAACAAGGGAACCTGCATGGAACAGATCATCATTCTTGGTCTTGGCAACATATTGTACGGCGACGAGGGTTTTGGCGTGCTTTTGGCGCAAAGGCTCTACGCCCACTGGGATTTTCCAGAAAATGTGGAAGTGGTGGACGGCGGTACGCAGGGGCAAACCCTGCTGACATTTGTGGAACGCGCCGACAGGCTGCTGGTGCTGGATGCGGTGGATTTTGGCCTTGAACCAGGAGAACTGCTGCAGCGCGACAACGTGCCTGCCTACCTCACGGCACAAAAGATAGGCCCACACCAGAACAGTTTTTCGGAGGTAATGGGGCTTGCCGCCCTGCGCGGCACTGCGCCCGAGCAATGTACTCTTATTGGCGTGCAGCCCGCGGCCATGACACTGGCAGCACCTCTCTCCACGCCGGTGAGCGAAAGTTTTGAAGCCGCACAGAACATGGCCCTGAACGTATTGCAGCAATGGGGAATTTCCCCAAGTCTGAGAGCCCACCCACGACACCTTTCTGCGGCGGTGCTTGATACCCTGGCCCAAAGCTATGCATAGAACCATTCAGCTGTAGCCCAAAAACATTCCACGCCGGTAAAGCGGCATTCCGTAAAGCAAAAGACACGCGGGCAATGTATGCAAGCCCGCGTGTCTTTTATTTTTTGCATTCAGGGCGTATGTTCTGCGCCATCACGCTTCCGGAGGACATATGGCTCAAATCAACATATATACGCAGCAGATTGTCATAGGGCAGGACGACATAGACATGCAGCGGCGCGTCAGCAACCTGCGCTACGTGGCCTGGATGCAGGACGTGGCAGTGGCCCACTCTGCGGTATGCGGCTGGCCCATGGAACGCTATGAAAGCATCAGCCAGGGCTGGGTTGTGCGCCAGCACACCATCACCTACAAGCGCCCCGCCTTTCTGGGGGATGTGGTCACTGCCGCCACATGGATAGCCTCATACGCATCGCGACGCAGCTTACGCCGTTACGTATTCTGGAATACGGAAGAAAAAAACCTGCTGGCCGAAGCTGAAACCCAGTGGGTTTTCATTGATATGGTCAGCGGCAAACCTGTGAGCGTACCAGAAGAACTGCAAACTTCCTTTCCCGTTGTGGACAAGGACGCCACTGCCATTTTCAAAATGCTCTGCGCCTGAAAACGGCCTCCCACAAATAAAAAAGGCCTTGGTACTAACACCAAGGCCTTTTTTGCGTAACCGTGCAAATCTATTTGAAGAGTTCCCGTTCCTGCACCTTGCGATCAATACGGTCTTCCACTTCCACACCCTTGGGCGCGGTAAAGGTAAAGTCAGAGGCCTTGAGCGAGGTGTCGGGCTTGAACTGCGTAAAGCGCACATCGTTAGAATTGCCGTAAAAGTCGATAATGCTGGCCCTGCGGATGTAGCCGGTGGCAGGCTCGACCCACAACAGAGCTTCAACCATCTGCGGCGCGGCTTCCTTGGGGTACAGATGCAGCTTGGCAAGACCGTTTTCCTGCCCGTCTTCTTTCACGTCAAAATCCTTGGTCAGTGCGGCCTGGCCGGTAATCACCTGAATAATACTGCGCGAATCACGCACAAGTTCAAGGGGATAACGGTAGGCAATTTCTTCGTCAGCAAGGTAATCCCAAATTTCCTTGCTGGTCACCACCAGGGTTTCTTCGTGGGGCTTGTCTGTCTGCCAGCGAATGAGCAGGGGCTTCTGAAACAGCAGGTTACCCTGCCGCTTTTCTACCGAACCGCTTTCCTTGTGGGTAAGGGTCTGCTCAAAGGTGGCGGAAAAAGTGCGCAGTTTGTCATACCGCGCCTGAATGGTATTGGCTATATCTGAAGCCTGGGCAGCGGTTGCCACACAAAGTACCAGCCCGACTGCCAGGGCCAACATGCCGTTTATACGCATAACACCTCCACGGCATACGCCGCCAGTTGTGCCGAATGTTGCTATTACTTGACCACGGCGCGCGGTTTGCTGCCGTCTGCCGGGCCGATGATGCCATCGTGTTCAAGCTGCTCAACCAGACGGGCGGCCCGGTTAAAGCCGATTTTAAAGCGACGTTGCACCAGCGAAATGGACGCGCGGCCCTGCTCGCTCACAAAGGCCTGTACTTCACCATACAAGGGGTCCTGCGCCGCATCGCCCCCACCGCCAGAGCCGCCGCCGTTGCCAGAGTCGAGCCCCCACTGGGCAAAATCGACCTTGTATGAGGGGCTGAGCTGGCGTTTCCAGTAGCTTACAACGCTGGCGACTTCTTCATCACTCAGGAAGGGGCCGTGCAGACGCTGCAAACGGCCACCGCTGGGCTTGAAGAGCATGTCGCCCCTGCCAAGCAGATGTTCAGCGCCCACCTGGTCAAGAATGGTGCGCGAATCGTGCTTTGAGGTGACCTGAAACGATATGCGGCACGGAAAGTTTGCCTTGATCAGCCCTGTCACCACGTCCACACTGGGGCGCTGTGTGGCAAGAATCATGTGAATGCCAGCGGCGCGGGCCAGCTGTGCCAGGCGCACGATGCTGGTTTCCACTTCGCGGGCGGCGGTCATCATGAGGTCTGCCAGCTCGTCAATTACTATAACGAGATAGGGCAAGGGTTCAAGGTCGGCAAAGTCCGGCGGCAGATCATTTTTGCAGGCGGCAAGCTTCTGGTTAAAGCCAGCCACATTGCGCACGCCAAGGCGAGCCATGGCCTCGTAGCGCCGGTCCATTTCGTGAACGGCCCAGTCAAGTGCGTTCTTGGCCTCGTTCATTTCCGTGACCACAGGGTGCACCAGATGCGGCTCGTCTGCGTACACGGCCATTTCAATGCGCTTGGGGTCAATGAGCAGCAGCTGCATGTCCTTGGGCTGCGTGTGGTACAGCAGACTTATGAGAATGCCGTTGAGGCACACGCTTTTGCCCGCGCCTGTAGCGCCCGCCACAAGCAGATGCGGCATGCGGGTAAGGTCGGCCATGATGGGCTTGCCCGATATGTCCTTGCCCAGAATCATGGTCAGAGGGCCGCAACCCTTGCGGAAGGGCTCGCTGGCTGCCAGTTCCCTGAAGTTGACGGTTTCACGGTTGTCGTTGGGTATTTCAATACCCACGGTATCTGTACCGGGAATGGGTGCCTGAATGCGCACAGCCACGGCCTTGAGCGCGAGCGCCAGATCATCGCTCAGGTTGGCGATACGGCTCACGCGGATACCGGGGGCGGGGCGCACCTCATACATGGTTACCACGGGCCCCGGGGTGACATGCACAAGCTCGCTCTGAATGTCAAAATCGCGCAGGCAGGCAATCAGAGCCTTACCCCTGGCCTCGCGGTCTTCCTTGCTGGAATTGCCAGCCACCTTGGCAGGGGGCGCAAGAAGATCAAGGCCAGGCAGAGGGATGGCGGCCTTGCGGCCAGTCATGCCCGCAAGCAACCCCGTAAGGCCACCCTGCTTTTTGGGAGCCTCGGCAGAAGCCGCAGGCGCGGCAACACGTGGCTTATCGGCAGGGGCTTGCGCAGAGGCAGGCGCTGCGGATGCTGGCGCTTCCTCGTAATTTGCCTGTTCAGCGGGGCCTTCGCCGTTCTGGTTGTAGCTTTCCGCCGCATCCAGAACCGGTGAGATGGTCACGCCGTTAAAATCCTGCGCCACAGCAAAGGGATCATCGTCCACATCTGTCTGATGCGTACGTTTTCCTTCCGCCTGTGCCTGAGTTTGAGCAGAGCGTGATTTTTTTTCTTCAAACACTTCGGGCAGAGAATCCGCAGTGGGCTGAATATTGCCCAGACGGTCGCGCCAGCGTGTCCAGAATTCCATGGAAGGCAAACGCAGGTTGCGCAACGCCCAGCCACGCTTGCCGTCGCCTTCTTCGGGCTGCCTTTCATTAACAGGGGCAGACGGGGCAGATTCGCCCCTGCGCGCGGCAATACGCTCCTGCACCCATTGCAACACACGTGCTGCAACATTGAACCATGAAATGTTACCGGCAAGCTGCGTACCCACAAGGGCGACAAACAGCCACACAAGGGCCGAGCCGCCAGGGCTCAGAAAACGGCTGGCGTTGATGTGCAGGGCGTTGCCCACCATGCCGCCGCCCCACATGTCACCCACGGTGACATCTGCGGCAGCGCCAATGACAAGCAGACATATGGTGAGCAGAAAAAAGCCAAGCCAGCGCGACCAGTGCAGACTGTACGAAGGAGAAACGTAGGCCGCCCCCAGCGCACCGAAAATCAGTGGGCAGAGATAGGCGGCCACGCCAAACACGTCGTTCAGAAAACCCGCAGTGTACGCGCCGAATAGACCAGCCTTGTTCTTTACCTTGACAACGCCGCTAACCACATGGTTAAGGCTGGGGTCGTTGGCGTCAAAACTGAGCAGGCTGAGCAAAAGCAGCAGCGCCCAGAAGATAAGAAAAAGGCCAAGAAGCTCGCGGCTGAATTTATGGGCGTCCGTAGGGCTACCCTCCCGAACCGGTCATCATTCCCGGCCCAGGTATTCCTTGGTGCGGGTGTCAACCTTGATGCGATCGCCTTCGTTGACGAAAATCGGCACCTGAACCGAAATACCGGTTTCAAGCTTGGCAGCCTTGGTGACGTTGCTGACAGTGTCGCCCTTGGCGCCGGGCTCGGTTTCAACAACAGTCAGAACCAGGCTCAGAGGAATATCAATATCAAGGGGGCTACCCTTGTACAGCAGCACGCGGCATTCCTGACCGTCTTTAAGGAAGCCTTCCTTGCCGTCGGTGGTGGTGATGTGCATTTGCAGCTGTTCGTACGTGGTCATATCCATAAAGATAAGGTCGTCTTCCTGGCGATACAGAAACTGCATGTCGCGGGTTTCAAGATCGGGCTTGCCGACTTTTTCACCGGAACGGAAGGTTATATCCTGCATGCGGCCCGTAAGGATATTGCGCAGCTTGGTGCGCACCATGGCGCCACCCTTGCCGGGCTTGAAGTGCTGAAAATCAACGATTTCGTAAGGGGTTCCTTCAACTTCAATCTTGAGACCCTTGCGAAAGTCTGTGGTAGAAAACATCTGTCCTCCTACATGTCGCCGCAAACCGGCGCAGGCTGGCTGTAAGGCCGGTCATTTGCCAAGTGCGGCAAGAGCGGCTACCTTATACGGAAGTTGGCTGAAAGCTTCAGCCCTGAATTGAAAATATTTGCTGAAACAAGCTTGCTTGTCAAGGCTCAAAGTTAAAGTATTACATGAGGTTTTATTATGAATCCCATTCTTACCCTTGAAACTACAGCCTATACGCTTGAGCAGCTTATCTCGCTGGCAGAACCGCAGATTGCCCTCGCCGGGCGTTCAAACGTAGGTAAATCCTCGCTTATCAATGCTCTGGCTGGCCGCAAAAAACTGGCCAAGGTCAGCGCCACCCCGGGCAAAACCCGCTCGGTAAATTATTACAAGGTCACGCCCTACAACTTCTATCTGGTTGATCTGCCGGGTTACGGGTATGCCCGCGCCAGCCACTCTGAGCGCGAAAAATGGGCGCACCTGCTTGAGCGGTATCTCGTGGAATGCAGCAGCCTCAAGGCCTTGGCCCTGCTGCTGGACAGCCGTCTGGAACCCCAGATGCTCGACAAAAATCTTGCTTCTTTTGCCCGCACCAATGGATTGAACATTGTTCCCGTACTTACCAAGGCTGACAAATGCACCCAGCGCGAACGCGCCAACCGGCAGAACGAATGGCAGGAACTGCTGGGCACTCGCCCCGTGGTCACCTCGTCCAGCAATCGCTTTGGCATTGATAACCTGTGGCGTATACTGGTTGAAACTGCCGTTCCGCAGCGAGTGGCTTCCGGCGCTGCTGAAAACGCCGAGGCGGAAAACGAGCAGGAAATCCGGCAGAAATCTGAAAACAACGACTAGCCGAGATCAGAATAACCACACCGTTGCAGCCCGTTACAAGGCGTGCTGCAACGGCATAAAACGGCCTTCGCTCGCAATGACGGCTGTGGGAAAAGTGCCCACCACGCATGGCGGTAATAACATGCGTCAGAATTCTGGGATACAGACGACTGCCGCAGTCTCGCTCACCGAACATCACCCCATTACTGACAAGCCATGCGAGGCACGCTTCTGCGCGCCTGCGGCAAGCTTACATAACAGGTTGGCCCGGACAGCGAATATGCGCGGCCTAGGCCTTGCTACCGCTGTCTGAAACAACGGCGGGCTCCATATGAATGCTCAGACGCCCAAGCTGGGGCACAGCCTCCCGTATGCGCTTTTCAAGCCGGGTGCAGACATTATGCGCCTCTTCCACCGACAGGCCCACACTCACATTGCAGTGAAACGAAATGCAAATGCCCTGCTCTGGCAGCACGTAGGTTGAAAATTTATGGGGCTTGCCAGCAAGGGGTTCTTTTTCCACTGCTGCCTGAATCTCACGCCAGGCCATTTCAGAAAATGGCACTGAAACCGAAGCACCGGGCTCAAGGGCCGCACTGGGCGCCTTGGGCTCAAGATGGCTCACAATTTCAACACCCGGCAGGGCTTCACGCAGGGCGTCTTCAAAGGCCTTGACCCGCGCATAGCCACGGTCAAAGGGCATCTGGCCAGGCAGCTCTACATGCAGTTCGATGTGGCAGGCGGTATCAGCGCTTAAAACATGCACATCGTGCACGGCCAGGCCGTGTTCCGAGGCCACAAGCTGCACAAGTGCAAAGGGATTATTTTCGTCAATGCGGCACGACTTACGGGGCTCCACGTGCACGGTGACATCCGCACCCGGCAAAATCGCTGCCACGGCTTCTTCGGCCTCGTGCGCCAACCGGTGACCGTCACTCACCTTGAGGCCCGGCGCAACGCCCACGGTGAGGTCTACAAAATTCTGGGGGCCACTGGTGCGCACGCGCACCCGCCTTACTTCAGAAATACCCGCTATGCCCTTAACCGCGCCGACAATGGCTTCGCTTGCATGCGAAGACCCAGAATCCATAAGCATATCAACGGCATCAGAAGCCATGTGCATGCTGGCCCGAAAAATTATGGCCGCAACGATCAAGGCAGCCACCGTATCTGCCTGTGAAAGCACCCTGCTCAAGGGTTCGGGCAGATTCATGGCCTGCGCAAGCCATACAGCCAGCACACCCACAAGAACTACAGCGGAAGAAAGAATATCAGTGGAAAAATGCAGCGCGTCCGCTTCCAGAGCCTGACTGTTGAAAGTTTTGGCCACGCGGCGCAAAACGCGCACCCGGTTGATATCAATGGCCATGGAAAAAGCCATGACGCCAACGCCCCAAAGAGAAGGCACGACCGTGCTACCGCCAGAAGTCAGACGGTGCACGCCTTCATAGACAACCCAGGCGCACGTGCCAAACAAAAGCAGGGTCTGCGCAAGGGCAGAAAGGTTCTCTGCCTTGCCATGGCCGTAAGGATGACGGGAATCGGCAGGTTTGGACGAAATTTTGACCGCAGCCAGAGTAAGGGCCGCAGCCAGTAGGTCAAGCCCGCTGTGCAGAGCCTCAGACAAGACACCAAGGCTGTTGGTATAAAGCCCCACGGCAAGCTTGACGCTGGTCAGCGCCAGTGCCGCCAGCAACGAAAACATGGCGGCGCGGCTTTTTTCGTATGTACCGTGAGCATGCATATCCATAACGCATCCTGTGTCGTGCAAAAGTATTGTGTTTAAAAAGACTGGGGACAGTAGCTTTTGGGGTATTCATGCAATCCTGCACAGGCTGGTGCCAAATTGCTGGAGTATTGCATTATTGGAGCACCACAACCATGGGTACGCCTGCCGCAGTGTACCGCCCAATGCGACACAAACCGGCTGTTTTTTACAAAACAGCCGGTTTGTTATTTCTAGATCTACTTCAGTAAGGCCAGTTGGATCGGTTTACAGCCAAGTAAACCACTTCTTCCAGCTGCCTTCACGATTCTCGCGAACTTCCTGTGACTGAATTTCGCGGTAGTTGTGGTACGCAGCAAGACTCTTTTCCTTGGCATGCTCGGCAACCTCAGGCACATCCTTGAAGTTTGCCATGACATATTCGTAGCGATGCCAAGCGGGGCCGTATTTCTTCATGTGCCAGAACACGTCGGCAATATACAGCTCGTGCTCGGCCATCAACTGACGGCATATGCGCATGTGCTCTTCCGCGCTCTTGGAGTAGGGCGAATCGGGGAAGGTCTGGCGCAGGCGGTCAAAATAGTCGTAAGCTTCCTTAAGTTCTGTAGTAGCCCGGTCGATGGTCCGGAACTGCTTCATGAGCGACATGCCAGTCTGGTACAGAACGTAGGGGATAGCTTCATGACGGGGATGCAGCGATTCGAAATCCTTGTAGGTTTCGGCTGCGAGTTCATATTCCTCGTCAAGGTAATAAGCATCGGCCAGCGACAGTTCCGCATCAACCGTGTACGGGCTGAATGGATATGTATCGCGAAGTTTGTTGTACAGCTCCACGGCGCGCACGTAGTTTTTCTCACTCATGGCGTCGTTGGCGGCTTCAAAAACCTCCTGGGCGGTATCTTCCGCCGGCGGCAGGTATATCATATCGATGATGCCGCAACCGGATACCGCAAACATGCTTATAACAAGCAAAAGGGAGCGAAGCAGTTTTTTATGCATGGAGCTGTTCCAAGAATACAAACGCCGCCTGCGCGGCAGTTGCGCCGTCACCGGCGGCAGTGATTACCTGACGGCAAAGCTTGGAGCGAATATCACCAGCAGCAAAAATGCCCGAAACATTCGTGCGCATTTCAGTATCGGTGATAATGAAGCCTTGTTCGTCACGGACGACCTCTGCGGGCAAAAAGCCGGTGGAAGGCTCATAACCTACGTAGACGAAAAGTCCGTCTACAGGCAGATGCCGTTCCTGACCGGTCTTCAGTTCCTTAACCGTAAGACCTGTGAGCTCGTTTTCGCCGTGTAACTGGCTTACAACGCTGCTGCGCAGAATCTCGATCTTGTCGCCATGGGCGTCAAGCTTATCCTGATAAATCTTATGCCCGCGGAATTCGTCGCGGCGATGGATAAGATAGAGCTTTCCTACGATCTTTGCAAGGTAAAGCGACTCTTCCAACGCCGAATTTCCGCCACCAACTACCGCGACGGTCTGGTTACGAAAAAAATTGCCGTCGCAGATGGCGCAATACGATACGCCGTGCCCGCGCAACCTGTCTTCGTTTTCCAGCCCCAGAGGCTTGTGATGCGCACCAGAGCAAACGATAACCGTCTTGGCCGCGTAATCCACACCACCAGCGCGAACCACAAAATGCCCTGCAGAACCGGTTACCGATTCAACTGATGCGGCAGGCCGGTCTACCTCTAGACCGGCCAGATGCGCATCAAAAAGATCCGCCAGTTCATAGCCCTTGATGCCCTTGGGAAAACCAGGATAGTTTTCCATGGCTTCAGTCTGCAAAATCTGGCCGCCAGCCGCCAGTTGCTCAGGCATGAGCACCGAGCAGCCAGAACGGGCCAGATACATTGAGGCCGTAATACCAGCGGGGCCGCTGCCTATGACAACGGCATCATATTCCTTCATGCCAGAGCCTTTGCATCAATAAGGTCTTTCAGGGCAGCCTTGGTGACGGCCCCGGTGATCTGCTCAACCGTTTCGCCCTTTTTGAAAAGGACAAGAGTCGGGATAGCGCGAATGCCAAACTTGGTGGGCGTGGCCGGATTTTCGTCCACGTTCATTTTAACAACGCGTACCTTTCCGTCATACTCGGTAGCCAGTTCGTCGATGATGGGACCAACCGCACGACAAGGGCCGCACCAGGGAGCCCAGAAATCAAGAAGAACCGGAAGATCAGACTTGAGCACAACGCTTTCAAAGGTGGCGTCAGTGACCTGTTCAGCCATAACTATCTCCTTACGTTGCTTTGTGTCGCGCCACAGCCACTATAACCAATGACGCGAACAGAAGCGCTTTAATGTGTATGCTTCTGTATTGAGTAAGAGTAGATACCAATGTGCCCTCTGTCAAGACAATCTCTTGTTTTGCATGGTTTCTTGACCATTTCAGCACAAGCTGGACAGCATATCGTTTGGTATGGCCTTGCCACGGGGTATGGTTTCCATACTCAGTCTATGACTGTAGCCACTCTTGCCTAAAAGCCATGCAGCATGGGCAATCATGGCCGCATTGTCAGTGCATAACTTACCACTGGGAATAAAGGCCTCGCCTCCCCTACCCTGCATCAGCTGGCTGATACGGTCGCGCAGCAGTGAATTGCAGGCCACACCGCCAGCCATTATCAATGTTTTAAGATCAGGGTTGCGGTCAAGTGCACGTTTTGTTTTGGCGCAAAGGGTCTCAACCACAGCGAGGTTAAACGAAGCGCAGTAGTCCTTCAAAGCCTGCGGCGCATAGGCTAAATCTGTCAGTGGGCGGGGCCATTCCTGCCCTGCCAGCAAATGAGCGGCCTGCCCGGTTGCGGCGGTTTTCAAACCACTGAAGCTGAAATCAAGATTATCATTATCAAGATAAGGCCGGGGAAACAACGTGGGCTGGGCAGTGCCAGCACGCGCCAGAGCATCCATAAGTTTGCCGCCGGGATAGGCAAGACCAAGAAATTTGCCTACCTTGTCAAAAGCTTCACCAGCCGCGTCGTCCAAAGTGCGGCCAAGCAGGCTGCATTCCCACGGCGATTCCATGCGGTACAGGTGGGTATGCCCACCAGAAACCAGCAGACCAAGCGCCGGAAAACGCAGCTCGTGCTCAAGGCCCACAGCCAGAAGATGTGCGTGCAGGTGGTTGACCCCAAGAAAAGGTTTGCCAAGCCCAAGGGCCAGCCCCTTGGCAAAAGCAACCCCCACAAGCAGGCTGCCAAGCAGGCCCGGCCCGCGCGCAGCCGCTATAAGGTCGATCTCGGCATTGGCCCTGCCGCTGCGCCGCATCAGTTCGTCAAAAAGCGCGCCAACAAAGCGGTAATGCTCGCGTGAGGCAAGCTCTGGCACTACCCCGCCAAACAGGGCATGCACGTCTGCCTGACTTGCCAGTACTGCTTCAACCAGTCTGCCGTCTTCAACCAGAGCCAAGGCAGTTTCGTCGCAAGAACTTTCAATTCCAAGACACAGCATGCATTTCGCCATTTACGGCACAAGGCCGGTACAAGAAGGCAGCCGCCGCACTCGTGCGAGGGCTGCCAGAAACATTATCTGCCCGCATGCCGCGCGTATATTTTTTCCACGGCCTCTACATCAAGCGACGAGCCAATGTAGAGCGGTGTACGCGCGTGCAGTTTGTCCGGCACACGCTCAAGTATGCGGCCATGCCCGTCGCTTGCCTTGCCGCCAGCCTGTTCCGCAAGGAAAGCCAGGGGGTTGGCCTCGCACATGAGGCGCAGCTTGCCGTTGGGCTTGTTGGCGTCAGGCGGATACATGTAGATACCACCATTGATAAGCGTACGGTGAAAGTCAGCCACAAGCGCGCCCACGTAGCGAGAGGAATAAGGCTTGCCGTCAGAAGTTTCGCAACCATGAAACCACGTTACGGCCTCACGCGCGGGGGCGTCCCAGTTTTTCCAGTTGCCCTCGTTGACGGAATAGATATGCCCCTGCTCGGGAATGCGCATGTCGGGGTGGGAAAGCAGAAATTCGCCCACGCCGGGGTCTAGAGTAAAGCCGTGCACGCCCTGCCCGGTGCTGAGCACCAGCATGGTGGAAGGACCATACAGAATATACCCTGCGGCAACCTGCTTTACGCCGGGCTGCAGCACTTCATCAATGCTGACCTCGCCGGTGTGGCCCTCGGGCCTGCGCAAAATGGAAAAAATGGTGCCGACGTTGATGTTCACGTCGATATTGCTCGACCCGTCAAGCGGGTCAAAAATCAGAATGTAATCGCCACGCGGAAATTCCTTGCTCACGCGGATAAGATCGGCTTCTTCTTCCGAACTCATGGCGCAAAGAGCGCCACACCGTTCCATGCGGTACAGCATGACGCGGTTGGCGATGGAATCCATTTTCTGTACGTTCTCGCCCTGAACATTCACTTCGCCGGTACCGCCGAGGATATCAAGCAGGCCAGCCTTGGCAATGCGGCGCGAAATGCTTTTGCCCGAAAGAATCAGGTCGTACAGAAGGCCGGTGAACTGGCCCGTTGCCTGGGGGGTACGCTTCTGGTGCAGCAGCAGGTGTTCAGTAACCGTGATGTCAGCCATTTGGGGGCTCCTTACAACATCCAGAAAATTGAGAGGAACATTTGAACAATTAACCCTGAAAACGAGCATCAGCCATTGTGGGGCAGCCTGATGGATCGCACCGCAATCTGCTTACCCGGCAAAACGCTTTGCCAGAGCAGTGCGTTTCAGGGAGAACACATTTCAAAAGACTTGCGCCGCCCCCGGGCGGCGCCAGGCGTTAGGGTGGGTGGGTGGGGTGCGTGGGGGCGGGGGGGTGTG